>JAFQRZ010000034.1 GCA_017409825.1 Agathobacter sp. | reverse complement strand
TTCGAGTATGCACATGTAATATCAACTATATAAAGATGCCGTACTTAGAGATGCTAGGAAAGGATGTACCAGTGTCTTTCCCACATCGGAACATACTTCGCAGATAGTAAAATGGTTGAAAGACATAAAACTTAAGCCGTAATTGTGTTTCAAGAAATTTAAGCGTTTTCCCTAAAAGTTCGAAAATGCATCCACGATACAGAGGAAAATATATTTCAAAGCATGAAGAAAAGGCGACGGCAAATCGGAATTTGCGAAGCTGCTACTTTGTGAATGGAAGTTTTATACTTTTTTCATTGCTTTTCTAAGATGCATTTTGTATAATATGGTGGAATTGTTAGATTTTACATGGGAAATTTGAGGTAAACAGATGAGAACAATATTAACATTTGGATTTATATTTCTATATTTATTAGTGGGTTATATTCCACTTGGCATCTTTTGGCTTTATGGCAAATTCATTAACCAAGAGAAAGCAGACCTAATACAGCTTCGTATGATTCAGTGGGTATTTAAAATCCTGCATACACTTGCTGGTATTCATATCACCGTTATCGGCGAGGAAAATGTACCAACTGATGAACCAGTGCTCTACGTTGCAAACCACCGAAGCATGGTTGACATCGTAATTACCTATGCGAGATGTCCAGGACTAACTGGTTTCGTTGCTAAGGATGTCGTAAACAAAGTTCCTGCACTTCGTGCTTGGATGAAACGACTTCACTGCGAATTCTTAAATCGTGAAGATGTAAAAGAAGGCTTAAAGGTAATCTTAAGCTGTATCGAAAAAGTAAAACGTGGTATTTCTATTTTCATCTTCCCTGAAGGAACTAGAAATAAGAACAAAGAAAACCCAACCGACATCAGTGAGTTCAAAGATGGTAGTTTTAAAATCGCTTCCAAAACAGGATGCAAAATCGTTCCTGTTGCAATTACTGGAACCAATAAAATTTTCGAGGACCACTTCCCAACCATCAAGGCAGCAAATGTAATCCTCGAATATGGCAAACCAATCACTTTTAAAGAATTGGATAAAGAAGACCAAAAACATATAGGCGCTTATTTCCAGAAGCAGATTCAGGAAATGCTGATTGCACACCAGAACTTATAAAGAAAAAGGAACATAATGGTCGCTATACTAACGTAAAGCTTCCCATTATGTTCCTTTTTGTTTTATAGCTGGTGTGACAATCTACGGAATCCCAAACTATTTCAGGATACAAATACTCTTTGCTGGCAATGTCAACACGCCATCTTTCAATGTGATTTCTTCCCCCTGCAAAGTCAAGTATCCACGAATTCCCATTTCAGCGATTTCGCTTTCACTTAAATTAATCTGCACCTCTTCATCCTTGTTATTGATTGCGATGGCAATTGTGCTACCTTCGTAGGTCTTTGTCATAACGCCGTATGTATCAGTACAAAGTGCATCGATTTTCTTAATTTCACCACGTGCAATCTCTGGATTTTCATTACGCAGACGAATTGCATGTCTGTAGTAGTTTAATATAGAATGTCCATCCTTTAACTGCTCATCTACAGCTTCAAATGACGATGTAATGCCAAGATTACATTTTGGCGGTCCATCTGTTGTACCAGCTCTTACGATATCTGACCAGTACATTGGGAGACGTTTATTTTCGTCCTTATCACTAGTACTGTTCATACCGATTTCTTCGCCATAATAAACGAATGGGTTCCCATTCATCATCATCATAAGGCCTGCTGACATCTTCATGTTTTTCTCATTATTTACACATGCTTCTGCAACACGTCCCATGTCATGATTCGTAAGGAATGGAGCATCAATATAATCTGGATTCTGTTCTGAGAAACGCTTATCATAAGCAATTAGTTGATCGATATAGTCTCCAACAGGCATATATCCCTTGCCCGCTTTAAAGAGCATACCTGTCGCCTGACCTGCGTCAAAGTTAAACATACTTGGGGTTTTGCTTCCATAGTACTGCGTAATCGTACCTAACGGCTCCCACGCCTCAGATACCATATAAAAATCTGGATTTAGTTTGGTGCATTCAGAATAAATCCAGTTCAACACCTCATTATTTGCCTGTACGCCTGCTCTGTCATAATATCGAACCGCATCCATACGGAAACCATCCACACCTTTATCAATCCAGAATTTTGCAATTTCTTGAATCTCTTTACGAACAGCATCACTCTGTAAATTCAAATCTGGCATACCAGACTCGAAAGCACCTTCATAATACCATTCTGTTCCAGACACCTGATAGAAGGTAGACGCTTCTTTCTCTTTTGAGAAATGATAATAATCTACATAAGGACATTCCGCTACATTTGGTTCCTGTCCATCTTCTAAATCTCTCAAGTAGTCACAAGCCTGTGTAAACCAAGGATGCTTGGATGAACTATGGTTAATTACAAAGTCAATTACCACATTGATACCACGTTCATGACATTCCGCAACTAACTGCTCGAAATCTTCCATTGTTCCATACGCTTCATCAATCGCACAATAATCTGTCACATCATATTTATGGTAAGTAGGCGATGGCATAATTGGCATGAACCAAATCCCATTGAATCCCATGTATTCTACATAATCTAATTTTTTGATAACGCCCTGTAAATCCCCGACACAATCCCCATCGGAATCATAGAAAGAATATACAAAAATTTCATAAAAGTTACGATAGTTATCATCTATAATATTTAAGTCCTGGTAATAGTCATACTCTATTACATTTTCTACAACCTGACTGCCTTCATCCTGCTTTTTCTGTTCACATCCTGTCAACATGGTCGCAAACATCGCAGTAACAAGCAGAAGACTCATTATTTTCTTTTTCATAATATCCTCCAAATCTGGATAAAAAAACTACCACAAACACTAGGTGCCTGTGGTAGTCATTATCATGCATATTAGCCTTTAACCGCTCCAGATACACCTTCTACATAACACTTCTGTGTCAATAAGAAAAGTATGGAAATCGGAATCGAAATCAGTACACAACCTGCATAGAACTGCGTGTAATATGTCTCGATGTATTCTTTTTCCAACATCGTCCACAAACCAATTGCGATTGTATAGTACTTTGTATCCTGACCCATAATAACCCTAGCAAAGATGTAGTCTGTCCAAGGTCCCATGAATGCTGTTAATAAAGTATGTGTAATGATTGGCTTAGACATTGGCAATGTAATATGGATGAATGTTTCCCATTTAGAAGCACCATCGATATATGCAGCTTCGTCGATTGTCTTTGGAATCGTATCGAAGAAACCTTTCGCCATATAGAAGCCTAGTCCGGCACCACCGGAATAACACAATATCAACGCAATCTGTTTTAAAAGACCTGTCTCAAGGAATCCAAGTCCTTTTAAGATATAGTAAATCGCGAACATTGACATGAAACCTGGGAACATACCAAGAATTAATGCCACGTTCATGAATGGTTTACGCATTTTGAAACGTAAACGGCTCATACAGTAAGATACTGCAATTACCATAAAACCGGAAATTAACATTGTAAATAACGCGATAATCAATGTATTAAAGAACCACTGTTTGAAATCCAAACCACCGAGGTTGTTCTTAAATAAATTGATGTAGTTATCAATCG
Source organism: Agathobacter sp. (assembly GCA_017409825.1). Taxonomy (GTDB): domain Bacteria; phylum Bacillota; class Clostridia; order Lachnospirales; family Lachnospiraceae; genus Roseburia. The sequence continues at coordinate 91,531 of JAFQRZ010000034.1, read as the reverse complement.
TAAATTCCTTTGGAATAATGTAACTCTTATAAGAACCACCTTCCTTACGGAAAGAAGTAAGAATTACATAAATAATAGGTAAAACCCAAATAACACTAAGTACAGCAAGCAAAATGTGGCAGGCTGTATTCGTAATAAATCTTTTTGCTTTCATTATTGGAATGCCCCCTCATCTTTGTATGAAGCGGTGTTACGATATGTAATAAGTGATACCGTTGCGAGTACCACGAATGTTAAGATACCGATAACAGCGCCTAAGTTGTAGTCCTTCTGTTCCAAGGTTAACTTGTATAACCATGTAACGAGAAGGTCCGTGTCGCCTGCGAAGTAGTAATTTACGTTTGTTGGGCCACCGCCTGATAATAAGTAAATTACGTTAAAGTTATTGATATTACCTGTAAATGAGGTAATAAGGTTTGGAGTCATAACGAAAATCATGTATGGCATTGTAATCTTCCAGAAAATCGTGAAAGCATTTGCACCGTCGATTTTCGCTGCTTCGTATAACTCACCTGGAATGTTCTGTAAAATACCAGTTGTAGATAACATAGTAAATGGAACACCAATCCAGAAGTTAATACAAATAATAAGTATTCTTGCAAGAGTTGGGTCTGTAAAGAAGTAAATTGGACTATCAATAAGATGCAATTCATCCTTCAAAAGTACGTTTACAGGACCACCACCTGCAAAAATAGTCTTCATACTAAGTAATGTTACAAACTGTGGTACAGCGATAGAGATTACGAACATAAATCTCCAGAATCCTTTGATTCTAGTACCTTTTCTATTAATTAAAAGAGCAAGTACCAATCCACCTACATAACAGGTTACGGTTGCTAAAACTGCCCAAATTAATGTCCAACCCAATACTGGCCAGAATGTACCAGCTAATTTACCAGCTGATGCAAAGAATGCTGAAAAGTTTTCTAAGCCTACCCATTCAAATAACTTTCCTGGTGGCTGGTGATTTCTATCGTAGTTTGTGAATGCTACTAAAATTGTATAAATAAGTGGCACGATTGTAAAGACAAGCACACCTACGATAGGGAATGCCATCATTACTACGTGTAAATTTTCTTCTTTAATGGAACGCAAGTCATCTCTAAATAAAGGTACTTTCATTCCTTTTTCTTTACGATACTGTGTTGCAAATGCACTCTTTAATGACATGCATGCAAAGAATACTATTGCAATGGTAAGCATTACTGTTGTTACACCAAACAGTAAGCAAAGCATAGAATTGTCACCTAGGACATATTCATAAATACCTAATTCGTCATTCCACACTTCCTGCTGCTCAGCAGTACCAAGGGTAACCATATCCCCAAGTGCGCCAATACCGAAGGTAATCATATATACAAGATAAGCGATTTCAATCGTAAGGAAAGCTAAGCCTCTTACAATCTGCTTATTTAAAAGATTACCAAGACCAAATACAAAAAGAGATGCTTTCGTAACGGCATTTCCCTTTGACCAGCACTGGCCTATTGTGGCATCAGAAGGTTTGGAGAAACGATGTTCTACTTTCTTTTTATTAAAGATTCCCATGAAAACCTCCTACTTTTATATCAGAAAAAGGCTTCTGATAAAATAGAAAAAAGGCTTATCGCCCTTCTCCCTAAAATGGTAAGAAACAACAGGGATACAAATTGTATCCCTGTTGTGAAATACTATAATTACTTACATAAAGCGTCTACGAATGTATTTAACCATTCCTGAACGTTTGCTTCTGTAAGAGCACCATTAAGGATGTCTGTTTTGATTGTTCCAGCATAGTTCCAGTATCTATCACCAAATGTAGAATCTGTTGGCTGAGCTACTGAACAGTTATTAGCTTCTGCTACGATTACAGATGCTACCATATCGTTCTTAACTGCATCGATTTCTGCTGCTGCTTTGTTTGTAGGAACTGTACCTGTTGCTGTGAAACGAGCGATCTGCTGAGCTTCTGAGCCAAGGAAAGCTGCGAATTCTGTAGCTGCTTTGATGTTCTTAGAATGAGCATTAACACCGATAGCTTTTGAACCATAGAAGCCTTTCATCTGAACATCCTGTCCACCAACTTTGTATGTAGGAATTGTAGCTACACCAAGGTTGTCACCTAATTCTTTTTTGTATGTTTCGTAGTTCCAAGAACCATCGAACCAAGCACCAAGTTTGTGTTCTTTGATTAATTCAACTTCACCAGTTTCTGTGTTAACTTTTGATTTGTTGTTAAGCATGTTGATGAGGTATTTTGTAACTTCAACACCTGTAGCGTTGTTCCAGTCACAACCTGCTTCTAAGTTGTCACCAGCTGGTCCGAATACTGATAAGCCAGCACCATAGTACCAAGCACCAAGTTTCCAGCCGCCGCCGTCGTCAAATTTGAAGTTGAACACGCCATCGCCAAGGTCTTTAGCAAGGATTGTATCAAGAGATTTTACTTCGTCAGCGTTAAATAATGTTTTGTCATAGTACATGAAGAATGTGTTGTGTGTAAATGGAATACCATATAAAGCGCCGTTAACTTTTACTGTGTCAACTACTGCACCTGCCATTGTATCATTTACCATTTTTTCTGTGTCACCACCAAGTCTTGCGATAGCACCTGCACCAACAAGTTTCTGTACCTGGTCGTTTGCATAGAAGAATACGTCTGCTGCTGCTTCAACGTCTTTTAATACTTCGTCCTGAGCTTTGTCTTCACCAACGTTAGCTGTTTTCCAAGTAATTGTGTATTCTGGATGAGCTTTTTCGAACTCAGCCATCTGTGTCTTTAAAAGTTCCTGCTGGTTTTCTGGAGCCCAAACAGTAAGTGTAACTGCTGTTGGTTCTTTAGAGCCCTGAGTATCCTTGTTTCCAGCTTCTGTGTCGTTGTTTGCTCCGCCGCCACAGCCAACAAGCATTGTTAATCCCATTGCTGCAACGAGGAGTAATGATAATACTTTCTTTTTCATGTCTTTCCTCTCCTTTTTTATTTTTGAAAAAGTATTTATATAAAATGTTCTGCGCCGAACATCTCATACCATAGTTTTTTAGTCAAACTGCACTATTTTCGAAACGTTTTTCGGTTTTTTTCGTAGTCGTATGAGTTTATTTTAAGATTTTGAAGTAAATTTGTCAACGACTCTACTTGTATACAAGTCATTTCGGAACTTTTCACTTTTTAGCCCCCTAATTTTTGTACAATTTAACCATATTTTTTGATATTTTTTTCGAAAATTTACGAATATACATTGAATAGTTTCGAAAACTCACCTATAATAGAGAAGATGTTTATAGGTACAAATTAAGAGGAAAACAAAATGGCAACAATAAAAGATATCGCAAACCGCTTAGGCATCTCCATCAGCACCGTTTCCAAGGGCCTGAATGGCGCCAGCGACATTAGCGACGATTTAAGACAGTTGGTACTCGATACCGCTGTAGAAATGGGTTATAGCACCAAACGCTCGAAAAAAGTAGAGTACCGCAAGCTTTGTTTATTTGTAACAAATGTGGAATATAAAACTTTAGACACCTTTGGCTATGACATTGTTCTTGGATTTAAGCAAAATGCATTCAAACACAAATGGGATGTTACCGTCGTAGAAATCGATGTAGAATTTCAGGAGCAGAACAAATATGATACATACCTGTTACAGCATGGATACTGTGGAGCATTCATTCTCGGCCTCGCATTACACAATCCATGGATGGAACAGATGAAAACCACCACAATGCCTACCGTTTTATTCGACAACTTCATTGACGGAAATCAAAACGTAGGCTACCTCGGCACCGATAGCCGTGAAGGCATTCACATGGCAGTCGAGCATTTGGTAAATCTTGGGCACAAGAAAATTGCTTTCTTAAATGGTTCTCCGGGATCTCTCGTTTCCGACGAACGACAGGAAGCATTTGAAAGCGCCGTAAAAGAATACAACATTACTTGCAATGAAAATATGATGGCAAAAGGGTTCTTCGTTGCAGATAGTGCACATTATCATGTGCCAGGTTTCTTAAAGGAAGGAGCCACCGCAATCGTTTGTGGTAATGACCTTCTCGCCCAAGGTGCCATCGAAACCTGTATCAAAGAAGGCTATCGCGTGCCAGAAGATGTCAGCATCATCGGATTCGACAATATTCCAATCGCTGCAACCACCGAGCCGCCTTTAACCACCATTTCTCAGCAGAGAAATGAATTAGGACGTTGTGCTTACACAACACTTCGCTCCTTGATTAACCACGTTTCCATCAGCAAAACGATGCTTCGTCCTCAACTGGTAGAACGCGAATCTACGACCGTGGTTTCTCGTGAACTTAAAAAATAACAATAAAAAAGGAAACGTTTTTAAACGTTTCCTTTTTTAATGCCGGCGACCGGAATCGAACCGGTACCGTATTGCTACGACAGGATTTTAAGTCCTGCGCGTCTGCCAGTTCCGCCACGCCGGCATAGTATAAGAATTTGCTTGCAAATTCTTGCGCGCGAGAAGTGCCCAACGGGCAAACTTCCTTTCTTCGAGCTGCGCATCTAATGGGCTTACTCGAAGAGTTAAGCCCCGCCCGCCAACGCAAAGGTTGACAAACAAAACTTAATGGGCGGAGGTGGATTCGAACCACCGAAGCAATTTGCAGCAGATTTACAGTCTGTCCCCTTTGGCCACTCGGGAATCCACCCATTTATGTCAAAATTACTCCTGACAAGGTTAGAGTATAGCATACTCCATTTATTTGCACAAGCAATTTTTTCGATTTTCTTGTCAAATCATCTAGAAAATCCATTCTGCCAATATTGCATACAACTCTCTGATATAGAAGGTAGGCAGCAGCCAGATTGCCGTCTGCCCAGATGCTGTTCCATAATCTAACTCATATTTCTCTGCGATAACCCCAGCTCGATAACTGTGATATTCACTCGTCACAATGGCAATCTTTTCATTCAAGCCATTTTCTTCTATTACTGCCTTAGAAAAAGCAATATTCTCCTCGGTCGAGGTAGATTTCTCTTCTTTATAAATACGAGTTTCGTCAATCCCTTTTGCCACAAGCCAGCGATACATACATTCTGCCTCTGAGATATCCTCGCCCGGGCCCTGTCCGCCAGATACCACGCAAGCAGCTTCTGGATGTTCTTCTAAATATGTATAAGCAGCTTCCAGCCGTTCTACCAGCGACAAGCTGGCTCTTTCGCCATACACTCTGCACCCTAGCACCACCGCTGTTGCATTTTCCGCAGGTGCTTTCATACAGGCATTTATCATACAACCAGTCTCTATCGCTGCAAGCAGTGCTATTGCGCTAATAACTGCTGCACAGCCGCCTAGTACCCATTTCATTTTCCTTTTCATCCATAATTGCACAATCCACTCATGTATCAGCGGCAGAAATGCCATATAAATCACAAACACAGCGGAGACTACAATCCCTGTCACATTTCCTATATTCAATATCCCTGCCACCAAAAAAGGCAACAGGAACCACAAGAACAAAATCGTCCCTAACACAACACCGATAAAACGCAACACTCTACGGATTACTGAATTCTTTTTCATGTTTTCTGATTTGTTGTTCATAAATCTTATTCCTCTCTATCATGCAAAACAAACTCTTGATGTCATGCATTGTAGCAAGTCTCCCCCTTTCTTACAATATCCCCATAGTCAATTTCATGTTCCCTTCCAGCAATCTTTCGTTTTTCTTAATAAATATAATGCAGCGGCTACGTAATCTGTCTGCTTCCAAAAACAATAACTTGCCCCTCTCCATATATTCATTTATCTCTGTATTGACATAAGGCTTCTAAATGAATATATGGAGAGGGGCAAGTTCTTAGCATTTAGAAAAACTAAATTACTGAGTCAGCTCTTTATATAAAGTAAAAAAGACAGCCAATCGATCTGCTGTCTTTTTAGGAGAAGGTATTTTTACTATGGGGTTAGTAAAAACTATATATAATGTATTGGGGGGTTTTTACATGGATTATAATAGCACTATCCCCACAGAAAGTGTGCACAAACTTCACAAAAGTTTGTGTTATTTTTTGTGCACTTTTTCATCTCCCAATTTTATTATTGCCCTTTTTGCGCAAAATATGCATAAAAAAACCGAGTTTTTTAGGCTCGGTTTTGTTTTCGCAAATTTTCGAAGCATTTCTATGCCTCTTCTGAAACACTATCAACACCTTTTTCTTCAAAAAGTGCTTCAAATTCCTCTCTGGATATCTTTTCTTTTTCCAGAAGAAGCTCTGCACAACGATCCAAAACATCTCGATGCTCTATAATAATGCGTTTTGCCTCTGCATAAGCATCGTCGATGATGCGTTTTACTTCGCTGTCAATCGTTGCCGCAACACCTTCGCTGTAGCTTCTGGTGTGTGCGAGATCACGCCCGATAAATACTTCGTCATCTTCATTGGTATAACAAATCATACCAATATTATCTGACATACCATATTTTGTCACCATATCACGTGCAGTTCTTGTACACTGTTTGATATCCTGAGATGCACCTGTCGTCACATCATCAAATACCAGTTCTTCTGCTACACGTCCACCAAGACCTACAATAATATCCTGAATCATACGTCCCTTGGAATTGAACATTTCGTCCTTTTCTGGAAGTGGCATCGTATAACCTGCTGCCCCAGCTCCAGTAGGAATGATAGACACCGTATAAACCGGTCCTACATCTGGAAGCACATGGAAGAGAATCGCATGTCCCGCTTCATGATACGCGGTAATACGTTTTTCTTTCTCAGAAATTACTTTGCTCTTCTTTTCGGCACCGATACCAACCTTAACAAAGGATTTGCAGATATCGTCCTGCGTAATATAGGCACGTTCTTCACGAGCCGTTACAATCGCCGCTTCATTCAATAAGTTCTCTAAATCTGCACCTGTAAATCCTGCCGTTGTCTGTGCCACCTGTTTCAAATCCACATCATCACCAAGTGGTTTGTTCTTGGCATGCACATTCAAAATTTCTTCACGACCAGCAACATCAGGGCGACCTACGACAATCTTTCTATCAAAACGTCCTGGACGCATAATCGCTGGGTCCAAGATATCGACACGGTTGGTCGCTGCCATTACAATAATTCCCTCGTTGACACCGAAGCCATCCATCTCAACCAGCATCTGGTTTAAGGTCTGTTCACGTTCATCATGTCCGCCACCCATACCGGTACCACGGCGACGGGCTACTGCATCAATTTCGTCGATAAATACGATACAAGGAGCGTTCTTTTTCGCATCCTCGAACAAATCTCTCACACGTGACGCGCCTACACCAACGAACATTTCTACGAAATCAGAACCCGAAATACTAAAGAATGGTACACCAGCCTCTCCTGCTACTGCTTTTGCAAGAAGTGTCTTACCAGTACCTGGAGGTCCTACCAAAAGTACGCCTTTCGGAATACGTGCACCTAAATTCGTATACTTCTTTGGGGCACGAAGGAAATCCACGATTTCTTCTAATTCTTCTTTTTCTTCACGAAGACCTGCCACATTTGCAAACGTCTTCTTTCCATTTTCATCTGTTGCAAGCTTTGCACGACTCTTGCCAAAATTCATCATTTTGCTGCCGCCACTCTGCTGTGCTGCATTATTGTTCATAATCATAAAGAAAATGAACACAATACCAAAAATAATCAAATATGGCAGGAAGCTTTCCAGCCACGATTTTTGCGGTACATTTGTACAGTAGAAATTACCGAAACCATTCGTTTCCATAATCTTCTGTATCTCATTGACATCTGATACATACAAAACTTTCTGCGTCTCATCTTTTAGTATCACCCTGACCGTTCCAGTAGGAACCTCTGGATTCTGCGCAATCTGTACGGAAGACACCTGTCCCTCTTGTAATGCGAAGACAAATTCCGCTTTCGTCATGCTGGTTTTCTGACTACTATTCCCTGCATTCCACCACAGCAGTACTATTGCAAGGATAAAAATCAAATACAGACCCCATCCTCCAAAATCATTTCTTTTCTTACTCTTTGTATTCAAAACTCTTTTCTCCTTTATTCTTCCACAAATCCGATATATGGAAGATTACGATATTTCTGATCCCAGTCCAAACCATAGCCTACCACAAACTTATCTGGAACCACAAATCCTGTGTAGTCCACATCCACCTCTACCTGTCTTCGCTCTGGCTTATCCAACAGTGTACACAAGGTAAGCGTCTTTGGATTTCTACTCTTAAACAACTGAAGCAGACGACTTAACGTATTGCCGGAATCAATAATATCTTCTACCACGATAACATTTTTTCCTTCAATGGAACCAGACAAATCCTGTTTTACATTAATTACGCCAGAAGAAACTGTTTCTGCACCATAGCTGGACACAGTCATAAAATCAATTTCCATCGGCAAATCAATTCGTTTTGCAAGCTCTGTTGTAAAAAAGATAGAACCTCTTAAAATACAAACCAGATACACAGACTCCCCTTTAAAACGTTCTGTGATTTCTGCTCCAATTTCTGCCACACGTTTATTAATCTGTTCTTCCGTTAGATGAACCTTAATATTCTGTCCGTTTTCTCTACTCATCCTCTTTTCCTCCATCATAAGTAATTTCAAGAATATATTTCGTCATTTGTGTCACCTTTATATGCTCACTAATGCGACCACCAATCAGCCAAAGGACCTCGTGCTCTCTTGCTAAGAGCCACATTTTATCACGTTCTGTTAACGGAATTTTTTCATCGATGAAATACGATTTCAATTTCTTCCGGTGTTTAGAAGCATCACTAATAAAATAATCCCCACTTCTTCGTGTTCGTATACAAAATCCTTGCTTTATCTTATCATAATCGAACCATTTCGTATACGTTTTTCTAGGAATTTCCAAAGATTCCTCTTGCTTTTCGAAAATACGACAAGTAAGTTTCGTTTTCTTCTCACCTAGTAAAAACGAAACCACTTCTCCCGTTTGAAAGCATTCCTCTAGTTTTTCCTTTGAAATAACGTATTCCTGATTCCATCCTCCGTCGTCATCTTCCGCAACCGCAATATACACCTGGTTAAATTCCTTCCACGCAGTCATGCCATACGGAAGCGAAATTCTCTTCCCAGATTGACCCTTACAAAGTGCAAGCAAATCCTCCACATGCGCAAAACTAATATCTTTCTTTCGTTTCGCCATGAGAACAATTGCCTTATACCCAATCTGCCGCTGCATCACAGAATGCAATTCCAGCAAAGCTTTTGTATCTAATATAATTTCTCCATCTACTTTCGCAACTCGACTCCAAAGCTTTTCCGTTTCTATATCCAGATAAGCTTTGACCTCCGACAAATGAGCCGCTGTTTGATTGATATGTGCTACAGCCCGGTCATTTATTTCAGCCAATTGTGGCAGCACCTGTGCACGCAGAAAATTCCTACTGTATTCCAATTCTGCATTCGTACTATCAATACGCCACGGCATCGCATGTGAATTCAAAAAGTTTTCAATATCTTTTCGCTGGAAAAACAAAAGCGGACGAATGAAACAAACCCCATTTTCATCCTCTCGCACCGGCTGCATTCCACACATTCCCGCCAAAGCACTCCCTCGTACCATTTGAAACAGAATCGTCTCTGCATTATCTTCCTGATGATGTGCAAGGGCAACCTTAGCCCCTTTTTCCTGTGCAAGCTCCGCAAAAACCTGATACCGCAAAATACGTGCCGCTTCTTCTATGCCCAGTCCGGTCTGCTCGCAGTATGCTGGAACATCGACAGCCACCGTATGACATACGACCTGACAGCGTTTACACAAATCCTTTACAAACTCTGCATCCTTTATACTTTCTTCTCCACGAATCCCATGTTCTACATGAACAACTTCTACGGAGAACCCCATTTCTTCCTGCAATGCCAATAACGCCAATAACAGGCATACCGAATCTGCACCTCCCGATACACCTGCCAGCACCCTGTCGCCAGAAGCTACCATTTGAAATTCTTCCATTTTCTTTCGTAATTCTCGAAGCATTATTTCTCCCAAATCCCTGTTACAAGCACGGTCATATCATCCATGGCATGGCCACCGATTAGTATCATGACCTGTTCTAATATTTTCTCCGCTAGCACACCTGCATTATCTGTCTTTATTGCCGCAATGATTTCTGCTAGCGATGCATTTGGTTCTTTTGCATGAAGATATTCTATCACACCATCTGTCACCATTACAAGAAAATCACCATTTCCCATTTGTTTTTTCACGCTTTCCACCTCTATATGAACATCCGCTCCCGCCGGCAATGTTCCATCAGAGATAATTTCAACATTTTCTTTTCGTTTGATAAAGGTCGCAGCCCCTCCGATTTTAATCAGTTCCAATTGTCCCGTATACAAATCTATCATTGCATAATCCAATGTCGAATAGCTATTTTCCTCTCCTTGCAATACCATCGCCGAGTTCATAAGCTTAATCGCAATCTCTTTTCGAAAACCAGCCTCCATAAACTTTTGCAGCAAATCCACTACCATTTCACTTTCCTGATTTGCTCTTACTCCAGAACCCATTCCATCCGATAAGCAAATATGATAATTCCCATCATCCAGTGCAAAGAAAGAAAAACTATCTCCATTGATAAACGAGCCCGTTTTCTTCTCCGTGGCAATCCCCTGAAGTCCATAATATTTGGTATCCTCATATAAGGATAAAAAGACAGGCTCCTGCGTCAAAATCGTTTTTGCATCCTTCCCAACACGCATCGGCTTATGCAATGCTTTCTCTATTGCGGCAAGATAATGCTTCACCGGAATTCCTCCATTCCATTTACAGGAAACATACCCTTCCACACAGAGTCTTTTATTTTCCTCATACAGATGCAAATCCTCTACAACTAACCCTTTTTCCTGCACTTCGTATATCATCTGCGAAAGCAAAAGCTTCGACTTCTGATCCATATTGGTTCTCGCCTTCGCCCACTCTTCTACCAGTCCTGCCATTGCATCCAACTGTTGTGCTATCACATAACGATTTTCCTGAAGGCGATTATACCAGGCATGATTCAACTCCAACCTGCCAAAAGCTTGCAGGGCTTCTTCTACCATCCCTTCGTACCTGTGGCAATTCTCTACATACGGATCCACCATCAGCTCCTCTTTTGTACCATGATTCATTACTGCATGCAAAAGTGCTCGTATTCCGCCAAGACTACGCATGCGATTCTCATTCCAACATACCACGCAAGCATCACAACTGGCACAGAATTTTCCCGTCAATTCCTGCTCCAGCATTCCTACATCATCCGCTATCTGCTTTGGCTTTGGCTGACTCATCATCATAAATGCATCCGACAATCCATTTACAGCATAAGCAAAGGATTCCATTTTTTGGTTCTGTGGCTCCTTTCGCGTCAACACAATATTCCCTTCTTTCTTTTTATTCAAGTGGGTGTATATATGTGCCCGTGATAGTACCCCAACCAAATACTGAAGAAACACTATCACAGAAAATGCCATAAGACCTCCACATGCAAATGCAATTATCCCTCTTACCATTTTTCTACAAACCTCCGCATGTACGTTTTTCTACAAACTTCATTATACGGACAAGCCGACGCATACTTTGTCAAAAAAACAGAGTGCTTTTTGCATTTTTCTCCACAAAAAAAACGACGAATCTACACTATTCGTCGCTTTCTTTAAAAATAATTTCATTTTCAAATACAAGACCCAGCTTATTGGCCATGTCCTTTATGTATTCCATTGATTTGGTATATAAATCCAACTCTTCCAGTTCTTCCTCACGTTGTATCTCTTCCGTCAACTGCTGCATCAGGTTTTCTTCACGTTCTGCCAGAAGATCGGCTTTCTCTTTTAGTTTAAAAATTTGAATCGACATAACCACTACAAACACCAGCACAATAAAAATAATGCTTTTAGTTCCAGCGTTATATCCACTCTTTTTGCGTTTTCCCGCCATAAAGTACCTCTTTCTAATTCCTTATCTCATGTATTATATCACATATGACGCATTATTTGAACCACTTTCCCAAGAGATTCTCTGGTTTCTTTATACTGGCTGGCACCTGTGAATACGAGAGCGAATCTATCATCCCTTCAATATCCACCTCTCCTTTTTCCAGATTCAACCGATTCACATGCAAATCCTTTCCCTTCACATTCAGCATCCCCTGTTCCGTTTCCAGCAGAATTTCTGATATATCAAAAGAAATCACATCCAATACTCCTGTGAAACTGCCACTCTTACGATTGGTCAGAATCATCTTATGGGACTTTGTTAATTTATTTTCTTCCATACAAAAACCTCCTATATAGTAACTATATTAGGAGGTTCTTAAAATTATGATACATATTCAAATAAATCTTTGGCTTCTTCTTTTTTGGTAGTATCCTGAATATCCAAGACTCTTACTTTGACCGTCTTCTGTCCAAAAGCAATCTCAATGATATCGCCTACCTTCACGTTTACCGAAGCCTTCGCCTCTTTGCCATTGACACTTACACGACCTGCGTCACAAGCCTCATTGGCAATGGTTCTTCTCTTAATTAAACGAGATACTTTTAAAAACTTATCTAATCTCATCGAATTAGTTGATAGAATCCTTTAATGCTTTACCAGCTTTGAATTTTGGAGCTTTAGAAGCTTCAATCTTCATTTCTGCACCTGTCTGTGGGTTTCTACCTGTTCTAGCTGCTCTTTCAGAAACTTCGAAAGTACCGAATCCTACTAACTGGATTTTTTCACCTTTCTTTAATTCTTCAGCGACAACATCTGTAAATGCTTTTAAAGCTGCTTCAGCATCTTTTTTAGAAAGCTGAGCTTTTTCAGCCATAGCTGCAACTAATTCTGTCTTGTTCATGTTATATTCCTCCTCTGGATTTTCATTTATCATAATTCGGATTCACTGCCCAAATTACTTGCACTAATAGTTATACTTCCTTTTTGGGTGTTTGTCAAGGAAAAAAGCCTATATTTCCGTGGTTTCTAGCGATTCTGTTCCCAGTTCCTCTGTCTCCACTTCCTCCTTCTCCGAATCCTTAGCTTCCTCGCTTTCCTCTTCTGACTCCGAAGCCTCCTCTTTCGAATCATCCTCCGTCAGTTCAATAATTAGTGTAGCCTCTTCCGAATTGACAGACAGATATTTTTTCCAAGTGTCATATCCTTCCGCTTCTATCTGCAATACATGCAGACCATACGTAAGTTCCACTGGCTGCGTGTGATCAATCTTCTGATAGTCCACATAAACCTCTACCTCTTCTACATCGATTTCGAAAGAAATCAGACCTTTCTTCTTTCCCTCCCCTTTCAATGTATCCAAATCAATTTCTGTGGTTTCGCCTCGCACGATTTCAATTTTCGTGCTTCCACCCCATCCATCATTGGCAACCTTTAGGGTATATTCTCCCTCTGGAACTTCCATCTCCAAATTAGGCGTAATCATTGCAAATATATTATTGTTTAATTGTAAAAAACTATCCTCAAACAAGGTCGTATTTTTCAAAGATAAGGTCCCATGCCCGGTTGTTACAACGACAGATAAGATTTTCTTGCCCATTCCGACTACTGTCAGAATGTCATCTTCTGAAATGTCGGAAAAAGCACATTCTCTTCCATTCGAAAACACCCTAACCTCATCTCGAATCGAGTATTTGGTATCTGCAATGGTAAACACACCTTTTTCTTCGTTAATCTGGAAACGACGCACCTTTTCATACTCCCAGACCTTGTCGGAAAGCTGCACCTCCGTCAAATAACCATCCTTATCACGCGGAGCAATCGTCACAAACCGTCCTGGTGTAAACTCTGCGGCAGATGCATAATTCCCATACTTATCTTTAAACATGGTCGAAAATCCATACTCATAATAATATTCCACTCCGCTAGAAACGGAATACAATCCCAGTGCCTCTTCCTGTGTATCATTCTCCAAAATCAAGAATAAGAGGTCTTCCTTTGATTTCTCAGACTCTGTCTGCTGAGACTCTGTGTCTCTCGCATTACCATCTCCACATGCCGCTAAACAAAAGGCCATCATAAAAACTACTGCATATAAAATTATCTTGTGTAAATTCATTTTTCTCATAGGTCAAGTATACCCCATTATCCTAGAAAAGAAAATATGTTTTCTATGAAATTCAAGCGCTTTTCTTCCTGCTCAATTACCTTTTTCAATTTATCAATATCCCTGCCTGATATCCACGTTTTCCGCGAACTCATATAGTGATTCGTCACCTTCCAAAACTTTTCCGGGAACAACAGCAAGCCATATAGCTGTTGATACTCCTCCTTTTGCAACGATCGATATTTGTCATATTCCAGAATCAAATCCATCCCAAGCTTTTCATCCCATTCATTTTTCTCCAGCATTTTTCGCATAAAATTAGCCAAATCCGACACCGGCCAATTACATACGAAATTTTCAAAATGCACCATTTGGTACTTCCCACTACAAATCAAAACATTATGCTGGTTGAAATCGCCATGACAAAACACACCTCTTACCGCATTTTCTGCTATGCCTTCCAGCATGGCAAGAGATTCCTCTGCCGCTTTTCTATTATGCTCAAAATGTTTCATATATATCTGCTCAAATTCCGTTTTCTTTTTCCGATTTCGTATATAGTTCCGAACCTTAATCAATTCCCGATAATGTCGTTGCCAAATTTCTAACACTGCATCTGTATGAAATGACGATTCCACTTCTAAATTTATCTGCCCTGCCGTATTATGATAAATCGCAAGCATGCGCACCGCATCCTTCATTTCGTTCAATTTACCAGGACTGATTTCGGTCCCTTCCACATAACTCTTCAACAAAAAACGTTCCCCAGTATACGCATCCTCCGATACCGCTTCCAATGTTTTCGTCAATTCAATTTGCTCCACAGCAAAACCCTTTTTCTCTAATTCCACCAGAAATCGATAAAGCAGCATTCCTTTTTCCTTAGAACCACGGAACGGCATTAACAGCTTTTTCCCCTTATTTGTATCACAAATAAAGGCTCCTCTCCCCTTTACAACTTCCTGTATTTCAATTTCATATTGTGAAAGAATTCCTTCCGTCTGATTATACAAAAAACCCCTCCATATGATTCACATAGTATCTGTTTATCCTATGAAAGGGGTAATTAATTTATTCGCTCGTTCTAATAATTTTTCTCGCTCATTCAGTCTTGGATCGTTGATAACAATATCAAACAATAAATCCAAAACCACGCCAATTTCTTCGCCAGGCTTCATGCCCATAGCAATCAAATCTCTGCCGTTTACCGACAAATCTTTTTTATCTACGCAGTAATTCTTTTCGATTACTTCTTGATAAGCTCTTTCCAAATCATCTACATAACCCATCTTAGACTCGAAATTGTAATCACTCTGTGCCAAAATATCGGCACGTTTGATTTCAATCATCATCGGCATATTTTCCAAGCCGATTTCACTGATTCTTCTACGCACCAAGGCCATATTATCCATTGGTGGTCTGTCATCATGATGCTTCACCATACGATATACGAAATCTATCGTCGCATTATCAAATTTCAATCGACGCAGAATTCCTTTTGCCATATTGGCCCCTGCCTGCGTATGGCCAACAAAATGGTCGTAGCCTTTATCATCCGTCGTAAGCACTACGGGTTTTGCCAAATCGTGCAGAAGCATAATCAGTCGAATCATTTTTTCCGGTTGAACATGCTGCATCGCAACAATGGAATGCTCTCCTACCGTATACTTATGATGGTGATTGTTCTGTATGGTTTCCATCGCGACATCAAACTCCGGCATAAACACTCTGGTCAATCCCAGTTCATACGCCGTACGAATTTCTTCCGGATGATCTGAAACCAAAATCTTCACCAGTTCCACTGCAATACGTTCCTTACTCACCTTCGCAAGCGTTGGGGCAAGCTCCTTAATCGCCGCCTTGGTCTCCTCATCAATACGAAATCCAAGCTGTGCCGCAAAACGTATTGCTCGAAGCATACGAAGCGCATCCTCTGAAAATCGTTCTCTTGGATTACCCACACAACGAACAACTTTATCCTCTAAATCCTGCATTCCCTGAAACTCATCTACAATGCCTACTCTATCGTTATATGCCATGGCATTAATCGTGAAGTCACGTCGTTTCAAATCTTCCACCAGATTTGCAGTAAAAATGACTTCCTTTGGATGTCTTGCATCTTCGTATTCACCATCAATACGATAGGTAGTCACTTCATAACCCACATGGTTCTTCATAATGGTTACAGTACCATGCTGAATTCCGGTATCAATCGTATGCGAGAAAAGTGCTTTCACTTCCTCTGGCTTTGCAGAAGTCGTAATATCCCAGTCCCCAGGCACACGAAGAAGGAGTGTGTCTCTGACACACCCTCCCACTGCAAATGCTTCATAACCATTTGCTTCCAGTGTCTCTATGATATTTTTCACATCAACTGGTAATTCTACTCTCATGCAAAAATATACGTTCCTTTTCCTGCTGCCTTTACGCTATATAAAGAATCATCCGCGATTTTGATTAAATCATCCACATAATTTTCTGTGGCAAACTCATCGCAGGTGGTAATTCCTATCGAGCAGCCGATTTTATGTTTCTCTTCGATTTCTACTTTCATTCCCAAAGTAGCTTCAATCGATTCTTTGAAGCCATCTGTTTCCTCAATCTTTTTATAGATTGACTGAACGATTGCCTCAATCTCATGCTTTTGATTCGTATAAGCGATGATAATAAATTCATCACCACCATAACGACTTACAAAGCCTTTATCACCAATAACCTCATCAAAAATACGTGCCATTCCTTGAAGTACAATATCTCCAATCTCATGTCCATACGTATCATTATATGGCTTGAAATTATCCAAATCAATAAACATTACACCCAAACCATGTATCACTTTGCGTTTTTCTAATTCCAAACGAAGTCTTTCATACATACCCATACGATTGGTAATTCCGGTCAAAACATCTGTGGTTGCCGCCTCCTGCAGGCGTCTGTTCATCTGAGATATTTTATCATAATATTCCATTCGATGAATCGCATGTCCCAATTCCCTTATCAAGAGCTGATAAATTTTTAAATCGTCTTCATTCAAAAGATAACGATTGACCGAATCATGCCAATTGTCCTTCATCTTAATGTAAGTGATGAAATAACTTTCTAACTGGCCATCTTTAAAGAACGGCACTGCAACAAAGGAGCATACTTCATCCTCACCAAAGAAGGAAATCATTTCTTTATGCTCAGAGAACGTATGGCTAATCTTCGAAACCGCTACTCCATCTGGATATTCACGAATGCACTTCTCCAAACCATCCAATTTCTCTTGTGAGAAGAAAATACCTGTGTCATTATATAGCACCTGAGAACTCCCTTCCTCACAGCGAACATATAACGCGCAGTCGTTATTGAAACGGTTCAGGAAAAGACGAATCGAGCTTTTTACCATTTCATAGATTCGTACATCCGTCTTATCCAAAAGATTCTGCCAGGTAGATATAAATTCCAACTGTTTCTTATTTCTCTTATTCTCTTTTCGCAAAGCAATTTGACGAATCAATTCATCGATTTGTGCTTTTGGCGTTTTGTCCAGTTTTCCAACTTTTTGTCGAACCTCATTCAGCATATCTTCTGGGAGACTTGCTGCAATCTGAACAACCATCTCTTGACGCTGCAACAAATTTGCTCGCTCTATTTCGAATAGCTCCATTCTTCCTAATTTCTGGAACAATTCCATTCTAGAACGACGATAAAGCACATGAATATAAAACAGATTGCCTTCTGCATTTTCAAAGTAATTTTCCGTTTCTTCAAACTCTGCCAATGCAGCATCGATATTCTCTACACTCAGTTCATGCATCGCCTTTGCAAAATGATACAGACACATATCATCATCACTTCGTGCAAAATCGTGCACAACTTCTTCTTTTTGTTTTTCTAATATATAATTCAAAAACTGCGCACAACTTAATAGATATCTTTCGCTATCAAAACGATTCCCCTGCATAACACTAAGAAGTGCCTGAATCGCATACAGTTTCGCCAAATTACAAACTCGCAAACTATTTAAGTGTAACTTATCTACCGTCTTAATCGCAATCTGCAGGGCTTCCTCTGCCAGCTTATACTTTTCCTGTGTAATACAGGTTAAAGCAAAGTTGTAGCAAACCTCTGCAATATCTTCTGGCAACTGTAATTCATAGAATAACGCAATCGCCTGACCATAAAACCATGCCGATTCCTCTAGATGCCCTAATGCACTCAGATTATAGCCAATCGCTGAGAGCATACGTCCGCCTTCTATGGACTTATGATTTTGAATGTACTGGAAGGTTCGGATGGAATAGATTAATGCAATCTCGTTCATTCCGTTTGTGGATGCAATCATCGCATTTTTCTGATATGCATTGCAAACCAGTACCTCGTTTCCAATTTCCTTTGCGAGCTTAACACCTTTGGTAAAGTGAATCAATGCTGACTCAGAACGATATGCTTTTGCAACTACTTCTGGTCGGTTATCATAAGCATAGATATATACGTGTGCAAGATGATTATAATATTCATAATGCATCAATTTTTCTATAATCGTTTTGTCTACTTCTACGTCTTTTACACAGAAGAAAATGTTGTGCCAGCCTGACATCTGAATACTTAATTTCAAAACCTCAGCCTTAAAAATATATTCTGCCTGACCAATATTTTCTGCCTCTTTTCTGGCTACCTCTGCATAACGCTCTGCCTGCTCCAATTTTCCTTGATACATATAGCAGGTCGCCAAATCCATCGAACATTGGTATGTAATAATACTCTCTCTGCCAGGCACATCCAGCTTCGAGATATCCTCGATAATATCCAATGCTTTGGACAAATCTCCCAACAAGATTGCCACCTGTGTATGCATGAAATAAAGCGATAATTTCACACCATCTGGCATTTTGGCTTCTTCAAATTTAATCTGTCTTTCAATGTCCAAAAAATAACTGTTGGCCTGATCATAATCCAAAAGTTCAATGACATTATTGAGCTGCACAAACAGCTTCTTATAATCCTGATACTGTTTTTCTACGGTCTGATAGCTACTGTTTCTGGCAACTCCACTGCTGCCAATATGATATACCTGCCCATAGTCATTTAATTTTTCGGTCAGCAATCCCCATTCATGTGCACGATTATCTTTTCGGATACGAGCCTCATTTACCCCAAGGACGATGCCGATTTTATTGGATGGTTCCTCTACCAGTGCACGCACCAGCTGAATCGTACTTTTACTCGCCATTTGGAAACGGTTCACCACCAGCATCAATGGTTTATACTCCGCAACAGCCTTCAACATAAGCGCAATCGTCTTGGTCATGCGATTCTGCTCATACTCTACCTCATCCAAAAGCACCTTTTCCTTACGCTTACAAATACCTGTCTCATAGTACATTTTCAGTACATCGCGTTGCAATTCATACACCTGACACTTCGTAAGAAATTCATCAAAGTCCCCTTTGACATATTCCCGATGCATTTGGCATATCACATCAAGAAATGGATCATAGGCCCCTACAATATCTTCTGCACGATACTCTTTCCATGCAAAAAAAACGCTATCCGCACTTTCAGAATAACGTTTTATCGCATCAAGTCCTTCCACAGAGAAGGAATTGTTATAGCAAGCCATAACAATATTCTTCTCCGCATCATTGACTTTTCCATATACCTGTTCAATTACCCCATCAAAATATTTCTCGAACATGGTCTTCTCCTAAAGGTTACTAATTAGTATGCTTTGCCCCAATATACTAATTTATGAGCTGGTTTGCCACAGCATACACATACATCTGAAATCTGTTCCTGATCATCAAATGGCATACAACGACTTGTTACACCAGTATCTTCTTTAATCTTCAATTCGCAATCCAAGCCTTCACACCACATACCGCGAATAAATCCAGTCTTGCTTTCTGCCTTCTGAACAAATTCTGCATAAGAACGTGCATCTGTAATATGGCTGTTTAAGAATTCTTTTGCTCTTGCAAGCATATCTGCCTGCATGGTTTCTAAGATTTCTGCAAGCTTTTCATTTAATTCATCTAATGAAACAACTATCTTTTCTCTTGTATCACGACGAACTACTACGCACTGATTATTTTCGATATCCTTTGGTCCAAGTTCTACACGAACTGGAATACCCTGAATTTCCTGTTCTGCAAATTTCCAACCAGGTGTCTTGTCTGTTGCATCAATTTTTACACGGAAATCTTTTGCAAGTGCTTCTTTGACATCATAAGCTTTGTCAAGCACGCCTTCTTTTTTCTGCTGGATTGGAACTACCATTACCTGTGTTGGAGCAATTCTTGGTGGAAGCACCAAACCTGAATCATCCCCGTGCACCATGATAATCGCACCAATCAAACGTGTCGACATACCCCATGAAGTCTCATGGCAATACTGTAATTTATTTTCTTTATCGGTATACTGAATACCAAATGCTTTTGCAAATCCATCCCCAAAGTTATGGGATGTACCTGACTGTAAAGCTTTACCATCATGCATCAGTGCTTCAATCGTATAAGTCGCTTCTGCACCAGCGAATTTTTCTTTGTCTGTTTTACGGCCTTTTACAACAGGAATCGCAAGTACTTCTTCTAAGAAATCTGCGTAAAGATTTAACATCTGCACCGTTCTTTCTTCTGCTTCTTCTGCAGTTGCATGAACCGTATGTCCTTCCTGCCATAAGAATTCTGAAGAACGAAGGAATGGTCTTGTAGTCTTTTCCCAACGTACTACAGAACACCACTGGTTATAAACCATTGGCAAATCTCTGTGAGACTGAACTGTCTTTGCGAAAAGTTCGCAGAAAAGTGTTTCTGATGTAGGACGTACACAAAGTCTTTCCTGAAGCTCTTCTAATCCGCCATGTGTCACCCATGCTACTTCTGGAGCAAAACCTTCTACATGGTCTTTTTCCTTCTGAAGAAGGCTTTCTGGAATGAACATTGGCATATATACATTCTCTACGCCTGTTTCTTTAAATCTTGCGTCTAACTGCTTTTGAATATTTTCCCAAATGGCATATCCCTTTGGTTTAAAAATCATACATCCTTTTACCGATGAATAATCCATAAGTTCTGCTTTTTTCACAACGTCTGTATACCATTGTGTGAAGTCCTCTTCTCTCGAAGTAATGGCTTCTACTAATTTCTTGTCATTTGCCATAACAAATCTCCTCTTTCTATTTCAAGAACACCTAAGAGATGCCCATTTTTATTATTTAATAACTTATTTTACCAAGATTATGAGAAAAATTCAACAAAGACTTTGCCTAATGGCTGTATTTCAAATTCCATCGGAATTTTTTTGGTCGGGTGTTCAAACTCCAGCTTGTAGGAACAAAGAGCAAGTTGCTCTCCCGCTTTTCCTTCGCCATATTTGCTATCACCTACTAATGGACAACCTGCATTTGCCATCTGCACACGTATCTGATGTTGACGACCTGTGTGGAGTTTAATGTGAAAAAGCGAATTGAACTTCGTTGTCTTTACGCGTTTCCACTCTAATTTTGCATACTTTGCATCTTTCGGAATTTCTTTTCCTTGATTCTTTAATTCATCGATATCTACCACTTTTGTGAAATTCGTTTTCTTGTTCGTAACGAGATAGTCTTCCAAAACGCCCTCAGCATAATAAGGATCCAGCTCTTGTACCGATACTGCATAATAATATTTCCCAATCACTCTATCCTGTACCTGCTTCGACAAATGCGCCGCTGCCTGCTGATTTTTGGCAAATACCATCACGCCTTCTACCGGCTGGTCAAGACGATGAACCACCCCTATGTAGGGTGGCTCACCTTTTCTTGCTCTGTAATTTTTTAATAAGCTTTCCATATCCTGCTGCCCTAACCGTTTGGTCTGAGTAGCTACACCTGCCGGCTTGCGGCAGACAAGGATATCTTTATCTTCAAATATGATTTCGGGTTCTTTATTCATTCTCTACCTTCACCTGGCAAACTTTCATAACCTCTAATGCATTTTTGTGGGTTTCTGGTGATACTCCAGCACAACAAGCTGCATCTACGATAACTGGTACTTCTGGTAAGAAAGCTTTGGTTACCATTACGTTCGAGATAACGCAGATATCTGTGCAAAGACCTACAAACGTGATAGATTCGATTGGATTTTCTGCATTTAATGCCGCAAGTTTTTCTGGCAATTCAGAGGAACCAAATGTCACCTTATCAATCGCTTCCGTTTTACGCAGTGCTTCTAATTCCGCACGGATTTCCCAACCTTCTGTACCTTTGATACAATGTGGCACTGGAAGATTATGCCCCTCCTGTGTATCCATATAATTCTCGAAATGAGTGTCTCTGGTAAAAAGAACCGTTCCTTCGAAATTTTCGATTTTCTCCTTTACATTTGGAACGATAGCAACTGCTTCCTTTGTTCCAAGTGCTCCATCAATAAAGTCATTCTGCATGTCTACAACTACTAACAACTTTTGCATATTGTACCTCCTGATTTTATATCTTCCTCTGTTGTATTGATTGGTTTCATATCTTTGCCCCAGCTTTTAAGAATGATACGTTCTGCCTCCACTGCCTCATCCTTGGAAAGCTGTGGGACTCCTTTTAATGGATATTCTATCCCCATCTTCTCATACTTATTTTCGCCCAGTGTATGATATGGTAACACTTCAAGCTTCTCTACATTTGAAAGTGTTCTTAAAAATGCTCCAAACTGCGTCAATTGTTTTTCCTCGTAGGTAATACCAGGGACTACCACATGACGAATCCAGACTGGCTTTTTCATTTCATCGAGATATTTTGCAAACGCAAGTACCTTCTCATTGCCATGCCCTGTCAAAGTCTTATGTGATTCGGTTTCGATATGCTTGATATCCAGCATCACCAAATCGGTCACCCTCATGAGCGTCTCTATTTTTGCATAAGCTTCGCCTGTTCTATTTTCCGGATTACACCACGCCTCTTGGAAGAAAATGCCCGATGTATCCAAACAGGTATGAATCTCTTTTTCCTTCGCCTTGGTAAAAAGCTCCAGCAAAAAATCCATCTGCATCATCGGCTCGCCACCAGTCGCGGTAATCCCACCAGTCTTATAAAACGCACGGTTTCTTTCAAACATCTCTAAGATTTCATCTACAGATTTTTCTTTTCCATCTGCCATCTCCCAGGTATCTGGATTGTGGCAATACTGGCATCGCATTGGGCAGCCTTGGAAAAACACGACAAATCGTACCCCAGGTCCATCTACCGTGCCAAAGGTTTGTATTGAATGAATGTAGCCCATTCTTCGTCTCCTTTTGTTTTTTCTCTTTTGCTATTATAACCTATCATGGAACGTTCTTGCAATCACTTCATCCTGCTGCTCCTTGGTCAGCTTGATAAAGTTTACTGCGTAGCCCGACACACGAATGGTAAGCTGCGGATATTTCTCTGGATGAGCTTGTGCATCACGCAGGGTATCCTGATTCAACACATTGACATTTAGATGATGTCCACCCTGACTCATATATCCGTCAAGCATCTGTGTGAGGTTGTTCTTTGCGTCCTCAGTATTTTTGCCCAAAGCATCTGGCACAATGCTAAACGTATTTGAGATACCGTCCTGCGAATCCATAAATGGAATTTTCGCTACCGAAGCAAGTGAGGCTACCACACCATGCGTATCGCGTCCATGCATCGGATTGCTGCCTGGTGCAAAGGCTTCGCCTCGTTTTCTTCCGTCTGGTGTAGAACCTGTATTTTTACCGTATGAGACGTTCGATGTGATAGTGAGAATGGAAGTCGTTGGAAAACCACCACGGTATGCCTGATTCTCTTTGATATATCCTACAAAAAGATGCAATACCTCTTTGGCGATATCATCTACCCTGTCATCATCGTTACCGAACTTTGGAAAATCTCCGACTGTTTCAAAATCTACTGCAATTCCCTGCTCATTTCGTATCGGTTTGACCCTCGCGTATTTGATTGCAGAAAGAGAATCCGCCACTACCGAAAAACCTGCAATCCCTGTCGCAAACCAACGTGTAATTTTCTTATCATGCAGTGCCATCTCTAATTTCTCATAGGAGTATTTGTCATGCATATAATGGATGATATTTAAGGCATTTACATAAACGCCAGCCAACCATTTCATCATATCTTTATAGGCTGTCATTACCTCTTCGTAATCTAAATATTCCGAAGTAATCGGACGATACTTTGGTCCTACCTGCTTTCCCGAAAGTTCATCTACCCCACCATTGATTGCATAAAGAAGACATTTCGCCAAATTCGCTCGCGCACCAAAAAACTGCATTTCTTTTCCAATTCGCATGGAAGAGACACAACAGGCAATCCCATAATCATCTCCATGCACTGGTCGCATCACATCATCATTTTCATACTGAATTGCAGAATGCTTGATCGAAATGTCCGCACAAAAACGTTTGAAATTTTCTGGAAGATTCACAGACCACAACACCGTTAAGTTCGGCTCTGGTGCTGCACCGATATTATTTAAGGTATGCAGATAGCGGAACGACATTTTCGTTACCATGTGGCGTCCATCCAAGCCCATACCTGCAAGTGCCTCTGTCACCCAGGTCGGATCTCCTGCAAAAATCGCATTGTACTCTGTCGTTCTTGCAAACTTAATCAAACGAAGCTTCATGATAAACTGGTCCACCAATTCCTGTATTTCCACTTCGCTAAAGGTGCCCTCTTTCAAATCTCGCTCCGCATAGATGTCCAAAAAAGTAGAAGTTCGTCCCAAAGACATCGCTGCACCATTCTGCTCCTTGGTTGCCGCAAGATAAGCGAAATAGAGCCACTGAATTGCTTCTCGAATATTTCCTGCCGGCTTGCTAATATCATATCCATAGATTTCTGCCAGTTTTTTCAACTGCTCTAACGCACGAATCTGCTCTGAAATTTCCTCACGTTCCCGAATGATTTCGTTGTTCATAATACTGCCGGAAGCATGAAACTCTTCCTTCTTTTCCTCAATCAATCGGTCCACCCCATACAAAGCCACACGACGGTAATCTCCGATGATTCGCCCTCGTCCATAGGCATCTGGAAGCCCTGTAATGATATGAGAGGAACGGCAGGCACGCATCTCTGGTGTATACACATCAAACACTCCAGCGTTGTGCGTCTTTCGATGCTCTGTGAAATTTTCTACTACTTCTTTATCTACTTCATACCCGCTATCCTGGCACGCTTTGATTGCCATACGAATTCCGCCGTAGGGCATCAGTGCTCGTTTAAACGGTTTGTCTGTTTGGAAGCCTACGATTTTCTCTTTCGACTTATCCAGATAACCCGGACCATGCGAAGTAATCGTGGAAATAATTTTTGTATCCATATCCAAAACTCCGCCTGCTTCTCGTTCCTTTTTCGATAAATCTAACACCTGCTCCCACAAATCCCGCGTATCCTGTGTCGCTCCTTCCAGAAAGCTTTCATCTCCATCGTAAGGTTTATAATTCTTTTGAATAAAGTCCCGTACATTGATTTCATTCTGCCATGTACCACTCGTAAAATTTCGCCATGCCTGTTTCATTTTTTACCTCCATAAAATGCTATATTGCTTTTATGATGTGCACATTTATCGATTTTATGAAATTAACGTATTTGCTCAGTAAATACGACTTTTCCAAAAGCAAAAATGTCCCCTTCCATATATTCATTTAGAAACCTTATGCCAATACAGCGATAAATGAATATATGGAAGGGGACATTCTTAGCGTATAGAACATCTTCATTTACTGAGCTAATGCATTCCTATAATTTAAAGCGATATCCTACACCCCAAATCGTCTCGATATACTGAGGCTTAGAAGTGTCCATTTCAACCTTCTCGCGGATTTTCTTGATATGTACGGTTACCGTCGCAATATCACCGATGGATTCCATATCCCAGATTTCACGGAAGAGTTCCTCCTTGGTATATACGTGATTTGGATTTTCTGCAAGGAAGGTAAGAAGGTCAAATTCCTTGGTCGTAAACTGCTTTTCTTCACCATTAATCCAAACACGTCTTGCAGTTTTATCAATCTTGATTCCACGAATTTCGATGATATCATTTTCTACTACGCTACTTCCGATTAAACGCTCATAACGGGATAGGTGTGCCTTTACACGTGCAACCAATTCACTTGGCGAAAATGGTTTCGTCACATAATCATCTGCACCAAGCCCAAGTCCTCGAATTTTGTCAATGTCATCTTTTTTCGCAGACACCATAAGAATCGGTGTGTTTTTCTTTTCGCGAATCTGCTTACAAATTTCAAAACCATCGATGCCTGGGAGCATGAGGTCAAGAATAAACAAGTCGAAATCTTCCGCTAAGGCTCTCGCAAGACCTGTCATTCCATCGTTTTCCACGTCTACTTCAAATCCACTCAACTCTAAATAGTCTTTTTCTAATTCTGCAATCGCTACTTCATCTTCTACAATCAAAATCTTACTCATTTGGTACCTCCTGATATTTACGAATTACAAAGTACATGACTGTACCTGTGTCCTCTTTGCTGGTTGCCCAGATTTTGCCACCATGATCTTCCATAATTTTCTTTACGATGGATAAGCCGATTCCACTTCCACCTGTCGCAGAATTTCGCGATACATCGCCACGATAGAATCGGTCAAAAATGTATGGCAAATCCTTCTGCGGAATTCCACGACCGTTATCCTCAATTTCAACCTGAATGAAATCCCCTACATCTTTGATACGGACATTGATAAATCCATTCGATTTGTTCATATATTTTATGGAATTTCCCACAATATTATTAACAACACGACGAAGCTGTTCTGGGTCTGCAATAATCACAACATCGCTATCCGTATAATTATAATACGCCAGCCCAATCCCCCTCGTTTCCAAATCAATGCCGATTTCCTCAATACAATCTGCAAAATATTCTTCTACGTTTATTTTCGCAAAGTTATAAGGAATTTTATTCGTATCAATCTTGGAGTACAAGGTCAACTCATTGATGAGTGTGTC
The DNA here is from genome assembly GCA_017409825.1 of Agathobacter sp. GTDB lineage: Bacteria > Bacillota > Clostridia > Lachnospirales > Lachnospiraceae > Roseburia. Next base: position 64,583 of record JAFQRZ010000034.1, on the reverse strand, counting down.
CATCTCATTCGCTTTCGCATAAATGGTTCTCACATACTTATCAATTTTCTCAGGTGAATTTGCTACACCATCGATAATCCCCTCTGCATATCCCTTTACTGCCGTGATAGGAGTTTTCAAGTCATGGGCGATATTACTAATCAAGTCCCTGCTCTCCTGCTCGGTTGCAATTTTTTCTTCCGCATTCTCCTTTAACCTTCGCCGCATCTCCTCGAACGTAACACATAGTTCGTTCATCTCATCATGCTCGGTTCCTTCGGTATCCAAGGTGAAATCAAGATTTCCTTCTTTGATATTATTCGCTGCGGTCTGAAGCTTACGAATCGGCGTAACCATACTTTGGTAAATCCAAATCATCAGCATCGCTGCCGTCAAAAACAGAACCAAAATAATTGTAAACACGATTTCCCAAAACAGCCCTTTCACATCTGGCATAACTTCAATATTATGTGCAATCATCTCCCATTGTACACGGAAGAATGCCGCGATAAACAAAAGCGACAAAAAGATTGGCACAAACATAATAATACAAAACGAAATAATAAGCTTTGACTTTAGTTTCATAATCTATACTCCATCAAACAAAAACATGGTATAACCTTCTTTGATTATACCATGTTTCTTTCGTAAACTTATGAAATTTCTATTAATTATTATAAACTTTTAATGCTTCTGCCTTGTCTGTCTTTTCCCATGGAAGATCTAAGTCAGTTCTACCGAAATGTCCATACGCAGCAGTAGCACGATAAATTGGTCTTCTTAAGTCGAGCATCTTGATGATACCTGCTGGACGAAGGTCAAATTCTTTACGAACGATTTCAACTAATTTTTCGTTTGAAACGACACCTGTACCAAATGCATCTACCATGATAGAGGTTGGCTGCGCAACACCAATTGCGTAAGATAACTGAATTTCACATCTCTTCGCAAGACCTGCTGCAACGATATTCTTAGCTACATAACGAGCGGCATAGGCTGCAGAGCGGTCTACCTTTGTGCAGTCCTTACCAGAGAAAGCACCACCACCATGACGAGCCATTCCACCATAAGTATCAACGATAATTTTACGACCAGTAAGACCTGCATCTCCGTGTGGTCCACCGATTACGAAACGGCCAGTTGGGTTGATAAAGAATTTTGTATTATCATCAATTAATTCCGCTGGAAGAATTTCGTCAAATACATATTTCTTGATGTCTGCATGAATCTGCTCCTGTGTTACATCTTCATCATGCTGTGTAGAAAGTACCACTGCTTCCAAACGTACTGGAACGCCATTTTCATCGTATTCTACAGAAACCTGTGATTTTCCATCTGGACGAAGGTAAGTAAGAGTACCATCTTTGCGAACCTTAGTCAACTGTAATGCAAGCTTATGTGCCAATGCGATTGGGTATGGCATAAGCTCTGGTGTTTCATCACTTGCATAACCAAACATCATACCCTGGTCACCAGCACCTGTATCTAATTCGTCCGTAAGTGTTCCTTCTTTTGCTTCTAATGCTTTATCAACACCCATTGCAATATCTGCTGACTGCTTGTCCAAAGCAACCATAACTGCACATGTATTTCCATCGAAACCTGTCTTTGCATCGTCGTATCCGATTTCATTTACCGTTTTACGAACGATACCTGGTACGTCAAGCTGTGCATTTGTGGTAATTTCACCAGTTACCAATACAAAGCCTGTACAAGCTGCTGTTTCACAAGCAACGCGGCTCATTGGATCCTGTTCTAAACAAGCATCTAGAATTGCATCAGAAATCGCATCACACATCTTATCTGGATGACCTTCAGTTACAGATTCGGAAGTAAATAATAATTTTTCCATTTTGTTCTCCTTTTCTTTGTCTATTTGTTTTCTAGTTACAGTAAAAAATCCGCTTATTGTGAATAAGCGGATTACAAATCTTCAAGATGATTAACCCTCTTATTGCTCGATTACTCGCTCAGGTGGGCACCTTCCTTTTACGGGGTTGCCGTGACTTCATTGATCCTATGTATCTCCATCACTCTGAATAAGAGAAAAGTACAATATGAAATTTAATATCTTTCTAGTAAAAACGATACCCTATATTTCTATATCTGTCAAGTTCTATTTTGTTGACATTTTATTGTACAAAATTTATACTAGATATATATGTGTATTTTGAGGAGAAGGTATGAATATAAAATTATCACCTAGAGAGCTAAAACCTGGAATGATTACTCTCGAAGCAATTGTAACACCAAGCGGACAGATTCTGACACCTGCTGGAACAGAACTTACACGCCAAATCATCAACAGGATGAAGCTCTATAATGTTGACTCGGCAACTGTAGATTCCAACGATCCAATTGTAAGGCAGTTACTAGCTGCCGCTACAAACGTAGCGCCAGCACCTACACCTGTCGTTGTTCCAACACCTGTAGTTCCTGTTATGGTTCCTGTTGCGGCACCAGTTCCTGTTATGCCAGCACATCCAACTCCTGTTACAGAAGAACCAAAAGAGGGCGAAAAGGTTGTTACATATAAAGAAGAAACCCAGTCCAACTCTCGTCGAATGATGGTTTCTACGGAATTTAAGGGATTTCAGGTTGACTACTTGTTATACATCGAACACATAAAGGATGTTTTTTCCAACATTATTAAAACACCTGGATATAGTATTAACACAACAGAACTTATCGAGAAAATGCAGCCACTCTACGCATCTCGCAATACCATTGTTGAGTTATTTGATATGATACATCAAATGCACTCTCTCAATGATACGGTATATGCACATTGTGTAAATGTAGCATTAATTTCTCGAATGATTGGACGCTGGCTTCATTTGGAGCAGCATGATTTGGACATCCTTACCTGCTGTGGTTTACTTCATGATATCGGCAAACTTGCAATTCCAGATGAAGTATTAAACAAGCCGGGCAAACTTACTGACGAGGAATTTGCACTTATCAAATCACATCCAAAGACTGGATATGAGATGTTACGCAATCAGGATATGGATTCTCGCATCAAACAAGCTGCACTTATGCATCATGAACGTTATGATGGTACAGGCTATCCTAATCAGCTTTCCAGCGAATTCCTTTCTGACTTTGCAATGATTGTTGCAATTGCAGACGTATACGATGCCATGACTGCAGCTCGTTCCTATCGTGAACCGCTGTGCCCATTCCAGGTTATTGAAAAATTCGAGCAGGAAGGCTTCCAGAAATATCACACGAAATACATTTACGTATTCTTGCACAATATCGCAAGCACTTACCAAAGCAATCGTGTTATGCTAAACGACGGACGCGGATGTAAAATCGTAATGTTAAATCAGAACACATTGTCCAAACCAATCGTCCAATTCGACGACGGCACCTGCGTAGACTTATCTAGTCAACGCGAACTATATATCACCAAAATTTTATAACACTTATTGCCAAGAAGGAACTGTAGAAGTTCCTTTTTGTTTTTACAAAGTAAGAAATCCCCTACCCATATTCATTTAGAAGCCTTATGCCAATACAGCGATAAATGAATATGGGTAGGGGATTTCGTAGTATTTATGAAACCTTAAGAATAAACTTCTGCAATTCCTTCTCACTTGTAACAAGTTCAATCTTGCCGCCAAGCTCTCTAAGCTTTACATCTAAATTTTCATACCCACGTAAAATATAGTGAATATCATCAATTACCGTTACGCCCTCTGCAGCAAGCCCTGCAATAACAAGAGCCGCACCTGCACGTAAGTCTGGTGCATTTACTCTTGCACCTGTATATTTTGGAACACCATTGATAATTGCAATGTTGCTTTCTACCTTAATGTTTGCTCCCATTCGGGTAAGCTCATCCACATAACGGAAACGATTTTCAAAGATACTTTCCGTTACCGTACTGGTTCCTTCTGCAATTCCCAAAAGAACTGCCATCTGAGGCTGCATATCGGTTGGGAAACCTGGATATGGAAGTGTCGTCACCTGCGTACGGCGTAATTTTCCATTGGAAATTACACGTACTGCATCATCAAATTCTTCTACTTCACAACCTGCTTCAATCAACTTCGCAGTAGTTGCTTCTAAATGCTTCGGAATAACATTTGTTACAATCACATCTCCACCAGCTGCTGCTACTGCAAACATATATGTGCCCGCTTCAATCTGGTCTGGGATAATAGAATATTCTGTTTTATGGAGCTTCTGTACTCCAACGATACGAATCACATCTGTACCAGCACCACGAATGTTCGCACCCATGCTATTTAAGAAGTTCGCAACGTCTACAACGTGAGGTTCTTTTGCCGCATTTTCAATAACCGTTTTACCTTCTGCCAATGCTGCTGCCATCATAATATTAATTGTCGCACCAACAGATACCTTGTCTAAATAAATATGTGTACCAATCAAATGCTCCGCTTCTACCTGAAAAAGCCCATGCGAAATATCTACATTCGCACCCATTGCACAGAATCCCTTTTTGTGAAGGTCAATTGGACGACTTCCAATATCACATCCACCTGGAAGAGCAACTGCAGTTTTTCTGTATTTTCCAAGCAAAGCACCAATCAAATAGTATGATGCTCTAATTTTTCGAATAAATTCATTATCAACTGTCAAATCACGAATAAAAGATCCATTGATTTTCACCTTGTGCTCGTTTACACGCTCCACTCTGGCTCCAATCTGTTCAATGGCCTGCAAAAGTACATTGACATCCCTAACGTTTGGCAAGTTTTCAATTGTAACGGTTTCATCAGTCATAATCGCTGCCGCTAAAATAGGAAGAGCTGCATTCTTCGCTCCGCCAATTTCCACTTCACCATATAAAGGATTTCCACCTTTAATTACGTACTGTTCCATCTTTCACCTCAACAACCTATCTCTTATATATTATTCTTTAGTTGCTTAATTGTTATTCAAGTTCTGTAATTTGCTCACCAATAAATCTACGGTTTCTTCTACCCCTAGTCCCTCTTCGGAAACTCTAACATCTGCATACTTTTCATAAAGTGGTGTTCGTTCCATAAAAAGGTCGTACAATGTTTGTCCATCTTTTAGAACCACGCCTCTTCCTTTAATATCAGAGAGACGTTTTTCTAATGTAGAAAATGGCACTTCTAAATATACTACTGTACCAATCTCTTTCAAATGCTCCATGGCTTCCTGTCCATAAATAACACTTCCACCTGTCGCAATAATCGTCTTTGTACAATTTATACTGGCATTCACACGGTTCTCCACCTGGATGAAGCCATCTGTTCCAACCTCTGCAATAATGTCCTTGAGAAGTTTTCCCTCCTGCTCCTGGATTAACAAATCCGCATCCAAAAACTGATAACCTAACACCTTGGCAAGAATAACACCAACTGTGCTTTTCCCTACCCCCGGCATGCCAATCAAAACAATATTGTTTTTATTCATACTACTTGCCTTCTGTTGATTCTACCGATTCTGTAGAATCAGCCTTTTCTGTTGAGTCAACTTTTTCAGTGTTCTTTTCGGATGGATCTTTCTGAGTCAAAAGATTGTGGAAATCAATCTTATCTACTACAGAATCATTTACCTTCCAGCCATCATCCTTCTGCCAAGCTTTTAGTTTGTCACTGTAAGTTTTGCTTTCACGTTCTGCGATGATTGCTTCACGATTTTCTTCTGTCGCTTTCTTATCTACATCTTCATCAATTCTTGCAATGTAAAGAGCTGATGTAGTTTCGATAAGCTTAGAAGTTTCTCCAACTTTCAATGCGTTTAATGCTTCGAGAAGTGTTTTGTCCATGCTAGTATCTTTTTTGTTATAAGCAGTATCTACTGCTTCATATTTATTATTCTTTGCAGCTTTTTCTAAACCTACACTGCTAGATTCTGTTAAAATCTTATTTGCAGTTGCTTTGATTGCCTTTACTTCTGCTTCTGTATATTTTTCGTAAGCACCTTTGTCATTGTATTTGCCCGCAATACCAATTTCTACTAATGTGATACCACGCATATTTGCTTCTTCATCAGAAACTTCACGGTCTGTATCTGCAATGATTGCATCATACATTTTTGCCTGAATCGTATAAAGTGTAAGCATTTCTGTAACGATTTCTTCGCTTGCGCCTAATTCTTTAATTGCTTCTTCAGAGTTTGCTGCCATAAATGCCTGAGCCGCTTTTGTAACTGCAGCTTTTTCTTCCTCAGTAAGCTCTACTTTATAATCTGACATGTGTGCTTTTACCGTATATAACTCATGCATCACATTCATAATAGATGCTTTCAAGTCGTCTTCCATAGTCGTGCCATAGCCATACATATCCTTATCCCAGAAATCTTTTCCAAAATAAGTAGCATACGAATCATCAATAGATGCCTTCTGATACTTACAAACAAAATTTACAAGTCCAGCAGAAACTTCCTGTTCTCCTAAAGTAGCTGCTGCTTCGTCTGGATTTACGCCACATCCAACGAATGATGTTAAACACAGTGCCCCTGCTAAAACAAGAGCTGCCAATCTTTTCAATCTCATAATTCCTCCTAAATCAAGGCATAGTACGCCTTTTATCATCTTATTATTATAAATCCTTTTCTCATATCTAGCAAGGCTTTTCTTGCAATTCATAAAGTTTGCTTGAAAAATTCCGATTTGCCGACGCCTTTATATTTATATTTCAAAATGTATATGCCCCTGTTTCTCGGATGCAATTTCTCTCAGTTAAGAAAAACGCTGTATTTTCTAAGAAGTACACGGCTTGCTTTTCTGATTTATTATGTCTGTCATATGTTTTACAATTTGCAAGTGTATGTCCGTGTGTAGCACACACCATTATGATGCTTTCCTAGATTCTCTTATGTGGGCAGGATTATAAAATGTCATGAGCCATGCAAACTGTCTGACGCACCGTTCTTGTGCGGAGTTTTTGTATGGCTCATGTAATATCACCTTTATAAGACTGCCCACATTAGAGAATCTTGAAAGAGGAATATCAGTGTGTGCTACACACGGACATACACTTGCAAATCGTAAAAGCGATGCCAGACACAAAAGTTAAGCAAGCCGTGCTCTTCAAGAAAATGCTAGCGTTTCCCTTAAATGCTCGAAATTGCATCCGAGAAACAGGGGCATATACCTTTCTAGACATGAAGAAAAGGCGTCGGTAAATCGGAATTTTTCAAGCAAACTTTATGAATCAAAGGCTTTTTCCACGAGAACAGACATATTTTCCAGCAGATTCTTTAAAATCTCTACGACATCCTTCCCTTTTTCCTTTGAATTTCCATTTAAGGTATAAACAAAATATGGATTCTTCGCATCTGCCACAAACTTAAGAAATGGTGCATTGGTTTGTACTACCTGCGGAATCAAGGCTGGATTGATTTTTGCTTTTTCATACATCACCAATTTTAGCTCATTGCTTTTTTGACTGACCTCCTTCACATACAAACTATGTGCAAAAAATTTCAGTCTCGCAATAGTCAAAAGATTTTGTACGGATTTTGGTGGTTCTCCAAAGCGGTCGATGAGTTCTTCTAGCATTTCTTCTGCCTCATCCTCTGTTTCAATACCTGCAATTCGTTTGTAGATGTCTAATTTCTGCAATTCATTCGAAACATACGCCGGTGGTATAAACGCGTTGGTATTGATATCAATCGAGGTTTCAAATTTCTCCTCTACCACGACTCCCTTCGCCTCTTTTACCGCTTCGTTTAACATCTTGCAATACAAATCATATCCAACGGCTTCCATGTGCCCGCTCTGTTCCGCGCCCAAAAGATTCCCCGCACCACGGATTTCCAAATCTCGCATCGCAATCTTAAATCCACTGCCAAGTTCGGAATATTCTTTCATCGCAGCCAGACGTTTTTCTGCCACTTCTTTTAACATTTTGTTCCTACGGTACATAAGGAATGCATACGCCGTACGATTCGAACGTCCTACACGGCCTCGTAGCTGATACAACTGAGATAATCCCATATTATCTGCATCATGAATAATCATCGTATTTACATTAGAGATATCCAGCCCCGTTTCAATAATAGTGGTAGAAACCAGCACATCAATTTCTCCATTGATGAAACGATACATAATTTTCTCCAGCTCACGTTCTTTCATCTGCCCATGTGCAAAAGCCACATTTGCCTCTGGCACCAGCGACTGAATCTTCGTCGTGATATCATCGATGTCCTTTACCTTATTATAGACATAGAACACCTGGCCATCCCTCGCAAGCTCGCGATTGATTGCCTCACGTACTAATTCCTCATTATATTCCATCACATAGGTTTGAATCGGGAGTCGGTCCATTGGTGGTTCTTCTAACACACTCATATCGCGAATTCCAATCAAACTCATGTGAAGTGTTCTTGGAATTGGCGTAGCAGTCAACGTCAGTACGTCTACATTGGTTTTCATCTGCTTAATTTTTTCTTTGTGTGCAACGCCAAAACGTTGTTCTTCGTCTACAACCAAGAGTCCTAAATCTTTAAATTCGACATCTTTCGACAAAATTCGATGTGTTCCTACTACCACATCCACCTGTCCCTTTTTCAAGCCTTCTACGGTATGTTTCATTTCCGAAGCAGTACAGAATCGGCACATCAAATCCACGCGTACTGGGAAATCCTTCATACGCTGGGAAAACGTATTATAAATCTGCTGTGCCAAAATCGTCGTTGGTGCAAGATATGCAACCTGCTTTCCTTCCTGCACCGCTTTAAATGCAGCACGAATCGCAACCTCGGTTTTTCCATATCCCACATCGCCACAAATCAAGCGATCCATGATTTTGGTGCTTTCCATATCTCGCTTGGTATCCTCAATCGCAAGCACCTGGTCCTGTGTTTCCTCGAATGGGAAGAGCTCTTCAAATTCTCTCTGCCATACTGTATCTGGCCCATATACAAAACCATTTTTTTCTTCACGAAGGGCATACAGTTTCACCAGATCCGCTGCAATTTCTTTTACTGCCCCACGCACACGCGACTTGGTCTTCGTCCATTCCTGACCGCCTAGGCGATTGAGCTTTGGTTTCTTGGCATCCTTACCTGCGTATTTTTGAATCATTTCAAGCTGGGTGGCCAAAATATACAAGTTGGACCCGCCAGCATATTCTATCTTGATGTAGTCCTTTAATATTTTATCTACTTCAATTTTCTCAATGCCTTTATAAACGCCTAGACCATGGTTTTCGTGTACCACATAATCCCCTACATTCAGATCTGTAAAGTTCGCAATCTTTTCTCCTTCGTAGGTTCTATGACGTTTTTTCTTCTTTTTCTCTCCACCGAAGATATCCGTTTCCGTAATTACTGCAAACTGCAAAATCGGATATTCATATCCACGATGTACCTTGCCGTAACATACCATAATCTGACCTTCCAAAAGTTCGTGGTCATAATCTTCGGTATAAAAGCTATTCAATCCCTCATCCAGCAAATCCTCTGCCAGACGCTTCGCTCTGGTACGGGAGCCAGAAAGCAAGATAATTTTATAATGATTTTTCTTATAATTTTTTAAATCCTTTACCAAAAGCTCAAAACTGTTGTTATAGGAATTTACGCTTTTTACGTGAATGCCAAAAGTCCCCTGCTGCTTTAACCCATTCGCTTTTACATCCAATGCTGCAAATGAAATGCAAGAAAACTGGTTGCATTTCCCAATGATTTCCTTCTCTAAAAAGAGCTCTTTCATCTGTCCTGGAAGAATATACCCTTTCTCCAGACGATGCTTCATACTCTCCGAAAATTCTAGCTCTGTCTGCTTTCCACGCTCTACGCAACGACTTAATTCATCAAAGAACAGAAAGGTATCTTCTGGTGAAAAATAATCCAAAAGCCCAATGCGTTCTTCGCAAAAATACGACAGATACGCATCCATACCTGCATAAATTGACAGTTCGCCCCACTCTTCCGCCTTCTCCTCTGCTGTAGAGAGCATTCGATGGGCTTCTTCCGTCTTCATCTCTTTACGAAGCTTATCCGAAGTCTTCTTCGCCTCTTTCAAAAGCTTTTCAATGCCTGCTCTTTTTTCCTCTTCCGTAAGTACCAGCTCACAAGCTGGGTATATTTTTATCTCATCTATATTTTCAATGGATTTCTGACTTTCCGTATCAAAGGTTCGAATCGTATCGATTTCGTCGCCCCACATCTCGATTCGAATCGGATTCTCCTCCGTCAATGGAAAAATATCAAGTATTCCGCCTCGCAGAGCAAACTGCCCCATGGTTTCTACCTGATACTCTTTTTCATATCCCATACGAACCAGCTGCTGGGTCACTTCTTCCAATTTCACTTCATCACCTGGCATAAGTGTAAGCAGACAGTTCCACATTTTTTCTGGAGGAGCCTGTGTATTCATCAATGCATCAAAGGTAGTAATTACAGTTACCTGCTCCTGCTCGTGAATCGCTTTGAGCGCACGAATACGTTCTGCCGTTAGAACATTTCCACGAATATCCGATTGATAAAATAGTACATCCTTTGCCGGAAAATATACTACATCAGAATCAAAAAAGCGATAGTCCTCGTAGAGTTCTTTCGCCTTTTGTTCATGAAAAGTAACGATGATATTGTTCTTTTTACCATCGCTACATGCATACATCATATGAGATTTTTGTGCGTCGATACATCCCGAAATGGAGTATAGACCTTTTTCCTGCTGCGCGTGCTTTCGCATATCCGCAAAGCCGCTCAAATTTTTCAAGGGTTCTACAAATGTTTTCACGCTTTATACCTGCTTCTTTGCATTAAAATCGTTCATTGCCTTGTCCACATCCCCTTGGACCATAAGTGTTGCTGCCTGCATCACGTCCGGCATAATTTCTTTCAATTTCGCATTATCTTCTTCGGAGAAATGTCCAAGCACATAGTCAGCCAAATCCCAGCCACTTGGCTTCTCACCAACACCTACTTTAATGCGCATAAAATTCTGTGTACCCGCATGGGCAATAATGCTCTTAATTCCATTATGCCCACCTGCACTTCCTTTTTTGCGAATGCGGATATTTCCTGGTGCAAGACTGATATCATCATAGATTACCAGCATATCTTCTTCTGGATCGATCTTATAAAAGTCCATCACCGACCTTACACTCTCACCACTCAAATTCATAAAGGTCTGTGGCTTCACCAAAAGCACCTTATTTCCTTCGATAACACCAGACCCACACAACGCCTTATGTTTTTTCTCGCTGATGCTAATTCCATATTTATCCGCCAACGCATCAATGAAAATAAATCCTGCATTGTGTCTGGTATTATCATATTTCTTTCCTGGATTTCCTAAGCCTACAATTACAAACATATATTTCTCCTTAAAAAGCCCTCGCCCGTTCGGCGAGGGTTTTTCTTAATCAAGCTCTTTGTCTATTTCCTCCTGATACTTCTCCAAGATCAGATTCGAAATTCTCTCTCTTGTGGCAGAGTTGATTGGGTGTGCGATATCGCGATATTCCCCATCACTTGCCTTACGGCTCGGCATTGCAATGAACAAGCCTTTTTCTCCGTCAATTACCTTGATGTCATGAATCACAAACTCATTTTCAATGGTAATCGAAACCACTGCCTTCATTTTCCCTTCTTTTTCTACCCTTCGAATACGTACGTCTGTTATTTGCATAAACAAGCCCCCTTTGCCATACATATTTCTTCCCTTATATCTAAATTATATCACAATATTTTTTTTCGACAACCTTTGGTTTGCAAAAGACTAGATAAGAGTTATAATAGAAGCAATAAAAGAGTAAACTATCAATATAGAAGGGGAAGTTTTTATGTATACACTTAATTTTAACGAACCAATCCACGTATATTTTATGGGCATCGGCGGTATCAGCATGAGTGGTCTTGCAGAAATCCTTTTGGACCAAGGATTTACTATCAGCGGTTCTGACATGAAGGAATCCGCCCTCACGAAACAGCTTGAAACCAAGGGCATCAAAATATATTATGGACAGGTTGCAGAAAATATTACATCCGATATCGATTTAGTTGTATATACTGCAGCGATTCACGAAGATAATGAAGAATGGCAGGCAGCCAAAAATGCAAACATTCCTATGATTACCCGTGCACAGCTTTTGGGACAAATCATGGATAATTACCAAAACTCTATTGCAGTTTCTGGTACGCATGGAAAAACTACGACAACATCCATGATTAGCCAGGTGCTTTTGGAAGCAAATACAGACCCTACCATTACTGTTGGCGGCATCCTTTCCGCTATTGATGGAAACCTTCGTGTCGGCGAATCGGAAGTATTCATTTCCGAAGCTTGTGAATACACAAACAGCTTTTTGAATTTCCGTCCAAAATACAGTATTATTTTAAATGTAGAAGCAGAACACCTAGACTTCTTCAAGGATTTGGAAGATGTGCGTAATTCATTTCAGAAATTCGCAGCAAACACCCGTGCTGATGGCGCAACCATCATCAATGGTGAAATTGAAAATTACGAAGAGTTAGTTGCACATTTGCCACACAAGGTTCTTACCTATGGATTCGATCCAAGATTTGATTTCTATGCAGAAGATATTCGTTTTGACGACAGAGCCTGCGGTATGTTTACTGCGATGTACGAGGGCAAACCTCTGATGAAAGTACATTTGAATGTTCCTGGTATGCATAATGTATCCAACGCCTTAGCTTGTATTGCTTTAGCACATCTTATGGAACTTCCACAGGAAGAAGTTCTTGTTGGCTTACGCAAATTCGGTGGTGCCAACCGTCGCTTCCAGTACAAAGGCGAAGTTGATGGTGTAACTATCATTGATGATTATGCGCATCATCCAACCGAAATCCAGGCAACCTTAGATGCTGCTGCAAATTATCCGCATAAGAGGTTGGTATTGGTATTCCAGCCACATACCTACACCAGAACTCATGCTTTCTTGCATGAATTTGCTGATGTATTATCACAGGCAGATGTATTAGTGCTTGCTGATATTTATGCAGCCCGTGAGAAAAACACAATCGGCATCAGTTCGAAAGACCTACTCGCTTTGGTAAAAGAAAAAGGTACCGAAAGCTATTATTTCCCATCTTTTGAGGAAATTGAAAAATTTTTATTAAAAAATTGTATGAACGGCGACCTGTTGATAACTATGGGAGCCGGAAACGTCGTAGAAATCGGCGAATCTTTGTTAGGCAACTAGTTGTCCACAATATCCACATTAAAGCAGGAGAGCTTATCCCGTTTTAATGTGGATTTTTTTACCCCTCGCAAAGCCTTGAAAACAGGGCATGTCTACCTAGTTATCCACTTATCCACAATTCTGCAAACCCTTGATTTTACTGGGTTTGTGGGATTTTTTGCTCTTCCATTTCTAAATTTTCTGTGCTATACTATGGGAACTTAGAGAGGTGTTTTTTATGTCAATGATTCAGTTAAAAAGCGATTACCCACACAACCACATCAGTGTGCCACGTGTGTTTATCGATAAATATATGGCAGATGCAAATGGCGAATTCGTAAAGGTATATTTGTTCCTTTTACGCTGTATGGGCTCTTCTGCAGCCTCAGACTGCTCTATTTCTGCCATCGCAGATCATTTTAACTATACGGAGAAAGATATTCTTCGTGCATTAAAGTATTGGGAAAAAGTAGGGGTTTTAAGCATTGAATTAAATGACAAGAACCAGCTTACTGGTGTCTGCTTCAAAGACTTGACCGGTGGTGTACAGCACACTGCTGCGCCTGTGGTAGAAATCACAGTTGCACCAGCAGAAGTGCCTGTTATAGAAGAAGCGAAACCTGCTCGTACCAAAAAAGCAGCGTCTACACCAGCAAGCAAGAAACGTGAATACAGTTTAGACGAAGTAAAGGCCTTTACCAATAATCATGAGGTATCTGAGCTTTTATTCATCATAGAAACCTATTTGAAACATCCACTAAATTCTACTGAAATGAACACACTGTTCTTTTGGTATGACGGCTTGAAATTCTCTGGAGAATTAATCGAATATTTAGTGGAATACTGCATCACCAATGGACATTCCAGCCTTCGTTATATGGACAAGGTTGCTCTTGGTTGGGCCGAAAATGGGATTGATTCCATCGAAAAGGCAAAGGAGCATGTTTCGATTCGTTCCAAAGCTTATTACAGCATTATGAAAGCCTTTGGTATCAGCGGACGAAATCTTGCAGATTCTGAAATCGTTTTTGTCAACAAATGGTCGAAAGAATTTGCGTTTGATATCGAAATCATTCAAGAGGCTTGCAAACGTACCATTACTGCGACGCAAAAACCTAGCTTCGAATATGCCGATAGCATTTTAACCAACTGGCATAATCAGAATGTACATACATTAAAGGATATTGCTACTTTGGATGAAGCATATTCCAAAAACAAACGCACTGCAACACCAACACATACAACTGCTGCAAAGCGCAACAAATTCAACAATTTCGAGCAGCGCACTTATGATTTTGATAAACTTGAAAAAATGTTACTTACTTCATCTGTACAGTAGGTACATCCTAAATTTCGGAGGAACACATGGCACTTACAAATGCACAGTATGACGAAATTATGCGTGGCTACCAAAGCAGACAGCTTCACAATCGCCATTTAACACAGGAACGATTAGATGCGGTTTATGCCCAGGTGCCTCAGCTAAAATCCATAAATGATGCGATTGCTTCTCTTTCCGTAGAAGCAGCTCGCAAGAAGCTCGAGGACGATAATTTAAGCTATCAGCTCTTGAAAAAGAAAATCGAAGACTTACGCAAGGAAAAGAAACAACTGCTTTTTGCGCTCGGTTATGACGAAGATTTTTTCGAACCAGTTTATACCTGTTGCGATTGCAAGGATACTGGTTATATCAATGGTGAAAAATGTCACTGCTTTAAGCAGGAAGTCATCAACGTCGTTTATTCTCAGTCGAATATTAAAAATATTTTATCACGCGAGAATTTTAACTCCTTCTCTTACGAATACTATTCTGACGAAGAGATAAATCCAACTACTGGCTTATCCTCACTTGACACTGCAAAACGTGCTGTAGATGAATGCAAACATTTCATCGAGGATTTCGAGCATAAGCCAAAGAATCTATTCTTTTATGGTAATACCGGCGTTGGAAAAACGTTCCTTTCCAACTGTGTAGCTAAGGAATTATTGGAAAAAGGCTATTCTGTTATTTACTTTACAGCCTTCCAATTATTTGATATATTGAGCAAAGGTGTGTTTGACCGCGATGCTGATGCAATTGCTGCACACCAGAATATTTTCGATTGCGATTTACTGATTATCGATGATTTAGGAACCGAATTTGCCAACTCATTTACGACTTCGCAATTATTTTTGTGTGTAAATGAACGACTTCTTCGACAAAAATCGACAATCATCTCAACCAATTTGAATCTGAATCAGATGATTGATATGTATTCCGAACGTACCTGGTCGCGAATTTCTAGCAATTATACACTCATCAAATTATTTGGTGACGATATTCGCATTCAGAAAAAACTTAGGTAGTTACTTATACGTTTTGTATAAGCTAATTTATAAACAACTTTTTTATACGGAGGACCCCATGCCAAACGATGAAAGAATTTTAGAAACGATTCCAACTGGTATCGTAGGACTCATTCCTACCAAAAGCTGTACCGATATGGGTGCAAAGGTAGACCAGTACCTCACCACTTGGAGAGAACACCGTGAACACGAACATCAGCACGATGCTGCATTCAAGGATTACCACAAAGATAGTTATGTAATCCCTGTATCAACTCCACGTTTCGGTTCCGGCGAAGCAAAATGTGTAATCAACAAGTCTATTCGTGGTCTTGACTTATACATTTTAGTAGATGTTACCAACTGGAGCTTAACCTATAAGCTTTGTGGACAGCAGAACCACATGTCACCAGATGATCACTACGCAGATTTAAAACGTATTATTGCTGCTTGTAGCGGAAAAGCAAGAAGAATCACTGTTATCATGCCTTTCCTTTACGAAAGCCGTCAGCACAAACGCTCTTCCCGCGAATCTCTTGACTGTGCAGTAGCACTTCAGGAATTAGTAGCAATGGGCGTAGACAATATTATTACCTTTGACGCACATGACCCACGTGTACAGAACGCGATTCCACTTCGTGGTGGTTTCGAATCTGTTCGCCCAGTTTACCAATTCATCAAAGGTATCTTCCACAATGTGAAAGATTTACAGATTGACCCAGAACATTTGATGGTTATCTCACCAGACGAAGGTGCAACAAGCCGTGCGATTTACTTAGCAAACATTCTCGGTGTAGATATGGGTATGTTCTACAAACGTCGCGACTATACAAAGATTGTAGACGGACGTAACCCAATCGTTGCACACGAATTCCTTGGACAGGACTTGAACGGTAAAGACGTAATCATCTTAGACGATATGATTTCTTCTGGCGAAAGTATGATTGATACAGCAAAAGAATTAAAGAAACGTAACGCAAACCGTATTTTTGTTTGCTCTACCTTCGGTCTTTTCACAAATGGTCTTGCTTCATTTGACGAGGCTTACGAAGAAGGCTTAATCTACCGTGTTGTAACAACCAACTTAACCTACCAGACTCCAGAATTACTTTCTAGAGAATACTACATCAACTGCGATATGAGCAAATACATCGCTTACATCATTGATACATTAAACCATGATGCTTCTATCAGCGATTTATTAAACCCATACGACAGATGTCAGAAGATTATTGAACAGTATAAAGCTGACCCATATAGTTTATAAAATATCGCAATTCTCCTTTGTAATTGCGTTCCAAATCAAAAAAGAAGTGTAGCCGCTCGGTTACACTTCTTTTTTGCTCTAATTTAATTTTGTTCTACCATCTCTTCAAATGTCTCTGCCACAACTGGACGTGAAAAATAGTAGCCCTGCAAGTAACAGTCTTGGAACTGTCTTAAAAATTCTACCTGTGAAAGAATTTCCACCCCTTCTACTACCACCTTCAATCCCATGGTCTGCGCCATTTCAATAAGTGCTTTTAAGATAAGACGACTCTTGGCTTCTTCCCCGTCTAAGAATTTCAAATCCATCTTAATAATATCCAATGGCATTTCTTTTAACATATTCAAGGAAGAATATCCACTTCCGAAATCGTCCATTGCAATCTTAAAGCCTTCATTTTGAAGCTCACGAATCAAATCATAGATATTTCCGGAATCCTCTCCACAGATGGATTCTGTAATCTCCAACTCAATATCTGAGGTTTCCAGATTATATTTCTGAATCAACTCTCGCAGTTTATTTTGCAGCTCACTGCCGTAGAAATGCGCTCTGGACACATTGATGGAAATCGGTACGGTCTGTATGCCCTTTTGCTTCATTTGTGCCTGCAAACGACAGGTTTCTTCCCAAACGAAGTAATCCAACTGAATGATAAATCCGTCTTTTTCAAATACTTTAATGAATATACCTGGAGAAATAATTCCCTTTGTCGGATGCTGCCATCTTACAAGTGTTTCCCCACCAACGATTTTTTCTGTCACAGGATCATATTTCGGCTGAACTACAATATAGAACTGTCGCTCTTCCAAAGCTTTTTCCATCTCATACTCAATTTCCTGCTCCACTAATTGCTGCTGACGCTCACTATCATTATAGAAATGAATGTACTCTACATATTTGTAATTCTTATCATGTGCAGCAAGAAAAGCTCTATCACACATTACGTTAATCGGCATTTCCTTATGGTCTTCTACCAAGAAAACACCATATACCACACGAATATCCATATCCTCTAAGAAGGTCTTGAAGCTCTTAGGAAATTCAATTTGGTCAAATTCTGATTTTGGCATACACATATAATAGTGGTCCGCCATAAAACGAGATGGTATCATATGATGATTCTTATCTAACTTTTGCACCTGCTGACCGATTTCTTTTAATAGACGATCCCCTACATTCATACCATAGAGCTCGTTTACAATTTTGAAATTCGAAATGTCCATGGTAATAATGCACATTTCTTCATCGGTTTCCGCAATGAGCTCTCTTGCCATTTCATAGAAGTAAGAACGATTGTACAATCCCGTCACTTCATCCAACTGTACCTTTTTCTGCAAAAGCTCATATTCTTTTTTCTGTATCTTTGCAGCCGTCAGTCGATGCATAAGTGTGGTATAAATAATCAACGCTATTGCAATGATAGCTACCAACAATACCATCCATTCCCAGTAGAGATATACGATATCCTCCCATTCAAATGCGTATGGATTCATCAACAATTCTCTTTTTACAATTTCATTGATTTCTGCATAGGATATATGATGAATGGCTTTGTTAATAATATTGATTAACATTTCCTGTTCTTCCGTAGCAACCAGGCATACATCACTTCCATGATCTACACCAGGCACGATTGCCAGTTTTTCCGCATACTCTGGCTTCTGCATCAAATAGCTGGTGCGATGGCTATTTTGAATCACCATGCCTGCTTCTTTTCGAATCAGTGCTTCTAAACACTCTTTGGTATTCTCAAAATATTTTATTTCATAGTCCGGATTTTCTTCCAACAACATTGGCTCCAGATATGCCAAATCCTTTGAAGTCGCAATTACATGAGAAACATATTTGTCTTCTACGAAAGCGGCCTGCCGTTTTACATAAGACACGGATACATTGGTAATCGCATTGGAAGTTATTGTCCCTTCCAAATCACGCATGTGTTCCAATGCCTTCTGTGTACGAAGCAAGAGATATCCATCCGCCAAATATCTCTCATAGGTTTCCTGCGCATATTCTTCCGTATCACTACCTTCCAGCACCAAATCGATTCCACTCTTTTGCGCAAGAAGTTTAATAACCTCCACCCAGATACCTTTTGTTTCGCCATCTTCATAATAACAAGACGGTTTCTGATCTTGAATCAGCTTTACTTTTATCTGCCCAAGATTTTCAATATAGGCAAGTTCTTCTTTGGTATATAATGGTGCATTCGATATCGCACTATGTCCAAAATATTTATTGTTTAAGGTCCCTTCAAAGGTCGGCTCATCAAACATAATCTGTTGAAGCACCGTTTCGATCTCTTCAATTAAGGCTGTATTATCATCTTCTGCGATACAATAAAATGCGTTAGCACCTGATGTATCTACTAACTTAAGCTTCGAAGTCGCATATCGACTACCAATAACCATCATATCAATTTCATCAGCTTTAAGCGCCTGCATCATTTCGTTTTCTCGTTCGAAATACACACCCTCATACTGAATCCCTTGCTTTAAGGCGTATGCAGCAAAATCCTGCGCAGAATAACTTTCCTTTAAGAGACCAATTTTACATCCCTGCATTGCTTCATAATCCTGATAAGAAATTTCACTATCTGGTTTAGCATATAAAAGAGAGGCTTCATATCCTAACGGAATATCCGAATATAAAAATTCTGTCGCTCTATCGTCGGTATAATGCGCTGTACAAATCAAATCAATCTCGCCATTGCGTAGCTTGTCCAAAGAAGCATGCCAGCTCTCATCATTGATATATTCATACTTCCAGCCAGTATATTCTGCAATTTTTTCCAAATACTCAACTCCATACCCATAGAACTTTCCGTCCGTTTCCTTAATAAAGTTAGAGTTCGCATCATAACCAATTCGAATCACTTTCTCATCTGCTCGAAATGTTCCTGTGGACATAGGTAGAATAGACAAAGCTATCCCCAACAAAATTATTCCACAAAGTATTCTTTTTTTCGCATTTTGAAGTTCCTTTCCCAACTTCATAACCATTCACCTCTTTTGAGTTTTCCTGATTTTGCAACAAAAAATGCTACAATGATAATTTTATATTATCACTGTAGCATTAATTTTGCTAGCCTTAATATTAAACTAATTCAAGAACTACTTCTAAAGCACCGTCACCTTTACGCTGACCGATTTTAACGATTCTTGTGTAACCACCGTTACGGTTTACGTATTTAGGAGCGATTTCGTCGAATAATTTTGCAACCATATCAACTTCTGAAGCTTTTTTACCCTGTCCTTCTTTTACTGTGTAGAGAACTTTAAGCATTTCTCTTCTAGCATGAAGTCTTGAAGGTAAATCTTTTTTGATTGTTTTCTGTACTTCATCATATACAGTAACTTTCTTTCCGTCTACAACTTCTTTTACTCTCTTGCCATCTTTGTCTTTACGAGCAACTTTAGCTGTTACAGTAACTTCTTCGAAGTTGTCTTTTTCGCGAACTGCCATAGCAATAAGTCCTTCAGCGATTTTGCGAACTTCTTTTGCTTTTGATTCAGTTGTTACGATTTTGCCATTAGCAAGAAGCTGTGTAACCTGGCCTCTTAATAATGCTTTTCTCTGGCTGCTTGTTCTGCTTAATTTACGATATTTTGCCATTTTTCTTTCCTCCATTTGTGGTACATCCGGCCACGCTCTTTGGTCTTACTTACCGAATGCATTTTTCTTATTTAGGTAGCAATGCTACCAAGTTGCCACTCATGAACAAGACATAAGCCGCGCTCTTCGGTCTTATCGGTTCTGCCTATATGAGTATTTATAAACAAAGGGATTATTCATCACCCTGGTTTAACTGTAAACCTAATTCTTTTAATTTAGCTAATACTTCTTCTAAAGACTTACGTCCTAAGTTACGAACTTTCATCATATCTTCTGGAGTTCTGTTGATAAGTTCTGCAACTGTATTGATACCAGCTCTCTTCAAGCAGTTGTATGAACGTACAGATAATTCAAGTTCATCAATGTTCATTTCAAGAACTTTTTCCTGTGCGTCATTTTCTTTTTCAACCATAACTTCAGCCTGCTGAGCAGCATCGGAAAGGTCGATGAAGAGATTTAAGTGCTCGCTTAATACTTTAGCAGCAAGTGAAACTGCTTCGTCTGGTTCAAGTGTTCCGTTTGTGAACACATCCAAAGTAAGCTTATCGTAGTCTGTAACCTGACCTACACGAGTGTTTTCTACAGTAAGGTTTACACGATCTACTGGTGTGTAGATAGAATCAATTGCGATTACGCCAATTGGTGTATCTTCTGTTTTGTTCTTATCTGCACTGATATAACCTCTACCTTTTGTGATAGTAAGTTCCATGTATAATTTAGAATCCACACCACCATTCAAGTGAGCGATTTCTAATTCTGGATTTAAAATTTCGATATCAGAATCAACCTGAATATCGCTTGCTTTTACAACGCCTTCACCTTCGAATTCGATATAAGCAACTTTAGGTTCATTTGTAGAACTATTGTTACGAATAGCAAGGTTCTTGATATTCATGATAATCTCAGTAACGTCTTCTTTTACGCCTGGGATTGAGCTAAATTCATGTAAAACTCCATCAATTTTAACCTGGCTTACAGCAGCGCCTGGTAATGAAGAAAGCATAATTCTTCTAAGTGAGTTACCAAGTGTTGTACCATAGCCTCTTTCTAATGGTTCTACAACAAATCTACCATATTTTTTGTCTTCTGAAATTTCTGCGATTTCAATTCTTGGTTTTTCAAAATCGAACACTACAAAGTCCCTCCTTCTCGGGTTTCTGATAACAACTCTACGTTAAGCGACGGATAGCCGTGGCCAATGCCACGGCAAAAATCCGTAAAATTTCATCTTATTTAGAGTATAATTCGACGATAAGCATTTCGTCAACTGGAACATCGATCTGTTCACGTGTTGGTAAGTTTTTGATTGTACCTTTGAAGTTATCTTCTGCATCTAACCATTCTGGTACGATTCTTCCACCAGCAACTTCAGCGATGTCTTTCATTCTCTGAGTGCTCTTCTTAGCTTCGCGGATTTCGATAACGTCTCCAGCTTTTACTAAGTATGAAGGAATGTTAACGATCTTGCCGTTTACTGTAACGAACTTGTGGTCAACAATCTGTCTAGCTTCTCTTCTTGTACGAGCCCAACCTAAACGGAATACTACGTTATCAAGTCTTGTTTCTAACATAGTCATTAAGTTTGGACCTGTTAAGCCTTTCATCTTATCAGCCTTTTCGTAGTAGTTACGGAAAGGTTTTTCTAATACACCATAGATGAATTTAGCTTTCTGTTTTTCTCTTAACTGAAGTCCATATTCAGAAACTTTCTTGTTTGCTCTGCTTAAGTTTCTTTTTGACTTCTTATCATATCCTAAATAGCTTGGTTCTAAACCAAGGGATCTACATCTTTTAAGTACAGGTACTTTATTAACTGCCATCTTAATCTATCCCTCCTAATTAAACTCTTCTGCGTTTTGGTGGACGGCATCCGTTGTGAGGAACTGGAGTTACGTCTTTGATTGATGTAACTTCGAGACCGCAAGCTGCGAGTGCACGGATAGCTGCTTCTCTACCTGAACCTGGTCCCTTTACAAATACGTCAACTGTCTTTAAACCATGAATTAAAGCTGCTTTTGTAGCAGTTTCAGCTGCCATCTGTGCAGCATATGGAGTAGATTTCTTTGAACCTCTAAATCCAAGACCACCAGCACTTGCCCATGATAAAGCATTACCCTGTGCATCTGTAATTGTAACGATTGTGTTGTTAAAAGATGCCTGGATATGTGCCTGTCCGCGTTCAACGTTTTTCTTTACACGCTTTTTAGTTACTTTTTTTGCAACATTTTTAGCCATTTTAAACTAACCTACTTTCTCAAAATTTTACGCACTAAGTGCCCTATTATTTCTTTTTGTTCGCTACTGTTCTCTTAGGACCTTTTCTAGTTCTAGCATTAGTCTTTGTTTTCTGACCACGAACTGGAAGTCCTTTTCTATGACGGATACCACGATAGCATCCAATTTCCTGAAGTCTCTTAATATTTAAAGCGATTTCTCTACGTAAATCACCTTCTACAGTCTGAGTTTCATCGATAACTGCACTGATTCTCTTAACTTCGTCGTCTGTTAAATCTCTAACACGTGTGCTAGGATCTACACCGGCAGCTTCAAGGATACGGTTAGAGCTTACTCTTCCGATACCATAGATATAAGTCAAGCCGATTTCTACACGTTTTTCTCTTGGTAAATCTACACCTGCAATACGAGCCATGTGTGTATAACCTCCATAATATTTTTCTGATTAATAGTAACGATATATTCGCAACCAATATACCTTTTTCCCGAACCCCTATCCCCATGCAGCTGCGGTTGCACGCCCTGAAATGTGTACATACAGATAGGTTCCCATATTTTGCAAATTCGTAATACGTCACTCGGTATAATAACGCATTACCAGATTGCGTTCTGTTTATTATGAATAGCGCAAGAATACTCACGCTACAGCCGCACATAATGAGTTTTTGTCGCATATGTTACGACAGTGGAAAAGAATTAGCCCTGACGCTGTTTGTGTTTTGGATTTTCACAAATAATCATGATGCTTCCTTTTCTTTTGATGACTTTGCATTTTTCGCAAATAGGTTTAACTGATGATCTTACCTTCACAGCAAATCCTCCTTTCTCTTTAAAGCCCCATTTTACACGGGTTGTCACCCGTTTTACGGGTACTTTTCCAAAAGTGTCCGTATAACATTATATACAGGCACTTCTTAAAAGTCAATAACGAATTTACTAAATTTTCTATTTATCTCTCCAGATAATACGACCTTTGGTTAAATCGTATGGTGACATTTCAATTGTAACCTTGTCACCTGGCAAAATACGAATGAAGTTCATTCTTAATTTACCACTAATTGTAGCAAGAATTTCATGACCATTTTCAAGCTGCACTTTAAAAAATGCGTTTGGTAACTTATCTACTACAACACCTTCAACTTCAATAACGTCTGCTTTTGACATTTTCAAATCCTCCTGAAATAAACTTAAACTGATTTGTTTCTAAAATAGCTCCAGAGCACCTGCTGCTTTTTCACTTTCGGTTAACGTTAAAAGCTCAGGTTTTCCTTCTGTAATAAGAATTGTATTTTCATAATGGGCGGATAGAGATAAATCCTCTGAGATAACTGTCCAGTCATCATCCAGCCACAACACTTCGTGAGTACCTATATTAATCATAGGCTCTACCGCTAAGGTCATACCCGCGCGAAGCTTTAAGCCTCTTGTTCTTTTTCTGAAGTTTGGCACTTCTGGCTCCTCGTGAAGCTGAGAACCAATGCCATGTCCAACCAAATCTCTTACTACACCATATCCAAAACTCTCTGCATACGCTGCAATGTTATTGGATATATCATGTAAATGATTTCCAGCAACTGCCATCTTCATTCCTTCGAAGAAGCTCATTCGAGTTCTTTCGATGAGAAGCTTCGCTTCTTCTGATATCTCTCCAACACCAACTGTTCTAGCCGCATCGGAATGATATCCTTTATAGATAACACCTGCATCTAAACTTACGATATCGCCTTCCTGCAATATGCGTTTTGCATTTGGAATTCCATGAACCACTTCCTCGTTCACAGATACACAAATAGATGCTGGATATCCACAATAATTCTTAAAAGAAGGAATACATCCGTAGCTTCGGATCATTTCTTCTCCCAGCCTGTCAATATCAAGTGTTGACATACCTGGCTTAATCTCTTTTGCAAGATTTTCATGCACGAGAGCAAGTATCCTGCCCGCTTCACGCATCAATTCGATTTCGTGAGGGGTTTTAATCTTGACAGACATTATTATTCTCCTAAAATGGCAACAATGTCAGAAAATACTTCATCCATTGGTTTTGTTCCATCTACAGATTTTAAAATATTTTGTTCTTTATAATAATCAATTAGAGGCTGTGTCTGATCATGATATACACTGAGACGTTTCTGCACTGTCTCTGGCTTATCATCATCACGTAAAACAGTTTCGTTGCCACAAGCATCGCATACACCCTCTGCTTTTGTAGGGTTAAATACGATATGGTATGTAGCTCCGCAGTTTAAACAAGCGCGTCTGCCACTCATTCTGTTTACAATGTTTTCATCTGGCACATCCACATCAATTGCGTAGTCCATAGACTGACCGATTTTTGTTAACGCATTTGTCAAAGCTTCTGCCTGTGGAATTGTTCTTGGGAAACCATCTAATACAAATCCTCTTTCACAGTCATCCTGTGCAATACGATCCATAACTAAATCGCAAGTAAGTTCGTCTGGAACAAGCATACCCTGATCCATATATTCTTTTGCTTTTTTACCAAGTTCTGTACCATTTTTGATATTTGCACGGAAAATATCCCCTGTTGAGATGTGTGGGATTTCATATTTTGCTGCAATCTGTTTTGCCTGAGTTCCTTTTCCAGCACCAGGAGCCCCTAACATAATAATTTTCATAGTTGTATTTCTCCTATTTTATAGCACTAATGGAGATACTAGCAAAGCCAGTATCTCCAATGTACTTTTAGTCATTCAAAAATCCTTTATAGTAACGTACTCTCATCTGAGATTCAATCTGTTTTAATGTTTCGATTACAACACCTACAACGATGATAAGTGATGTTCCCGCGAAAGATACGCTAGCTCCAAATACTCCACTGAAGAAAATTGGTACAATTGCGATAAATGTTAAACCAACAGCTCCAATAAGTACGATATAATTTAATACCTGATTTAAGTAATCACTAGTTGTTTTACCAGGTCTCATACCAGGAATAAATCCACCTGCTTTTTTCATGTTGTTTGCAATTTCTAATGGATTGAAAGAAATCTGTGTATAGAAATATGCAAATCCGATGATAAGCAAAATGTAAACAAGAAGACCGATTGTGTAAATTGGTTCTTTTGGATTACACCAGTTTGCCTGATTCAAGCCATTTAATACCTTGCTCCAGAAATCTGTACCGCCGCCCCATCCAAAGAGACTTGCTAAGATAACTGGTGTCTGCATCAATGACTGAGCAAAGATAACTGGGATAACACCACTTGTGTTTACTTTTAATGGAATGTGTGTCTGCTGACCACCAACCTGTTTACGACCCTGCATTTTCTTGGAGTATTGAACAGGAATTCTTCTTTCAGCACCCTGAAGAACGATTACGAATACAACCATTCCGATGATAACTGCTAAAATAACAACTGCTGCAATCACTCCCTGAAGAAGTCCTTTGCCATCAATAAACTGATTCCAAAGAGCTCCCATATCAGCAGGAATACGAGAAATGATATTAATTACCAATACGATAGAAATACCATTACCAACACCCTTTTCTGTGATACGTTCACCAATCCACATAAGTACAGCAGAACCTGCTGTAAGAGCGGCAATTACGGTGATTACAGTAAGCGCGTTTTTCTCTAATAAATAACCGCTTCTCCAGAAGCCGTATGTCATTGCAGAAGATTCGAAAAGTGCAAGTCCAACTGTTAAATAACGAGTGATTTCTGCAATTTTCTTTCTTCCTTCTTCACCATCTTTATGCATTTCTTCCAATGCAGGAATTGCAATTGTAAGAAGCTGCATGATAATAGATGATGTGATGTATGGGGTGATATTCAAAGCAAATACTGACATGCTAAGGAATGAACCACCTGTAATAGCATCAAAGAATCCTAAACCTGCTGCCTGGCTTTCAAACCAGCTTCTAAATACATCACCATTGACACCAGGAACAGGAAGCTGACTTCCTATTCTGATGACGATGAGCATTAAAAATGTAAAAATGATTCTATTTCGAATATCTTTTACCTTAAATGCATTGCGAAGTGTCTCAAGCATTAGATCACCTCTGCTTTTCCACCAAGAGCTTCGATTTTTTCTACTGCGCCTGCGCTAAATGCATTTGCCTGAACTGTAAGCTTCTTAGTAAGTTCACCATTTCCAAGAATCTTAACACCATCTGCAGTGTTTTTGATGATACCAGCTTCTAATAATGTTTCAATTGAAACAACTGAATCATTTTCGAATCTTTCAAGAGCTGATACATTGATTCCGATGATTTCCTTAGAGTTACGGCATTTGAATCCTCTCTTAGGTAATCTTCTATATAATGGCATCTGTCCACCTTCAAATCCTGGTCTTGGTGCTCCAGAACGAGCTTTTTGACCCTTGTGGCCCTTACCAGCAGTCTTACCGTTACCTGAACCGTGTCCACGGCCTCTTCTGAAATTATCATTATGAGTTGAGCCTTCTGCTGCTCTTAAATTAGATAAATCCATCACGGCACCTCCTTGTCTTATTAAACTTCTTCTACTTTTACGTATGGTGCTACTTTACGAAGCGCGCCCTGTGTAGCTGCGTTATCTGGTAATTCTACAGTTTTGTATAATTTAGATAATCCTAAAGCTTCGATAGTTTTCTTGTTCTTAGGAACTGCACCAATTGTTGACTTAATAAGTGTAACTTTTACTTTCTTATCTGCCATTTCTCAATTCCTCCTTAACCCAAGATTTCTTCTACAGATTTTCCACGAAGTCTAGCTACTTCTTCAGGGGATCTTAATGTCTTTAAAGCTTCGATTGTTGCAAGTACAACGTTCTGCTTGTTGTTTGATCCTAAAGATTTTGTACGAATGTTTTCGATACCTGCAAGTTCACAAACGGAACGAGCTGGACCACCAGCGATGATACCAGTACCTTCAGGAGACTTCTTTAATAATACGGAAGCACCTGTAAATTTACCTGTTACATCATGTGTAATACTGTGATTGTCGTCTAATTTAACGCTAATTAAATTCTTGATAGCATCTTCTTTGCCCTTGCGGATAGCTTCAGGAACTTCTGCTGCTTTACCAAGACCAGCGCCAACATGACCGTTTTTGTCACCAACAACAACTAAAGCTGTGAAACGCATGTTACGTCCACCTTTAACAACTTTTGTTACACGTTTGATGTCAACAACTTTGTCAACTAATTCTAATTGACTTCCATCAATGATTTCACGTCTCATGTTTGTCTTCCTCCTAAAAATCTAATCCAGCTTCACGAGCTGCTTCAGCTAATGCTTTAATTTTGCCTGCGTAAATAAATCCGCCTCTATCGAAGACAACAGTTGTAATACCTTTATCTAATGCCTTTTTAGCAACTACAGCGCCAAGTTTTGCTGCTGCGTCAACGTTATTAGTTTTTTCAAGTTCTGCCTTTACATCTTTGTCAAGAGTAGATGCAGCTACAAGAGTATTTCCAACTGTATCATCAATAATCTGAGCGTACATATGGTTGTTGCTTCTGAATACAGCTAAACGTGGACGTTCTGCTGTACCTGCAAGATGATTACGCATTCTGTTGTGTTTCTTTACACGAACTTCTGTTCTTGATTTCTTACTAACCATTTCTTGTCACTCCTTTAATTATTTCTTACCAGTCTTACCAACTTTACGTCTAATAACTTCATCAGCATACTTAATACCTTTGCCCTTGTATGGTTCAGGTCTTCTCTTGTCTCTGATTTCAGCTGCGTACTGGCCAACTTTTTCTTTATCGATACCTGTGATTGTGATTTTGTTATCTGTTACAGTTGATTCAATGCCTTCTGGATCTTCCATAACTACTGGATGAGAATATCCTAAGTTAAGAGTAAGAGTCTTTCCAGCTTTTGAAGCTTTGTAACCAACACCGTTTACTTCGAGAACTTTTGTATAACCAGCTGTTACACCAACAACCATGTTATTTACAAGTGTTCTTGTTAAACCATGTAATGATTTCATTTTCTTCAAATCATTTGGACGTGTTACAGTGATAACATCGCCTTCTAATTTGATTTCCATTTCTGAAGGGAGAGTTCTTTCAAGAGTTCCCTTTGGACCTTTTACAGTCACATGATTATTTTCTGCAATTTCAACTGTTACGCCAGCTGGAACTGCGATTGGCATTCTTCCTATACGTGACATGCCCGTACCTCCTATAAATTTAAAAATAAGGTTTATAAGTTAAATATATTGAATAATACTCCCTAATGTCCTAAGGTAGGACGGGAGGTTCCCTTCGTTAAGTTCAAGCTACGTTGCATAGCAACTTGCTTTCACTAATCTCAGGGAACGGCTTTCACACTAGTCTCGAGCTTCGCAAGAAGCTCGCTCTCGCCAAGTGTTCAATGCCTACCATACAAACGCAAGAACTTCGCCACCAACCTGAAGCTTTCTAGCTTCTTTATCAGTGATGATACCCTGATTGGTTGAAAGGATAGCGATACCTAAACCTCCAAGTACTACTGGAAGTTCATCTTTACCAGCGTAAACACGAAGACCTGGTTTAGAGATTCTCTTAATACCTGTGATAACTTTTTCGTTTTTATCTACGCCGTATTTCAATGTGATATGCATTGTTTTGAAGTTTCCGTCTTCTACGATGTCATATTTTTCGATGAAACCTTCGTTTAAAAGGATGTCAGCGATAGCAACTTTCATTTTTGAAGATGGAACATCTACTGTATCATGTTTTGCAGTATTTGCATTACGAATTCTTGTAAGCATATCTGCGATTGGATCACTTGTTACCATACCCATGTGTATATTTCCTCCTTTAAAAATTTTACCAAGATGCTTTTTTAACACCTGGAATCTGACCTTTATAAGCTAATTCACGGAAACATACACGACAGATTCCGTATTTTCTTAAAACTGAATGTGGACGTCCACAGATGTTGCAACGTGTGTATTCTCTAGTAGAGAATTTCTGTTTACGCTGCTGTTTAACTTTCATACTAGTCTTAGCCATTTAAAATTCCCTCCTAAATTATTTTGCGAATGGCATATTGAACAATGTCAATAATTCACGTGCTTCTTCGTCTGTTTTTGCAGTTGTAACAAAGATTACATCCATACCTCTTACTTTGTCTACTTTATCGTATTCAATTTCAGGGAAGATGATCTGTTCTTTGATACCAAGTGCATAGTTTCCACGACCGTCAAACGCGTTAGGGTTTACACCTCTAAAGTCACGTACACGTGGTAATGCAAGGTTGATAAGTCTATCAGCGAATTCATACATTTTTTCGCCACGTAATGTAACTTTACATCCGATTGGCATACCTTCACGGATTTTGAAGTTAGCTACTGCGTTTTTAGCCTTAGTTGTAACAACTTTCTGACCGGTAATTGCTTCCATGTCTTTTACAGCTGCTTCAAGAATTTTTGCGTTTTCCTTAGCTTCACCAACACCCATGTTAACTACGATCTTGTCAAGCTTTGGAATTTCCATAACGTTTTTATATCCGAATTTTTTAACCATTGCGTCTCTAATTTCGGATTCATACATATCTCTAAGTCTACTCAACTGTTTGTCCTCCTCTCCTCAAATTAATCGATTACTTTACCTGTTGCTTTAGCAAAACGAACTTTCTTGTCGCCATCCATTTTGAAACCTACTCTTGTAGCTTTTCCTTCGTGGAGAAGCATAACGTTAGAAACGTTGATAGGTCCTTCCTGGTGAACGATACCGCCCTGCTGGTTAGCCATGCTAGGTTTTGTATGTTTTGTAATCATGTTAACACCTTCAACGAGGAGTGTGTTGTTTTTTACATTTACGGCAATTACTTTGCCTTCTTTGTCTTTGTCTTTACCAGCGATAACTTTAACCATATCGCCTTTTTTGATTTTCATACTTGCCATCTTCGTTCTCCTCCTACAATACTTCTGGAGCCAAAGAAACAATCTTCATAAACTGTTTCTCACGAAGCTCACGAGCTACTGGTCCAAAGATACGTGTTCCTTTTGGAGTTTTGTCATCTTTGATAATAACTGCTGCGTTTTCATCAAATTTAATATAAGAACCATCTTTACGACGGGCACCTTTTACTGAACGAACAACAACGGCCTTAACAACGTCGCCTTTTTTAACAACACCGCCTGGTGTTGCATCTTTAACAGTAGCAACGATTACATCACCGATGTTCGCATATCTTCTGGTAGATCCACCCATAACGCGGATAACAAGTAACTCTTTAGCGCCAGTATTGTCTGCAACTTTGAGTCTGCTTTCCTGCTGTACCATGCTTGTAGCCTCCTTCTATTATTTTGCTCTTTCCATGATTTCTACAAGTCTCCATCTCTTATCTTTAGATAAAGGTCTTGTTTCCATAACTCTAACTGTATCACCGATTTTTGCATCGTTTAATTCGTCATGAGCTTTTAATTTGTATGTTTTTTTAACGATTTTGTTGTAAAGTGGATGTCTTACGTTGTCTCTTACAGCTACAACGATTGTCTTATCCATCTTATCGCTTACAACAACACCTACACGTGTTTTTCTAAGATTTCTTTCCACGACCTAAAGTCTCCTTTCTGATAAGATTTTGGATTATTCTGCAACGTTTTCTTTTTCTGTGATAACAGTCTGAATTCTTGCGATGTTCTTACGAACTTCTTTAATTCTTGCTGTGTTATCTAACTGATTTGTTGCGTTCTGGAATCTCAAATTGAAAAGTTCTTTCTTTGCGTCAACCAACTGTGCTTTTAAAGCTTCTACAGTCTGGCCTTTTAATTCTTTAACATATGCATTAGTTTTCATTTGATACACCGCCTTCTAAATCTGCACGAGAAACTACTTTACATTTGCAAGGTAATTTATGTGTAGCAAGACGTAAAGCTTCACGAGCAACGTCTTCCTGAACACCGGAGATTTCAAATAATACTCTACCTGGTTTAACAACTGCTACCCAGTATTCAAGTGTACCTTTACCGGAACCCATACGAGTTTCAGCAGGTTTAGCTGTTACTGGTTTGTCTGGGAAAATTTTGATCCAAACTTTTCCACCACGTTTTACGTGACGTGTCATAGCAATACGGGCTGCTTCGATCTGGTTAGAACGGATCCAGCATGGTTCCATTGCTACGATACCATATTCACCATTAGTGATTGTGTTACCTCTCATAGCTTTACCAGCCATTGAGCCACGGAACTGTTTACGATGTTTAACTCTCTTAGGCATTAACATAATTACTGAGCTCCTCCTTCCTTGTTACCCTTTGTAGGAAGCACTTCGCCTTTGTAAATCCATACTTTAACACCAACTTTACCATAAGTTGTGTCAGCTTCAGCGAAACCATATTCGATATCAGCTCTTAATGTCTGAAGTGGAATAGTACCTTCTGAGTAGAACTCTGTACGAGCCATATCAGCACCACCAAGACGTCCTGAAACGCTAGCTTTGATACCTTTTGCTCCTGCTTTCATTGCACGACCCATGCAAGATTTCATAGCACGACGGAAAGAAACACGATTTTCTAACTGTAATGCAATGTTTTCAGCTACAAGCTGAGCATCTCTGTCAGGTCTTTTAACTTCTTTGATGTCTACTACTAATTTCTTTGTAGTAAGTTTCTGAACTTCTGCTTTAATCTTTTCGATTTCAGCGCCACCTTTACCGATTACTACACCAGGTTTAGCTGTGAAAAGAATTACTTTAACGCGGTCAGCTGTTCTTTCGATTTCAATCTTAGAAACGCCAGCAGCGTATAATTTTTTCTTTAAGAATGTTCTAATATTGTAATCTTCTACTAAGTAGTCAGCGAAATCTGCATCTGCGTACCATTTAGAATCCCAGTCTTTGATAACGCCAACTCTAAGTCCATGAGGATTAACTTTCTGTCCCATGTTTGCTCCTCCTATCTTTCATCAAGCACGATTGTGATGTGGCTCATTCTCTTTTCGATTCTATAAGCTCTACCCTGTGCTCTAGGTTTGATTCTCTTCATTGTTGGTCCTTTGTTTGCATAACATTCTGCAACGTAAAGGTTTTCAGCTTTCAATCCGTTGTTGTTTTCAGCGTTTGCGATAGCTGATTCTAATAATTTCTTTACAAGGCTTGAAGCATATCTTGGGTTGTATGTTACGATAGCAAGAGCTTCTGCAACACTTTTACCACGGATAGCATCTAATACGAAGCAAGCCTTCTGAACAGACACTCTAGCATAAGATAACTTAGCTGAAGGTCTGGTATCTTTTACTTCATTTCTTTCTCTTTTAATCTGACTTCTATGTCCTTTAGCCATGAATAGATCCTCCTTTCAACCTATCTTATCTAGATTTCTTTTCGTCTTTTCCGTGTCCCTTATATGTTCTAGTTGCTACGAACTCACCGAGTTTGTGTCCAACCATATCTTCTGTAACATATACTGGAACGTGTTTTCTGCCGTCATGAACAGCAATTGTATGTCCAACGAAAGATGGGAAAATTGTAGAACGACGTGACCAAGTCTTGATAACTTCTTTGTTACCAGAAGCGTTTAACGCGTCTACTTTTTTCAATAAGCTTTCATCAGCGAATGGTCCTTTTTTAAGTGAACGTGCCATAATTTACCTCCTATTTGATTGCTCTACCGTCACGTCTTCTTACGATGAGCTTGTTAGACTGCTTGTTTTTCTTTCTTGTCTTTAAGCCGAGTGCTGGTTTGCCCCAAGGTGTAGATGGGCCAGAACGACCGATTGGTGCTCTACCTTCACCACCACCGTGTGGATGGTCATTAGGGTTCATTACAGAACCACGAACTGTTGGGCGGATACCCATGTGACGTTTACGTCCGGCTTTACCAATGTTAATGAGGTTGTGGTCACCGTTTCCGATAACACCGATTGTTGCACGACATCCGATAGGAACCATTCTCATTTCGCCTGATGGAAGACGAAGTGTAGCATATTTTCCTTCTTTAGCCATTAACTGAGCACTTAAACCAGCAGAACGTACTAACTGTCCGCCTTTACCTGGAAGTAACTCAATGTTGTGGATCTGAGTACCAACTGGAATGTTTTCAAGTGGTAAGCAGTTACCAACTCTTACTTCAGCTTCTGGTCCGTTCATAACTTTCATGCCGTCTGTGAGACCTGCTGGAGCTAAGATATATGCTTTTTCGCCATCTGCGTAGCAGATTAATGCGATATTAGCTGTTCTGTTTGGATCGTATTCGATACCAATTACAGTTGCTGGAATACCATCTTTATTTCTCTTGAAATCGATGATTCTGTATTTTCTTCTGTTTCCACCGCCATGGTGTCTTACTGTGATTTTACCCTGATTGTTACGACCAGCGTTTTTCTTTAAAGAAGTTGTAAGGGATTTCTCTGGTGTTGTCTTTGTGATTTCAGAGAAGTCTGAGCCAGTCATATTTCTTCTGGAAGGGGTATATGGGTTATAAGTCTTAATTCCCATTGTTGTTCTCCTTTCAACGTTTTCATTATCGCGTCTTTACTGACGCATAGTTACTTGCTATCTAAATTTTAGAGACCTGCGAAGATTTCGATATCTTTGCTGTCAGCTGTTAATGTAACGATAGCTTTTTTTGTTTTAGCAGTTTTACCAACTACCATGCCACGACGTTTTTTCTTTCCGTCAAGGTTCATTGTGTTTACGCTGGCAACCTTTGTTCCTTCGAACATTTTTTCTACTGCTTCTTTAATCATTGTTTTGTTAGCTTCTGGATGAACTAAGAAAGTGTATTTCTTTTCAGCCATAGCGTTCATGCTCTTCTCAGTTACTACTGGTTTGAGGATTACGTCATAATACTGTACATTTGCCATTACGCATATACCTCCTCGATTGTTGCAACAGCAGCTTTTGTAACTACTACTGTGTCATATTTTAATACATCAAATACGTTAAGTTCGTTTGTCTGAGTTGTTTTAACAGTTGGAATGTTCTTTGCAGAAGCAATTACATTTGCATCCATGTCGTTAAGAACTACTAAAGCTTTTTCTACTTTTAAGTTGTTCATAACTTCAACAAACTTCTTTGTTTTGATTTCGTCTAATTTAAGTTCATCAAGAACGATGAATTTGTTTTCAGCTACTCTAGAAGTTAAAGCAGATTTTAATGCTGCTCTCTTTTCTTTCTTGTTTAATTTGAATGAGTAGTCTCTTGGTACTGGAGCGAATACTACGCCACCGCCTGTGTAATGTGGAGCTCTTGTAGAACCCTGTCTAGCGTGACCTGTACCTTTCTGTCTATATGGTTTCTTTCCACCACCGCTTACTTCAGAACGTGTTTTTGCTTTCTGTGTTCCCTGGCGGTTATTTGCAAGCTGCTGAAGTACTGCCATGTGAACTAAATGTTCGTTGATTTCTACACCGAAAACAGCGTCGTTTAATTCGATAGTATCTACTTCTTTACCAGCCATATTTAATACAGCTACTTTAGCCATCGTAAAGTTCCTCCTTTCAATACTCGCGCACTATTTATGAGCTTTAACTGTTTCTTTTACTGTGATAAGAGCTTTCTTTGCTCCTGGTACAGCACCTTTAACTAAGAGTAAGTTGTTTTCTGCATCAACTCTTACTACTTCAAGGTTCTGTGTTGTAACTTTTACAGCACCCATGTGACCAGGCATTCCTTTTCCTTTGAATACACGGCTAGGTGATGAACAAGCACCGTTTGAACCCTGATGACGATGGAATTTAGAACCATGAGCCATAGGTCCTCTGTGCTGGCCTAATCTCTTAATAGCACCCTGGAAGCCTTTACCTTTTGAAATTGCAGTTACGTCTACTTTGTCGCCTTCTGCAAAGATATCAGCTTTAATTACATCTGCTAAGTTGTAGTCACTAGCGTTTTCCAATTTGAATTCGCGAACGAATCTCTTGCCTGTTACACCAGCTTTTGCAAAGTGTCCCATTTCAGCTTTGTTAACGCCATGTCTGTTTCTAATTTCTTTCTTTCCTGTTGCATCTTTGTTAACAACTTTTTCTTTCTTGTCAACAAAACCAACCTGAACTGCGCTGTATCCGTCGTTTTCTACAGTTTTAACCTGAGTAACAACACATGGACCAGCCTGTAATACTGTTACTGGAACTAAGATTCCATCAGCATTGAAGATTTGAGTCATTCCGACTTTTGTTGCTAAGATTGCTTTCTTCATTTCTTACCTCCTGTTTTCTACAGCGGAACGCTTCATGCTCGATTCGAGTGAGTAGCGGAACCGTTCATCCTAGAGCAGTTTATCTATGTAAACCATTCAGGGATATTTCTTTGTTTGTTTTCCTTATTAAATAAGGTAGTGTTCGAAAAACTTATTTGTTTTTCATTTTGATATCAATGTAAACACCAGCTGGCATTTCTAAACGAGATAATGCATCAACTGTTTTCTGTGTTGGAGCAATGATATCGATAAGTCTCTTATGAGTTCTCTGTTCGAACTGTTCACGAGAATCTTTGTACTTGTGAGTAGCTCTTAAGATAGTGATAACTTCCTTCTTAGTTGGAAGTGGCACTG
Organism: Agathobacter sp.; assembly: GCA_017409825.1. Taxonomy (GTDB): domain Bacteria; phylum Bacillota; class Clostridia; order Lachnospirales; family Lachnospiraceae; genus Roseburia. Next base: position 28,621 of record JAFQRZ010000034.1, on the reverse strand, counting down.
GTCCGCTCACCTGTGATCCATTCTTCTTTACAGTTTCGATGATTTTTTTAGCTGATGAATCAACTAATTCGTGATCATAAGCCTTGAGAGTGATTCTCATTACTTGACTTGCCATAAAAAAAGTCGCCTCCTTTTCGCACTTAAAATTTCAGTACGACAAGCGGTGACTGTACACTTCTCCGTGTGTGTCCTAAAGACTCTCACACGTTGTTTCTGCCTAATGCAGACCGTATGTGGGTACAGTGACTTGTCGTCAGTTTCCTAACTTGACATTCGCTCCACGGAAAACCTAGCAATTTTACTTGCTAGCAACCTCACGCTTCACAGCTATCATGCCACAGCAAAAGTCATTATACACGAGAAAACCAGCAATTGCAACAATTTTTTTAAAAATTTTTTGTGCAAAATTAAATTAGTATGTTTCGCATATTTTTGCCACTAGATGTGGTATTTCTTCTTATATATAGAAGAAACTCGTGTCAACAACCTTGGTTAGTATATCAAATTGGGAGATTTTGTCTATAGAGTTTTAGGTTGTTTTTGAGAAAATACAAAAGGGATAGCTTTCACTATCCCTGAATAATTATTTTCTTAATTAGAAGCTCGCTTCAAACCAGAACCACTTATCCCGCAGTCGTATAGATTTCCCCCAATTATCTCCTTCTCCATACCAATCCGCCAAGTCATTGTTTACATTCAAAGGAATATCTGCTCCCTGGTAAACCTTATGGGTATTGTCTGGCGAATAATAGAATCCCCAGTAGGTGCTATTAAATACTAAGCCTTTTCCGCCCACCATGAATTCAACCATACCATTACTCGAATAACAAGTAACTTCCCAGAAACCATACTTGTCTACTAGATACAAACCATTATCCGCAGAGTAGATATTTTCATCGTTTACACTTGCATCCTCAACTTTGTCCAGCAGTTCTTCTGCATAGCTTTCCAAATTCTTATGAAATACCATTACATAAGTTTTTGCTATCAAATCCTGACCCAGCAAACAAATAAGCAACAACGCCGTCGCAAACACGATTGCAAATGGTTTCAAACTTGATAAGATATTCTCCTTATTAACATCTAGTTTTCTGCAAACGAACCATGTAACAATACAACATACAAACGGCAAAATCGAATAAACCGCAAACTCTCCCCAATAACGATTCTCCCAGTTTGCTTTAGACAATTCAAGCAGAACTCCCCACATTAACCAGCACAAAGAAACAACCACCGGTAGGAATTTCATCCATTGAGGTTTCATCACTCGATAAAAGAGCATCTGTGCACATATAACCGCAATACCAATAATTATTGCAGATACCATAATATGCGGATTACTTCCTGTAACTAGTTGAATCAACAGAAAAATGAATCCATCCGCAACAATCACTTCTGCTAGCACAGTATCTAAGAGTTCAAACTCCCCAACCGCCTTATATTTTTTAAGCACATAAATAGAAACACCTACAATTGCACCTAGCAAACCACTTATCGACCAATGCATCTTTGATGGCTCAAGAAATATAATAAGAAAAATCCCTGCAAACAGGGTAATCCATCCCACCTGCTGGATTTCCTTCTCTGCTTCTTCTGATTGCTGATTCGAAATCTCCGCAAACGAATTCACAATCTCCTCTTTTGTCGCATTCTCCAAACCTAATAATATAGAAGGAGTCGTATCTAACGCTACTGCCAATTCTTCCATCAATCCAAGATCTGGAAAATTCGCACCGCGCTCCCATTTGCTAACTGCCTTATCTGTCACATGCAATTTATCTGCCAACTCTTTTTGAGTCATATTCTTTTCTTTACGAAGTTCCGAAATTTTCTTTCCTGTATATTCTGCGTTCATGTCGTCCTCCTTTCACTCACTGAGGCCTCTTTGTAATTGTAGTATAAATTACAGGAAGAAAATTGTCACCCTACAAAAAGTAGAATGCAAAAGGCACCTTACAAATTTCTTGCAAGATGCCCCTCGTTTTCTCTTATTCTGAATTTGCACTTCGCTCTAACATTCGAAGCACGGATGCAATCGGTACAATCAGCATCCCACAGAAAAAGTTGCCAATCCCGTGCATCACATCAAACGGAAAGCCCGATGCAATCCACGCAAGCGTTGCCTCAAAGCTTAGACCAAACATAACCGCTTGGGAAGGTGCATACAAAATCCCAAACCCGAATCCATGCAATGCACACACTACCATATATATAATAGGCGCAACTTTTTTCGGCATATTCTTCGGAAGCAGCATCGTCACTGCCCAAAGCACCGTCCATACATATAGATACGGAATCCACCATGCGTTAAAACCTGCTAGTGCTCCATTTAAGAACACATATACATAAATCGGATACAAGGCCTTTTTTCTATATACCAGGGTGTAGGCCATAACAAGTGTTCCAAGCAAATGCACATTCGGCACCCACTCCATGATAATTTTGGACAGATACATAATTGCTCCTAGCATCGCAAAAATAGCCAGTTCTCTCGTCTTTAACCTCATGACTTCTCCGCCTTAAAGGAATAGATTTCTCCCTCTTTTATTTCCGTTACATCTACGCCCGTCATCGCATAATCACCATTAATATAAAAAGACCAGTACATACCATCCTTGTCATAATCCAAAGTCGTACCATTCACCGCTTTTACATACAGTCCATACGGGCCAGCTTCTCCCTGAATCAATTCAAGCTCTAATAAAGCTTCACCCACTGTTGTTTTGTCCGTGTGGATTTCAAAAGATGTTTCTTTCCCTTCCTTATCAACTACCACAAAGGTAAATTCTGTTTTACCTTCGCCAAGAACCTTCGCATCCGTCTGTGTCCCTTGTTCATCCTGCACATCTCCTGGTGCATCATTTTCAGTTCCAGCGACATTCTGCCCTTCTGTGTTTGGTTTCTCTGTGTCATTGCCACCACACGCCGTCATACTAAATGCCATAGCCACAATAAGCATTGTACTAAGAATGAGCGGCAAAAGTTTGTTGTTCCATTTCTTTTGCATATTCTTAATCTCCTTTTATTTGATTTGCACATACCTGTGCTGGTTCCTTCCACCACCGGCTCTCGCGGCGTACATAGCCCTTTCGACTTGTAATGAAGGGTTCTATGCTCGGATATTTCGACTTGGCACTTCGTTCATCAACCTTCTCAAGATTACTCCCAATGGTCATTCCCTAAATTGTGGCATTTAGGTAGATTAACTTTTATAACGTACCTCACGGCGACGGGCTCGTACAGGAGTTACACCTGTTTCCCCTTGCATAGAACTATGTGGATAATCATAGCATACTTGTTTCTCTTTTTCAATTTATATGAAAAGTATTAGACATTTTACCAAAAACCATATATGATAGTCTAGTAATTATGTTAGCAACGCTATTTATATAGAAGAAAGGAATTCATTATGTGGATTGCAGATGGATGGAAGGATTACCAGGTAATCGATTGTTCACAAGGTGAAAAACTGGAACGCTGGGGCAAATATGTATTGCTTCGTCCGGACCCTCAGGTTATTTGGGATACTCCTAAGAAAAACAAAAATTGGAAGAAATTAAACGGACATTATCATAGAAGTAAAAAGGGTGGCGGCGAATGGGAATTCTTTGATTTGCCAAATGAATGGAGCATTCACTACGACTTGCCAATCGGCGAGCAGCTCACCTTCAACTTAAAGCCATTTAGTTTTAAGCATACAGGCCTTTTCCCTGAACAGGCAACCAACTGGGATTGGTTCTCACAGAAGATTAAAAATGCAGGCCGTCCAATCAAAGTATTAAACCTCTTCGCCTATACTGGCGGTGCAACCTTGGCAGCCGCTGCTGCAGGTGCAAGTGTTACACACGTAGATGCTTCTAAAGGTATGGTTGGATGGGCAAAAGAAAATGCTGTTTCTTCTGCCTTGGCAGAAGCGCCAATACGCTGGATTGTAGATGACTGTGTAAAATTCGTAGAAAGAGAAATCCGCCGTGGTAATCACTACGATGCCATCATCATGGATCCACCTTCTTATGGACGTGGACCAAAGGGCGAAATCTGGAAAATTGAAGAAGCTGTATATCCACTTATTAAGTTGTGTGCACAGCTCCTTACTGACAAACCATTATTCTTCTTAGTGAACTCATACACCACAGGCTTACAGCCAGCCGTACTTACCTATATGATTAGTACAGCCTTAAAAGACTTCGATGGTACTACTACTGCAAACGAAATCGGACTTCCTGTTTCCGAGACAGGATTAGTACTTCCTTGTGGAGCTAGTGGTAGATTTGAAGGAAAGTAAAATAAGACAAGCAAGCTCGACCCACGAGTGCTACGCACTCTTTTCCGTTGCTTCGCAACTAAGGCTCGAGCTGTTTGGCTAGTCGCCAAACCACATGTCTAAAAACAAAACGCAGATGCATGTAAACATGCTCTGCGTTTATTTTTATCCATTATGCTTGTCTCGTTAGTTACAGCATCTTCTTCCGTTTCAAGAACCACAGCATGAAAATACACACTACAACAATCAACACGCAGATAACCGCAAATCCAAATGGCGCTGTCGCAAAAGGCACGCCCTCTGCATTTACATTCATACCATAGATACCGGAAATAACCGTTGGTACCGCCATGATAAGTGTGATCGAGGTCAGTGTTTTCATAACGTTATTCAATCGTTTATCCAATACCGAAGACATCAACTCACGAGTACCGTTTATGATATCACGATAAATACCCGTCATTTCAATCGCCTGCTTGTTTTCGATAATTACGTCATCCAAAAGCTCTTTGTCTTCTGGATACTGCTCAAGTCTCTTGTAACGAGTGAGTCGGTCCAATACATTTCCATTTGCACGAAGAGATGTCGCAAAGTATACCAGTGTAGATTCCAATTCATGCAAAGCAATAAGGTCGTCTTCTCGTGTGTCGTTTTCGATTCGTTCTTCGATTTCATTACGCTTCTTGTCGATGGTACGCAGATGTCCCTGATACACAACCGTGGTGCGATAAAGAATCTGATATACGAAACGAAGTTTTTTCTTCGTCGAAAATTCTTTTACACGGTTATTGATAAACGCCTGCAGCACTGGTAAGTCTTCGGTACAAACCGTAATAATCAAATCCTGTGTCAAAATGATACCCAAAGGAATTGTGGTATACATTACTTTTTTGTGACGAATCTCTGTTGAAGGAACGTCAATCAGGATGAGGGTATAACCGTCTTCCAATTCAATACGCGAACTTTCTTCTTCGTCGAGTGCGGCTCTTAAGTCTGCTACGTCGATATCCAAAGAATCCGCCAAAAGCATCGTCTCTTCTGCCGTCGGGTCGACCATATGAATCCATACTCCACTATCAATTTTTTCTTCTTCATGGATACGACTATCGTCGGTTCTATAGTATTTTACCATGTGGTCTTCCTCCTTTATTACTCACTTCATCCTCAGCAAGGATTGTTCTGCTGAGCCAAGCATCAAATTACTCTGCTCTTGTATATTTCTCCGCCTGTGCACGAATGAGTTCTGCATCATCAAAATAGTTGATTCGCATTGCGCGTTTTACCTCATCCATCGTCTGAGCTGCTACAGCACGAGCATTCTCGCTACCCTTTTTCAAGATATCATAAACCATAGGAATATCTTTTTCAAATTCTGCACGACGATCACGGATTGGTGCAAGTTCTTCTTGCAATACTGCATTTAAGAATTTTTTGATTTTTACATCACCGAGGCCACCACGGGTATAGTGGTCTTTTAACTCCTGAAGGTTTGCATACTCTGGAAGATACTCTGCAAAATGTCCATCATTGCTGAATGCATCCAAATATGTGAATACACAGTTGCCTTCCACATGACCTGGGTCAGAAACCTGGATGTGTGTTGGGTCTGTGTACATAGACATAACCTTTGTCTTTACATCCTTTTCTGTATCGGAAAGATAGATACAATTACCAAGCGATTTACTCATTTTTGCTTTTCCATCAATTCCTGGCAAACGACAACAAGCTGCATTTTCTGGAAGTAATACGTCTGGCTCTACCAACACTTCGTCATAGATGGAGTTAAACTTACGAACGATTTCTCTCGTCTGTTCAATCATTGGAAGCTGATCTTCTCCAACTGGCACACAGGTCGCTTTAAATGCCGTAATATCTGCCGCCTGACTGATTGGATAAGTAAAGAAGCCAACTGGAATGCTGGTTTCAAAATTACGCATTTTGATTTCTGTCTTTACCGTAGGATTTCTCTGCAAACGAGATACTGTAACTAAATTGGAATAAAAGAATGTGAGCTCTGTCAATTCTGGAATCTGGGACTGAATAAACAAAGTGGACTTTGCTGGATCCAATCCAACAGATAAATAATCCAATGCTACTTCAATAATATTCTGACGCACCTTTTCTGGATTTTCAAAGTTATCCGTCAATGCCTGCGCGTCTGCAATCATAATAAAAATTTTGTCAAATTCTCCAGAGTTCTGTAACTGAACTCTTCTACGAAGCGAGCCTACATAGTGACCTACATGAAGTCTTCCAGTTGGTCTATCGCCCGTTAAAATAATCTTTTCCATTTCTATTGCCTCTATTCTAAACTTACTTTTTTATTTTCTTAACGACTTTTTTCACTTTATTGAAAATCGTTTTCATTTCACGGATTTTGGTAATGATACCATACTTGCGGGATATTTTGCGGAATCCTAAATACAACAACACCAAAAGCACGATAAGCACTGCCACAACACCTATAATAATATACGTAAACATATTTGGATTCTTAATCAAATCCATAATATTCGTACTATCTTCGACTACTTTTCGACCTTCTTTGGTCGCATAAACCTGTGGTACATTTGGCACTCCATCACCATTGGTATCTGCAAAAGATTCCATGTACTGTGCAATCGCCTGCCATGCCTTTAATTCCTTGCCATCCACCTTGATAACCGCATCTTCATATCGCTCAATTGGAGTTCCATCCTTAAATTTTGGAATCAAGGATAACAAACCATAAGACATATCCGTTACGCCGCCCAGCATCTGTGAGCTGTAGAAATCTGTTACTACACGGTACAACTTATCATCTTCCAGCTCGATACGATTGCCCTTGCTATCTACAATATACACTTCGGTAACACGGTTCAAAATCATACGATTTGGATTGTAATGCCAATACAGTCCATCCGTATAAAGACGTGCTGTCGTCATCAAATCCGAAATACTTGCATCGATTTCAGCAGCTAATTTCAATTCTTTTCCAGTCAAATATACACTAATCAATGGATAGCCTGGAATACCGTCCTCGCCGATTCCTAGTGAGAAAGAATTAAATACATTTTCTACCGTGATATTTCCCAAAGGATAGGTATCACGAATCGTTCCAGAAGGAGCTACCGACATCAATACCGCTGTGTCATCACCCGTATCTGCATTTTCGACTGCATAGGTATATGCATCCGCAATCAAGCTGCCAAGATTCATTTCTTCATGAATATTATACAAATCCTTCAATTGCGAAAACTGCACTTCATTCGTACAAAGTACCTGATCCTTTGTGTAGCCAAACTGTGCAAGATACTTTTCATTTACAGATGACAGGAAACGATCTACCACTTCCTGCGTCTTAGCATCTGGTTCAATATCCATTGTTACAGGAACCAAATCGTATTCTACAATATTCCAGCGACCCGCACCATTCTGCGTCATACTAAGGTCACCCAAATATTTGCCATATTCTGCACAAGAAACAATATAAGTATTTCCATGCTTGATTGGCTCATCCAATCGAGTATGACTATGTCCGCTAATAATCAAATCCAATTCTGGAACTTCCTTCGCCAGGATTTCATCTTCGGACTTATCTTCGTTTTCCACAGTTCCACAATGTGAAACGCAGACAATCATATCTACATCTTCATTTGCCTTAATGTCTGCAACTGTTTCTTTTACTGCTTCTACAGGATCTTCAAACGTAACTGGGCACTGTGCAACACAGTCTTCTGCATCTTCACCAAACACACCTAAAATGGCAATATCTACACCGCCTTTGTTCACTACGATGTAATCCTTTACACCATATTTTTCAAAAGCATCCCATATTAATTTCTGGTCATCTGTCATGCCACTCTTTTTCATGGCATCCCAATCCATATTACAAAGAAGCAGCGATGGCAAGGTATCTCCGCTATCAACTGCAGCATTCAGCATGTTAGACAAACCTTTCGCCTTATAATCAAATTCATGATTACCTAGCACAGTTGCATCAATTCCCAATTCTCCCAGCATGCGAAGCTCTGCCGCTTCTTCCTCATACACCACCTGCACCAAAGTTCCCATGGAGAAATCCCCAGCATCTAATAATAAGGTATCTGGATTCTCTGCCTTCTGCGCATTAATCAATGTTTTAATACGTGAGAAGCCTCCCATTGATACAGTCTCGTTCCCCTCTACCGTAGTAAACATATTTAAATGCGAATGGGTATCATGTAAAAACATGATATCTACTTTATTTTCCGTTTGGTCGGCTGTCGCATTTATCTGTGGCATCGCAATTAGCAAAAATGCCATAAGGCTCAGCCCTAATGCAACCAGTTTCTTTTTCATGTTGGTATCCCTCATATTTCTATAACTTCTTTTGCGAAATTGTGTCTTTTGCACACACTTTCCCCACTATTACATATTCTACTAGATAATTTCTAGATTGACAAGGCAAAAAGAGGCTGCCGCAAAATAAATTTGCGACAGCCTCATAGCTCTTGTTACTTTTATAAGAAAATATATTTCAATACGAATAAAATAGCTAATACATACATAAGTGGTGTGATTTTCTTTGCTTTACCACATACAAGGTTGATAACAACGTAAGAAATAACACCGAATACGATACCTTCTGAAATGCTATAGAAGAGTGGCATTCCGATTAAGCAAAGGTATGCTGGAATTGCTTCTGATAAATCTTCCATATCGATTTCTACAACTGCAGTAATCATAAGGAAACCAACATAAATAAGTGCTGGTGCTGTAGCAAATCCTGGGATTGCACAGAATACTGGTGATAAGAAGATAGAAAGCAAGAATAACGCACCTGTTACGATAGATGCAAGACCTGTTCTAGCACCAGCTGATACACCTGCAGAGCTTTCTACGAATGTAGTAGTTGTAGATGTACCAAGTACCGCACCTGCTGAAGTAGCAATCGCATCTGCTAATAATACTTCTTTTACCTTAGGAAGCTTGCCGTTTTCATCTAACATTTTTGCTTTGTTTGCTACACCGATTACGGTACCAAGTGTATCAAACATATCTACCATTAAGAATGAGCACATAATAACGAAAAGGTCTACCCATTTTACATTTGCAAATGCTTCTGGAGCAAAACACTGACCAAAGGTCTGTCCAATTGCACCAAGGTTAAATTCTGACCAAGCTGGAAGTAAAGAATAGAATCCATTTGCTGGATCAACCGTATAAATACCAGTAAGCTGGCAAACAATACCAAGCAACCATGTAGCGAGGATACCGATAAGAATCGCACCTTTTACATTCTTAACAGAAAGAATTACGATGATAAGTGTTCCGATAATTGCAAGCAATGCACCAATACCTACGGTATTGAAGTTCTCCACGAAATCAACGATAGCAACTTTTGTAGATGCATCTGCTACTACGAGATTTGCATTCTGTAAACCGATAAATGCGATGAACAAACCGATACCTACAGAAATACCTTTTTTCAAAGATAATGGAATTGCATTGAAGATTGCTTCACGTACATTGGTAAGTGATAATACGATGAATACCAAACCTTCTAAAAATACTGCAAATAATGCAAACTGCCAGCTATAACCCATCTGTCCACATACGGTAAATGCGAAATAAGCATTTAAACCAAGTCCTGGAGCAAGTGCAAATGGATAGTTTGCCATAAGGGCCATAACAATCGTTCCAATGAAGGAAGCGATAGCTGTAGCCATAAGAATTGCCTGTGAATCCATACCAGATGCAGAAAGAATCTGTGGATTTACAGCAAGGATGTAAGCCATAGTCATGAATGTGGTAATACCACCAATGATTTCTGTCTTTACGTTAGTGTTATTTTCTTTTAATTTGAATAATTTTTCTAACATATCTTTCCCTTTCTTTTCTATATTTTTTACACATCTATTTTACTCTTAACTTTTCATCTGTCAATAAAAAAACTGCTACAAAATCGACATTTTACTATCTATTTCGTAACAGTTTTCTCTACTTATTCAATTTCTAGTGGACAATTCACACGATTATTCAATGGACACTCATATACATTCTCTGCATTTGTTTTTGCAATATAAGAAAGTGGACATTTTCTACAATACCCTTTTTCAAAATCGGCCGGCACCTCAAATCGCAATGTCGCAAATCTAGGTCCGTTTGCTCCCTGTTCTACCACGTGGATATTCTGCCATGACAATGCCTGCTGACAGCCCGGACACTTTACATCGCTTTTTACCACTGGCCTCTTACAGGTTGGGCATGCATAAAACTTCTTTCCACTTTGTTCCGTTAATTCTATAACTTCTGCAGCAAACTGTTTAATCAGTTGTGCTCGCAAATCATCTTGTAATGCCATTTTATTTTCCCCTTTTCATATATATATCTTTATACTAACGCATTTACACAAAAGCTGCAACCAAAAGATAAATCAAAACCGCACATAATCCTAAGCAGAATAAGATTAATCCATAAGACAAGCTGCGTTCGATAAATCCGAAATTCTCTTTGAAGGATGCGTATTTTAAAGCAAAACGATGTCTATAATCTGTCATTCTTGGCATACTACGCCATACGGTTTTATTCAAAACTGCCGCACCTCTATTAAACAAGCTTCCCAATGCGTACGTTACCGTATTGCCTTCATCCATTTCTTTATAAATCAAGCTATCCTTATAAATCGTCTTACGCAGGATAACTACAACACCATCCACAAGTCGGTCGATAACCAAGCAAACCGCTGCACACACTGTCGGTAAAAACTTTAACAATACTGGACGATAGAAATAATCTTCCAAGTCGAAATACTTCCACCATCTATTCGCATAATCGCGACTTCCATCTGCCTGCTTCTTCATAAGAAGTGTTCGAACTACACCAAAATATAATATCACTCCAATAATAATGGAAATCACACTTCCTTTGAGATTTACCCAGGTGAAATAATCTACACTATGCCCAGCATGGTCCCAGCCCATAAAGCCTTCGCTCATATCAGCCATAACATCCATTGTCGCATAAGGCAATGTTCCAAAAATCGGGAAGATTGTAGCACAAGCGGTTAAAACAATGGCACTGACCGGATTCATGTATTTTTTCATGCCATCATATTTCTCCTGCACTGCTGCATCCTTGTTTTTCTCAACAAATACCGCCACATACAATTTCAGCATATACGCAATGGTCATACCTCCACTGATAAGGAAAATCCATTCGAAAATTTCCATCGTATGTAATGAGAAAATACTATTTAAAATATGTCCTCCCTCTATTTCATGAATATATTCTACCATGCTCTCATGAAGAAGTGTCTTACTGATATATCCGCTCCAAAGCGGGATACCTCCAATACCAAGTGCTCCCATCAAATAGATAAATTTAAGCAATGGTTTTTTACGTCCAAAGCCTCGAATATCATTCAAATCCAGCTTATGAATATTCATATAAATCACACCTGCTGCCATGAATAATACCAATTTAAACAGAGAGTGGTTCACCATATGAAGTACTGTACCGCGAATGGCGATTTCATTATGTGCTCCCAAAAGTCCTTGCATACCTACACCCACAAGAATGAAACCAATCTGGGAAACCGAAGAACACGCTAAGGTTCTCTTGAAATCAATCGAGAATACCGCAAGCAATGCTCCTAAAAACATCGTAATCAAACCAATCACCAATATAAATGCGCCCCATGCCGCATCATGTAACAAAATCTGACAACTGATTACCAGCACACCAAATATACCGGTCTTTGTCAGAATACCCGAAAGCAATGCACTCGCTGGTGCTGGTGCTACTGGATGTGCTTTTGGCAACCAAATCTGAAGTGGAAACGCACCTGCTTTTGCACCAAAGCCCACCAACATACACAAACATGCTGCGTATACATTTTTGCCCTGACATGCTTCATATAATTCGCCAATCAGCAGAGTTCCTGTTTGATTGTACAGCAGGAACAACCCCATCAAAAGCGTCAAGCCACCAATAATTGCAACCGCAAGATATGTCGCTGCTGCTCGCATAGAAGGTGCAGTCTCATCATGTGCTACCCACACATAAGAAGAAATCGACATAACTTCAAAGAAGATAAATGTCGTATACAAATCTGCCGAAAGGAAAATGCCTGCCGTCGCACCTAAAGTCAACAACTGAAACAAATAATATCGGTTTCGATTGCGGTAATGCGCGAAATATTCTTTTGAAAACACACTGGTACACATCCACATAAAGCACGCAATTGCTGCATACAATACACGAAATCCATCCACGGTAAAGGTAAGTCCCATTCCGCAGACCTCAGGCACATACACCAGAGTGCCTTCGTGTCCCACGTCAGCCGCTACCAAAAGTGCCGCAAATACAAATTCCAAAATTGTTAATCCCGCAACAAAGTAATCTCTTGCTGTTTTATTTTTACGTCCTATCAGGTAGGAAACAAGGGCACCAGTCATCGGCATAAACACCATAAGGTAAATTAAAATTGCTATCATAATCCCCCGTCTCCTTTCTAATAGATTCCTGCTGCTACATCTCTAAAGAAGTCAACCAATGGAGATGAGAAAAGTCCAAGCAGAATGGTAAATAACGCACATAACATGATTGGCAGGCACATCTTCCAGCCAGGGTCTGTCGAACCTGCAATAGCTTCTCGATCAAAGCCCCAAGGTGGGAAGAATGCCCTCATTGCGATACTTATCATATAAATCGCAGTCAAAAGTGCTGAAATTAGCAAACATACAACTCCAAAGTATGCCATTGGATTTTTGCTATCAACCGCAGCTGCTGCCAGATTCCATTTGCTGACAAAACCCGCAAGTCCCGGCACACCCATAAGTCCCATACCACTAAGAGTTAAGGTACAGAACACAATCGGCATCTTCCATCCGAGACCATCCATGTCAAACACATATTTCTTTCCCGTCTGATGCATGAACGCACCCGCACACATAAAGGAACAAATCTTCATTACTGCATGACAAACTAAGTGACACAAAGCTCCCACCAATCCCATTGGTGTCATAATGGTTACACCAAAAATTATGTAAGACAAATTACTTACGGTAGAATATGCCAAACGTCTCTTGATATGGCTTTCCTTCACCGCACGACTACAACCATATACCGCCGTAAACATAGCCAACGCCATTACCACATTCTGCACCCAGCTTCCACGAAGGAACTCTGTGCCAAAGCTATAGTACGTAAGTCGAATAATCGCAAATACACCTGCTTTTACGACTGCTACCGCATGAAGCAAAGCTGTAACTGGTGTTGGTGCAACACCCGCTGTTGGGAGCCATTCCGAAACGGGGAAAATCGCTGCCTTTACACCAAATCCTAAAAATGCAAATAAATAAATCCAAAGCAGCATATTCTCGTGTCCAACAACTTTATCTGCAGACAACACGCCACCAAGAGTAAATTCTAAGGTATCTCCATAAACCATAAGGAAAACCATTCCCATCAGCGCAAATGCCGCACCGCCTAAAGAATAATAGAGATACTTTCTACTTGCCAATATCGCCTCTCTTTTTAAGGTATGCATTACCAAAGGCACCGTAGACAAGGTCAATAACTCATAAAAGAAATACATGGACAACATATCAGATGCAAACGCAATTCCTAATGTTACACCATAGGCAATACTATAAAACATGAAAAAGGTTTCTTGTCTGTCATGCTGCTCCATATATTCAAATCCGTATAGTGTTGCTAATGGCCACAAAATCGAAACCAGTCCTGCGAACACCATCGTCATACCATCTATCTTGAAGGAAATCGACAAATCATTAAAGAAATGCACCACATGGAACACTTCTGTCGGTCCTCCAAGAATCAATCCCCATACGATAAGAGAAGTGGTAATCATAATTGCTTCTAGAAAAACATACATCTCCCACGTCTTTTTATAAGGGAGGAAACGAACCGAAATGCCTCCTACAATTGGTAAGAGAATTGCTACTAAAATCCAATACTGATTCATATCACACCTCCCCCACTAAAATAACAACTGAACCAGTTCGCCCATGTAATCCACAAAGGAATTCGGGAATACACCAAGCAAAACCGCTAATGCTGCCAATATCATAATTGGCACAAGCATCTGTTTCGTTGGATCTTTTTTTTCTAAATTTGCATAATCAAACTCTGGTCCAGGGAAGAATCCATCAATTGCAATTGGAAGCAGATAGCCAGCAGTAAGCAATGCACTAATTAAAAGGATGACTGGTCCAAGCCAAGAAATCACCGGAAGCTCTGTTGCCAGAGAACCTGTTGCCAAATACCATTTACTGATAAATCCACTTGCTGGTGGAATTCCAATCAGTGCCAAGGAACAAAGGGTGTAACACCACATAATCTTTGGCATCTTCTTACCAATACCTCGCATTTCATCTACTCGTTCCACACCACATTTGTAGATAATTGCACCTGCACTCATAAACAAAGCAGACTTGATAACCGCATGGAATAAAATATGTAAAAGCGAACCAGTCAGTGCTTGCGGATGAAGCAGCGCCATGCCAAATAAAATATAGGAAACCTGACTCACTGTAGAATATGCCAAACGTTTTTTGAATACCTTTTCACGGTATGCCAGCATTGAACCCAAAAATACCGTGATTAATGTCAGTGTAATCCATGTATACTGCACCCAGGTTCCTCGAAGGAACTCAGCACCAAATAAATAGTACACCACTCGCATCACACCAAACACACCCATCTTAACAATGATGGAAGAAAGTGCCGCACTCGCCGGTGCTGGTGCAATTGGATGTGCATTTGGAAGCCACGCATGAAGCGGAATCATACCCGCTTTTACACCAAAGCCCACGATCATACACATCGCTACAATCAAAAGCAAGCCTTCATTACCAGCAACCTTTGACATATCCAAGGTTCCACCTGCTGTAAAATCAAGTGTCGTCGTATACTGATTTAAGAAATAAATTCCAAACAGCACACAGTACGCCCCTGTCAACGAATAGAACAGATATTTCAAGCCTGCCATAACCGCTTCTTTGGTTCGAAAATGAAATACAAGTGGCATGGAAAAAATACTCATCATCTCATAAAAAAGATAGAATGTTACGATATTTCCCGCATAGCTAAGTGCAAGCAACACGCCATACACCATCAGATAAAAGCCAAAGAAACGTTGCTCCTGTTCGTAATGCCCCATATATTCAAATGCATAAATACCCACGAGCGGCAGAACAATCGTTACGATGGTCATAAAAATGCATCCCATCTTATCTGCATGAAAATAGATATTCATATTTTCACCAATCGCAAACAACTCTAGCTGCATATCCCCAATATACAGAATGGCAAAAGACAAAATGGTTGTTACCACTAGTCCCACTGTCGCAGTTGCAATTAGCGACTTACGTGTCTTAAAACCCGGCTTTGCAAGTATACATACCCCGAACAGAATCGGAACAAATATTGCAAATAAAATCAATACCGATTGACCCATTACTTTCCCCTTTTCTACATAAAGTTGCGTAATCCTTCTTCAATCATCATAATAATTGGTTTCGAATTGCAACCTAATACTACGTTTAGAACAATAAATAAAACAATTACTACTGCATATACCTTGTTCTGTTTCCAAGGAATACATACGTAACCTTTTGCCTGTTCTTCCTCCACAGGCATCGGTGTATAAATACGAAGTACTGTCTTCATAAAATATACCGCATTCAAAATCGTACTAATCGCTAATACGATAATCGCTGGAAACATTCTCCAAGACGCGTCTGCTACCGCAGCTTCTGCGAACAATAGCTTGCTGACAAAGCCTGCAAACATTGGCACACCTACCATCGATACAGAGCCAACTAAAAATCCTGCACCCGCAATCTTGTTACGATAGCCTGCCCCTGTTACTTCAAAGAAATCTCTCTTATAACCAGAAGCATCCGTAAGTCCAATTGCTGAGATAAATAACAGTGATTTAGTCGCACTATGCATCAGCATGTGGAACACACTGGCAGTAATACCAGCCTCTGTTCCCAAACCAAATCCCATATAAATATAACCGATCTGTGCTACCGAAGAAAAAGCAATCATTCTTCGAATGTCCTTTTCCCAAATGGCATTCATGGAACCAAAAATCATGCCACAGATTGCAAACCAGAAAATAATATTCAACACCTTACTATCTGCGATATATTCCAACCCAATCACACGGTAGAAGATTTTTACCAATAAGAAAATATAGCCTTTGGAAACCAAACTGGACAACATTGCAGCCGAAGATACCGTAGAATATCCATACGCATCTGGCAGCCAAGCATGGAATGGGAATAACGCACTCTTAATCGCCAAACCCACGACGATAAGTCCAATCGTTACTAACATTGGAACTGCATAGGTGCCTTCTTCCATAATTACAGCAATGGATTCCTTCATATTGGACATGAGCAGATGTCCTGTCATATCGTAAAGCATACAGATTCCCATCAAAAGAAGACCGGAACCTAATAAGCTCATAATCATATAGCGCACTGCTGCTTCAAAGGTTCGTCCGATCTGACGAATCGCAATCAAACCGCATGCTGCTAGGGTATTGATTTCTACGAATACGTATGCTGTAAAAATATCGTTCGTATAAATCAATGCTAAAAGGGAACCCAAAAGCAAGTCAACTAATATGTAATATAAATTCTCTTTCGATGGCTCTACTTCTTCATCAAGCTTGTGAAGTCCTCCCATAAGAGACAGCACCATAACGATACAGAATACTAACGCCATCAACGCTTCTAATACACCAGCACGGATTTCATTTCCCCATGGTGCAGGAAAATGTCCCATCATATAGGTGTAATATCCGATATCTGACTGTAACATAAACACTAGAAGCCACGCAGACATTGCACCAATAACAACCGTCGCTGCAATATTCAATCGCCGCGCTGCCTTCGCCGGCAAAATCGATGATACGATTCCTGCAAACATAGAAATCATGATGGAAAAAAATGGAACGTTTTGTACAAATGCCATTATTTACCCTCCTTTCGGAGCTGTGCAGAAATCTCATCTAGGTCCAAGGTTCCATAACGCTTATACAAACGCATCGTCAAAGACAACATAACCGCAGATACAGATACAGAAACTACGATACCCGTCAACACCAAACCTCCTGGAACTGGGTTAATATATTTTTCTACACTTTGGATTCCATCGACAACGATTGGAGCGATACGACCTGTAATATATCCCTTTTCTGCTAGGAATAAGAAAATCGCAGTATCCATAATGTTAAATCCAATAATCTTTTTGATTAAGTTTTTCTGGAAAAGCAAGTTCGCAAAACCAATTCCAAAAAGAATCATCGCTACTTCTTCACCAAAATTCGGGAGAAAATTTAAACCAATCATATTTTAGTAACCTCCCTTTCTAAATAACGTATAGAACGAATACATCGTACACGCCACTACCAATCCTACACAAATATTCAGTGGCAGAATCAAACCTGCACTGATAATATTTCCTGGCACTCCAGTCGAAATAACGCTTTCTAAATGATTTGCACCAGTAAAGAACGAATAGCTTTTAGCCAAGCAATAAAAGCTTAATGCTGCAAAACAAACATATTTATGCGTATTTTCTGTAAAGAAACGGCCCATCTTTTCGATTCCAAATGCATTCAAATACAGAATTAAGCCAGCCCCCATAATCGCACCACCAGAGAATCCTCCACCAGGAGATAAATGTCCATTTACCACTACATAAATGCCGAAAATCATAATCAGTGGGAATAGGATAAAGGTTACCTGCTGCAAGATTTTATCAAACCTTGGCTCGTAATGCATATCATCACTATCCACACCTTTTTTCTTCTTGTCATCACGCATCAAAAGCATAACGACACAGGTAGCTATAAATAATACATTCGATTCTCCAAAAGTATCAAACGCACGATAATCCAAAATCATACCTGCCACAATATTTACCGCACCTGTATCCTGCATACCGTCTTCAATGTATTTGCCTACTACTTCATTATGGGCAGGATTGCCTGGCTCTCCAACTGGTGGAAGATAGGACACTGTGACTATCAGCATCACAATCAAAGCGATACAACAAACGACTGCTGCCAGCTTGTAAAAACGCAAGAATGCTTTGTAAACCCAGTTATGTTCTTTGTCATAGATATCTGCAAACAATTTTTCCTGGTCTTTTTTATGCTTCTTGACCTCATTCTCACTAATGCCAACCTCTTCCTGACGTTGCATTTCTACGATACCAACATACTGGTCTACCTCTCCCTGCATCCATTGCTTAAAACGATAGGCTTTCTTTTTATTTAATTCATCCTGAGGAATCTGTTTACTCATCTTTATTTTCCTCCTCTATCGCATGAATTTTCTTCAAGGTTACGAAGAACAGCAAACTGGTAACACCAGCGCCTACTGCAGCCTCGGTAATCGCTAAATCCGGTGATTCCAAAAGAATCCAAATGACTGACATCATCAAGCTGTAGGACATAAAAATCAAAATCGAATTCAAAAGCTTTTTGGAGAAGCTTACAGCAATGGCACATGCCACTAAGCCAAGCAGCAAAATGGTTTCAAAAATCTTTATCATTATGCTTCCTCCTCTTCTTTTTCTACCTTACAATACTTCTCCAATTCATCGTTTGTAGTCACCTCCAAACGAGCAATCAAGTGAGAAGACACTGGCGAAGCCAGCCACAAAAATGCTGCAATCAAAGCAATTTTCAAGGAGGTAAAGCTCCATCCAAATAAAAACATCGTTCCAATCAGACAAAGGGAAATTCCCAATGTATCTCCCATACCTGCGGCATGCATACGATTCAACACATATTTAAACTTATATACACCAATCAACTGAATCACGAATACAAGGAGACCCATAACGATGAATGCAACCCCTAACAGAAAACGTATCCATTCCATCCTATTTGTCCTCCTTTTTCTTTTCTTTTTTTGCTTTTTGTTCCAAATACACACCTGTATATACTTTTGTCAAAACGACAACTGCCAGGAAACTAATCATCGCGTAAATGAGTGCAATGTCAGCTAGATAACCTTCGTCCATAATGACACCTAGAATTACAATGATGCACATAATCATTGTTCCCATCATATTTACGGAAACCAGACGGTCTGCAATACGTGGGCCAATCACCGCACGAATGAGGCAAAGCACCAGCATAATCGCCAAAATAATCAAAATAATATGGAATACCCATTCAAACTGTTGTACCAATGCCATCACCTAGTCCTCCTCGTCCAATTTCATAAGGGCCTTCTCAAAATCTGAGTTTTCAAGCCCGTCCGCCAAACTCGTATCCAGACAATGAATCGTATATTCATCCTCTTCCAAAGAAACTGTAATTGTACCCGGAGTCAAAGTAATCGAATTTGCCAACAGCATTCTGGTAAAATCCGATTTTAAATTGGTACGGAATTTTACAATGATTGGATCCATTTCTTCTTCAACTGTTAAAATTCTTGGAATAATCGCAAGATTAGCTTTGATAATTTCACGAATCAACAAAACAACATACGCAAGAAACCAAATGGATTTTTTATAAACGGCTGCTTCTTTTTTCAGGCTATAGTCCATAAATTTGCACATGAATGCAAGGACTACTGCTGCAATTACTACGCCAAAAATCAAAATTTCCAACGTAATATTCCCGTTAAAAATAATCCACGCCAATAAGAACAAAAAATACATATGTAATTCCCCCAAATACATTATCATCTACCTAATAGGTAGACTTCCCCTAATAATACTCCTATTTTAACATAGTCTGGGCTGGATTGTCTATGCTTTCTCCTTCTTTCGTAAATCGCGAACCATGACAAGGACAATCCCAGCTTTGCTCCTCTTCATTCCAATGAAGTGCACATCCCATGTGCGTACATTTCTGATTTTTCTTTACGAATATCCCTTTTCCTAAGTTTACAATACTTTCCCACACATCAACAAAGAAGTTCTGATATCCAGCTCTTATCAATAATCTTTGCGGTGAAAATGTATGCGCATAGGGATTTTCTTTCCCCACAATCATGTCACTAATAATCATAGCGGAAACCATAGCCGTCGTCATTCCCCATTTCTGGAAACCTGTGGAAACATACCAATTGTCATGCTGAATGGAAAACCTCCCGATAAAAGGAATCCCATCATGTGGCATACAATCCTGTGCTGCCCAGCACGCATTTTCTTCTGCCTCGGGATAATATCGCTTTACCTGTTCTCTTAGATAACAATATCCTCCCATTTTATCTTTCTTCCCTGTGCGATGGGAACCGCCTCCCACGATGAGTTTTCCCATCGCATGTCGAAAGGACAATGCGCCTCGATCAATTCCATAATACATACCATCCAGCTTTTCTGGCACCCCTGCTCCTTCTATTGCAACTGCATAGCTTCTACTTTGGTGCTGTCGCAAAAAATAATATCCCGGCACAATTGGAAACGGATAATGCGTTGCAAATATGATATTATCCGCCACCACCACATGCTGGTCTGTAATCACAAAATGTTCATCCACCTCTAACACATTACTATGTTCATAAATGGTTAGCTTTGAGGCAAGCGCCTGGATAAACTCCAAGGGATGGAACTGGGCCTGTCCGCCAAACTTGACCGCTCCCATAACCCCATACGGCAAATCCTTGATTTTATCACCACGCATATATTCCGCATCTATTCCCAAGGCTTTTGCCGCAATGGCTTCTTTTTTTAGTTTCTGCATTCCTTCTTCTTTTTGTGAATATAAAAAAGAAGGAAGCTCCTCAAAATGACAAGCAATTCCTTCTTTTGTAATAATTTCTTTATATAATTGAATGGCAGCTTCATTTGCCTGTGCGTAGCCTTTGGCTCTTTCTAGACCAACATTTTTGATTAAATCATTATAAATGAGACCATGCTGACTTGTGATTTTTGCAGTGGTATTTTTCGTCTGCCCACTCGCAATTTCCTTCGCCTCCAGGATGATAACCTCTTGTCCCTTCTCTTGTAAAAGATACCCAATCAGTACACCTGCCATGCCAGCTCCAATTACCACATTCTGAACTCTAAGGTCTGCATCTAATTGCTCTCGTTCTGGCAACTGGGCTGTTTTACTCCACAATGATTTCATGTCTGCCACCTGCTTTCTAATATTTTCCATTAGTGTGTGCAGATTAGCAAGCAATTATTAGCAATTTTCTTTTTTCTGTTATGATGCAATTTGGCTTTATATCATACGTTTCGCTTATAATATTTCCTAGCTCCGTCATCTGACATTCGAACGCTACCGCAATCTTATATACCTCTCGTTGCTGGGTAGAAAATTCTATTTCCAGCTTTTGCAAGAATTTATCATAATATCCACCACCATAGCCAATACGATTTCCTTCCACATCAAACACGGCACCTGGCATAATAACACAAATTTTTTCCTCTGGATTTGCAAAAAACTTTCGCTCTAGAATTGCTTCCGGTTCACGAATGCCCCAGTATTCTTCGGACAAATCCTCTGCCTTTTCCACAAGAAAAAACTCCATTTCCTTTCCCAGTATCTTGGGATAATACACGCTTTTTCCAGCAGTTCTGGCAGCCTCAAATATTTCCTGTGTTCCTACCTCACTTTTGAAAGAAGCAAACAAGAGGACCTTGTCTGCTTCTGTAAATTCTTTTTGTGCAATTACCTTCTCTGCAATGAGATGACTTTTTTCGTTTCGATCCTCTTCGGACAACGCATCTCTTAATCGGAGAATTTCGTTTCGTAATTCTTTCTTACTTTTCAACTTCTTTTCCATTTCTTCTATTCAAAATTGTAAGTGATATCTTACTTACTTTCTGCCATCTGTGCCTTTACTTCTGGTGTTATGTTCCATACAAAGCGGAATGCAAACCAGCTACCTAAGGTTGCCAAGGCTGGGGCCAAAATACAAAGTGCTTTGATCCCTAAAATAGTTGTTGGGCTCTGCGCCAATCCCGCATTCGAAAGCGCAACATCATAGCCGATAACACCTAACAGAGCCACGCCACCCGAAGAACCAATCGCCTGACCCAAGCGACGAATCATATTAAAGGTTCCGTAAATGGTTCCCTCGGTACGTTTACCTAATAAGAACTCATTGTAATCAATGGCCTCACCTACAAGCCCCCACTGCATCATATTTCCTACGCCTGTGAACACGCCAGCCACAGCACTTAATATAATATGCGTCCACACGTTAATGTTTGTCGTAATATGTAAGATAAATAATACGACATAAGTAATCGCTCCGAGAATCGAAGAACGTTTAATCAAGCTGGTAGTACCCATTTTCTTTACTAATTTTGGTGCGAGGACAAGCGTCACAACGCTAAACGGCATGGTAATCATCGTACTTGCACTCATAAGCGCCATGCTGCCTAACACATCCGAAAACATATAGGTTCCCATCGTCTGCGAAATCGCCATCATGATTCCCTGACAAACGCCATGAATACACAACGCCATTACTGCCTTATTCTTTGCTAGGGTATTAAAAATATCTGTAATTTTCGCATCCTCTGGTTTGCCCTTTGTTTCTGTTGTACAACGTTCCTCCGTGAACCAATAGCTTAGAAGACAGCATACGAATCCAACCAACGCAGACACAGTCACACCCATGCCATAGCCCAGTTGTGGTGTCTTTTCAAAAACTGAAATGATAATTGGAAAAAGCATCATCGGAATCATGCTTCCGAGCATTCCGCCTGCACCTCGTGCAGAAGAAAGTTTCGCACGTTCTTCATCCGTTTTCGCCATAGCTGCCAATAAACTACCATACGGAATGTTGAACAGGTTATATGCCAATTCGTACAACAAATACGTGGTAAATACAACCACCAATTTGCCCATTCCATCTACGAAATTTGGCGCCGTAAATACCAATATTGCAGTTATTGCAACCAATGGTGTTGCTCGCAACATCCATGGACGGAATTTGCCATCCTTATATCTTTTCTTAGCAAACATTTTGTCCATAAACATGCCAACAATTGGATTGCTGATGGTATCCCATATTTTCCATACCAAAGTCAGCACCGCCAATACGCCCATATCTATCATTGCCACATTGACATAATATCTAGTTAAAAAACTTCCCATAATGGAGAAGGTCATACACTCCCCAAAATCTCCTAGGGTGTAGCCTAAGAGATGTTTTTTGGTAAGACTATTACTCTTATTCATAAACAATACCTACATTACACACTTTCCACCATAATTTCGAATCTTGAACACACTACAAGAACCATCACCGAATATCTGATTCATGTATCCCTGATACTCTTTTACTGCTTCATTTTTTACAAAGGCTTGAATCGTTCCCGCAAAGCCTCCACCATGCACTCTGCACACACCCTTGTCTGCCAATACGGCTTCACTCAAGGCGAGTGCTAACGATACATTCTGGTGATGTACATCCTTCACCGAATACACATTCTGCAGATATTTATAAGAGGAATCTCCGGAAGCCTTTACATTCGCAAAGAACTCTGTTAGGTTACTCTCTTTTAGTGCACGTACTTCTTTTTCCACTCTCTTGTTTTCCGCTAGGAAATGCAATGCTCGCAACACACATCGGTCACTTGTCTTTTCTCGGATTTCGGTCATGTTTTCTAGCAGTTCTTCAAATGATACATCCACTAATACTTCTTTGCCAAAGCATCTTGCTACACGTTTCATCTCTTCTGGAACCGCTGCATATTCATCGGTCAAATCCGCATGAGAGCCCTTCGTATCAGTAATACACAAACTATATCCATAGCGTTCCATATCAAATGGGATTCTCTCTACTACAGGTGCTTTGGGCTCTTTAAAGTCAATATATACCAAGCTTCCTGTCGAACACGCCATCTGATCCATTAAACCACATGGTTTGCCAAAATACACATTTTCAGCATACTGTCCGATTATCGCAATATCTGTAGATGAAATACTCATTTCATTATACAATCCAGATAAAATGCTACCAATCAAAGTTTCAAATGCTGCCGAAGAAGAAACGCCAGAACCAATCAACACGTCACTCGTAATATAGGCATGGAACCCACCAATCTTATAATTTCTTTCTTGGAATCCTGCTACTACACCTTTGATTAATGATATGGTTGTTCCCTTTTCCTCTTCTTTTATCGCAAGGTCTGTAATATCTACTACAAATTCTTCTGAGTCATCTGATATCAGTCTGATTTCCTTCGCCTCTACCTGTTTTACCACACCAATCGCATCACGGTTAATTGCACATGCTAACACTTTGCCGTGCTGATGGTCGGTATGATTTCCACCGATCTCACTTCTACCAGGTGCACTAAAAATCTGCACTTCCCCCACGCCATAATGCTCTTCAAATTTTGCTATCGTATGAATATATCTCTTCTTTTGATAATCTAGCTGTTCTGCATCTACATAGATATCGATTAGCTTTGAATCAAGTTCTCCATTTTCAATTAATGTTATTATCTTTTTTGTTTCCATTACAAACTCCTGTACGCAAATTTTATATCTGTTTTTATTGTATATAAAAAAACGACATTTTTCAATTATGGTAATATACTAATTCTCGTTCTTAATGGACAATACTCAAACAGAATATCCATCACATCATTCTCTACTGCTATACATCCCGCTGTCCAGTCCGTAGCAGAGCCATCTCCATGAATCATAATTGCTCCACCCAAAGGAGTATACCAGTCTGGCTGTCGTCCATTATCAATCGCACTTGCGATGCGTTCATACGTATCGTTATTTATCCTTCCATCTGCAAGAGCTGCAGCGGCATCCTCTTTATTCGGATATGATACACCCAACGACAAATAATAAGCACTATTTCCATTTCTTACACACACATAGTACTCGCCCTCTGGTGTCTTTCCATCACCTTCCACTTGCTTATGTCCTACCGGTGTAAAACCTAATCCAATCGGTTCTGAGATGATCAATGTTTCCCCTTGCCATAGCTCCAGACGTCGTTCCGATTTCTTCACGATGATATAAACCTCACCTTCTATGGTGTTTGCCGGCAGATAGTTCGACACATAATCTTTATGAATATAGCCCGTCTCCTCATCACAACTCACATATAGCCAATCTCCCTCTTCTCCCAGTTTCTGTATTTCTGTTCCTTTTGTTAGCTGACCAATTACTTCTCCATTGGAATCCGGGGCTTTTCTGAAATTAACTGTAGTTCCTTTTATCCAATAGATTTCACCTTTATTTACTTCCTCTTCCGTCGTTTCATTTTCTACAATTTCTGTTTCTGACTGGGATTCTGTTGGTTGCCCAACCTTATCTTCCTCTTGATTGTTCCCGCATGCAACTAATGCAAACATCATTAAGCTCATAAATATAGTACAAATAAAACGTTTCATCTTGCGTTCTTCCTTCCTATAATCTTTTATGCAATGAATTTAATTATTCTTATAATAACTCTATCTTTCTTTTCCGTAAAGAGAATTTATTTCCCAAGTTTCCACACACCAAAAAAGCTCCCGAGATTTCTCTCGGAAGCCTTACGATTTATTGCTCCAAAATATAGATGGCACCTTTATCCACTTCCCAAACACCATTATATAGCATCTCTACATACACCGCTCCATCTTCTTCATATATGAAATATCTAAGCTCTCTTTCTTCCCCCTTAATCGCAATCTCAAATTCATAATATGGTCTGACCCTTGGATAATCATTCACACTCCAATATCTTGTTGGTTCTGCATTATTTATGTAGGCAATCATTAATTCTAACTCTGTTTCATTGATTATTATTTCGTTCTCCTCATGGTCACTCACATGAATCGACTCTATTCGTTCCATACTAATTTGCTTTATCGGAGTCGCTTCTGGAAACACCCACCTATCATACATCATCCATCCACCAATCCCCATTGCAATAAAAATGACCAATAGTCCTACAATGATAATATACATACAAACACGATGTTCCCGTTCCGCTTTTTCATTTGCATATGCAATCGTATTCAAAATATTCTCCTCTAATTTTTCTTGATATTCGTCCTTTGCAATCCTTTCACCACTCAATAATTCGTTCACAGAAATATCCAGTTCATCACACAAAGGTTTTATCAAAGACAGCTCTGGCATCCCCCTACCATTTTCCCATTTTGAGATGGCTCTGTCTGTCACACCAATTTTTTCTGCAAGCTCCTTTTGCGTCAAATTTCTTTCTTTGCGAAGCTGCATTATAAACTTACCGATTTTCTCTTGTTCCACAACTGCCACCTCCTTTTGCTAATTTTAGTATACTATATTTTTACTAAAATGCACCAAACGAAACGTAGAGTTGGGGAAAAACTAGGAAATCAAGTATGCCCTATTTATTTAAATCAATTATCTCTTTTACTATCTCTACACTATCTAATCCTTTCTCCAACGGAACATTTACACTCCAACAAACTTTTTCCTTTTCATCTATCCAACGCCAGTTCATAGAATCACCTGCTTCAAAATGTTTTATCTTTCCATAGATAATCCTTTCTTCGTATTCGAATGTTGTTTCTGCTTCTGCATAGACCCATACATCATCTACCTTTTCAAATTCATAATATGCAGACCAATATGCTTCATCTAACGTTCCTAAACTTATGTTAATCCACTGTCCATCATCACCTTCTACATTAACCGGATGTCCATTCTCATCATATTGCTTTGATGGAACATCATCATATTCGATATCAATCGGATTATATACATTCTTTGTCAGTGCATCCCAATAAGTATCTCCTTTTTTTGCAACTAATAGTGTGCGATAGTTATCATATTTGTAATCTGCAAAATTTTCTGGAAGTACAAACCCTCTTTTTCCCATAAATTGTTCATATTCATCCCAATTCATTTCACTTCGAATATCTACCCATTGAGAATAATTGCCGGGCTCAATATTCATTTCCATATTTGCCAGTACTGTAACACCACCAATTCCTAGAAACATCACAAATGCAACACATGCTGCCACTACCTTATTCATATAAAATTTCTTCTTTTGCACCCTTTTTTCTGCCATATCCGAAACCCTCCATTCTAAACTTGTAGTAGGAAGTTTTTCCTGAGCATCATAAAGCATTTTTTCTATTTTTTCATTACTCATGCTTAGTCCTCCTCATAATTTGCCTTCAACTTGTTTAAAGCTCTCTCATATCGCTTTTTCACACTTCCAGTAGTCATATGAAGTACCTTTGCAATCTCTTGATGAGTTAATCCTGCGATAATTTTTAACGAAACTATCTCACGTTCTACCTCATTCAAATCTGCTATCATTTCCATATATATCAAATGTTCATGGAAATCTTCATGATGTACAACTTTTTCTATTGCATCATTTATCTGCTCTTTCTCGATTGGAAACTCTCTGCGTCGTTTTCGAAACATATCGTAAGCTGTATTTCTTGCAATTTGATAAAGCCATGCTTTTTCCTGTTGCATTTCAATATACTTACTTCGACTCAGATACGCTTTTAAAAACGTGTCTTGTAGTGCATCTTCCGCAGACTGCTTGTCACCTAAAAGTACATATAAAAAGCGAAATAGCTCTTGTTTTCTTTCTTCATAGATTTGTTCTAACCAGTTGCTTGGCAATTTTATTTCCTTCCTTTGTTTCAACTGAAATTTGGATTCCGGTTTCCTCTTTCATTAAGTATAACGACTTAGCAACCAAAAACGCGACATAGAAAATCAAAATAGCCACGAATTTTTTTCGTGACTATTTATAACTTACTGATCTACTATATTGCTTTTATCCTTTCGACACAAAATGTTTCACAGGACCTTCCAATTGATAAATCTCTTTCTTCAAAAAATCTGGATATATTGTAATTTCTTGTAACTTTTCAATTGGCATCCAGCCAATTACTACATTGCAATTATCTTTGTGCGATACAAACTCACCATCATCTGGAATATCTAAATCCTCACACAACTCAATTAGATAATAAAATGCAATATTATGTGCCTGCTTTCCGTTCCATTCCCAAAAACATTCCTCGCTCCATAGCATACGCTTACATTCTATTTTGACACCCATTTCTTCCTGTGTCTCACGAATTAATCCAGCTTCGAGAGTCTCGCCTATTTTTACATGACCACCCGGCAGAGCATATTCATTTCCATCCTTTTCGCGTTGAACAAGGATTTTCCCATCTTTTACAAGCACCGCTACTGTTCGCAGGTCACAAATATATTTTTCTGTTGTGAACAACCAATCTTTGTCTATCATAAATATAAAACCTCTTACTTTCTTCCCACAATCACCGCATGATTACTTGCTCCAAGTAATGACTTCTGTCTACAAATACTATAGTGATAGTCACACCAAACTTTAAACTGCTCCTCATTCCATTCATCTACTTTCTTAGAGAAATGTGGTGTTG
>JAFQRZ010000033.1 GCA_017409825.1 Agathobacter sp. | reverse complement strand
GAGGAAATCATGGCTGGAAGAGAATATCCATTAGAGAGAACCAGAAATATCGGTATTATGGCTCATATTGATGCTGGTAAGACTACAACAACAGAACGTATTCTTTACTATACCGGTGTAAACTACAAAATTGGTGATACTCATGAAGGTACTGCTACCATGGACTGGATGGAACAGGAGCAGGAAAGAGGTATCACAATTACTTCAGCCGCTACAACATGTCACTGGACATTACAGGAACAGACTAAAGCAAAACCAGGCGCTTTAGAACATCGTATCAACATCATTGATACTCCAGGACACGTAGACTTCACAGTTGAAGTAGAACGTTCACTTCGTGTATTAGACGGCGCTGTAGGCGTTTTCTGTGCAAAAGGTGGCGTAGAACCACAGTCTGAAAACGTTTGGAGACAGGCTGACACTTATGGTGTACCACGTATGGCTTACATCAACAAGATGGACATCTTAGGTGCAAACTTCTACGGAGCTGTAGAACAGATCCGTACTCGTTTAGGTAAAAACGCTATTTGTCTTCAGTTACCAATCGGTAAAGAAGATGAATTCAAAGGTATCATCGACTTATTCGAAATGAAAGCTTACATCTACAATGATGATAAGGGTGATGATATCACTGTTACAGATGATTTAGGCGACATGGCTGATGAAGCTGAAGTATATCGTTCAGAATTAATCGAAAAAATCTGTGAATTAGATGACGATTTAATGATGATGTACTTGGAAGGTGAAGAACCATCTGTAGAAGAATTAAAAGCTGTATTAAGAAAAGCTACATGTAACTGTGAAGCAGTTCCAGTATGCTGTGGTACATCTTACAGAAACAAAGGTGTACAGAAGCTTCTTGATGCTGTTATCGAATATATGCCAGCTCCAACTGACATCGCAGCTATCAAGGGTGTAGACTTAGATGGTAACGAAACAGAAAGAAAATCTTCTGACGAAGAACCATTCTCAGCTTTAGCATTCAAGATTATGACAGACCCATTCGTAGGTAAGCTTGCTTACTTCCGTGTATACTCAGGAACATGTAAATCAGGTTCTTATGTATTAAACGCTACAAAGGGCAAAAAAGAACGTGTTGGTCGTATCCTTCAGATGCATGCTAACAAACGTGAAGAATTAGATATCGTATACTCAGGTGATATCGCTGCTGCTGTAGGTTTCAAAGTAACATCTACAGGTGATACAATTTGTGACGAACAGCATCCAGTAATTCTTGAGTCTATGGAATTCCCAGAACCAGTTATCCAGCTCGCTATCGAGCCTAAGACAAAAGCTGGTCAGGGCAAGATGGGTGAAGCTCTTGCAAAACTTGCAGAAGAAGACCCAACATTCCGTGCTCATACAGATCAGGAAACTGGTCAGACAATCATTGCTGGTATGGGTGAATTACATCTCGAAATCATCGTTGACCGTCTCCTTCGTGAATTCAAGGTAGAAGCTAACGTTGGTGCTCCACAGGTAGCATACAGAGAAACGTTCACAAAACCAATCGATCAGGAATACAAATATGCAAAACAGTCTGGTGGTCGTGGTCAGTACGGTCACTGTAAAGTTAAATTCGAGCCAATGGATGCGAACGGTGAAGAATTATTCAAGTTCGAATCAACAGTTGTTGGTGGTGCTATTCCTAAGGAATACATTCCAGCAGTTGGTGAAGGTATCGAAGAAGCAACAAAGGCTGGTACTTTAGGTGGATTCCCAGTTGTAGGTGTACATGCTACAGTTTACGACGGATCATACCACGAAGTAGACTCTTCTGAAATGGCATTCCACATTGCTGGTTCTATGTGTTTCAAAGAAGCTATGCAGAAAGCTGGTATGGTATTACTTGAGCCTATCATGAAGGTTGAAGTAACAATGCCTGAAGAATATATGGGAGATGTTATCGGTGATATCAACTCTCGTCGTGGACGTATCGAAGGTATGGATGACCTCGGCGGCGGTAAGATCGTTCGTGGTTATGTTCCACTTTCAGAAATGTTCGGTTATTCTACAGACTTACGTTCTAAGACTCAGGGTCGTGGTAACTACTCTATGTTCTTCGAAAAATACGAGCCAGTTCCAAAGAACGTACAGGAAAAAGTTCTTTCTGACAAGAACAAATAAGACTTGAAAAAGGGCTGATTATCCCGTATAATCATGCTAGATGCGGTTTTCTAAAAACCAAAAATAATATTAACCAAATAGGTATTAATTTAAGGAGGATTTTCAAAATGGCAAAGGCTAAATTTGAAAGAACAAAAGCTCATTGTAACATTGGTACTATCGGACACGTAGACCATGGTAAAACAACAACAACAGCAGCTATTACTAAAGTATTAGCTGAAAGAGTTGCTGGTAACGAAAAAGTAGATTTCGAAAACATCGACAAAGCTCCAGAAGAAAGAGAACGTGGTATCACAATCTCTACAGCTCACGTAGAATACCAGACAGAAAAGAGACACTACGCACACGTAGACTGTCCAGGACATGCTGACTACGTTAAGAACATGATTACTGGTGCTGCTCAGATGGACGGTGCTATCTTAATCGTAGCTGCAACAGACGGTGTTATGGCTCAGACTAAAGAACACATCCTTCTTTCTCGTCAGGTAGGTGTTCCTTACATCGTAGTATTCATGAACAAATGTGACATGGTAGACGATGAAGAATTACTTGAATTAGTAGAAATGGAAATCACAGAACAGTTAGAAGAATATGGATTCAATGATTGTCCAATCATCAAAGGTTCTGGTTTAAAAGCTCTTGAAGATCCAATGGGACCATGGGGCGACAAGATTATGGAACTTATGGATGCAGTTGACTCATTCATTCCAGATCCAGAACGTGATACAGACAAACCATTCTTAATGCCAGTAGAAGACGTATTCACAATTACAGGTCGTGGTACAGTAGCTACAGGTAGAGTAGAACGTGGTACTCTTCACCTCAATGACGAATTAGAAATCATCGGTATCAAAGAAGATACAAAGAAAACTGTAGTAACAGGTATCGAAATGTTCCGTAAGATGTTAGACGAAGCTTTCGCTGGTGATAACATTGGTGCATTACTTCGTGGTGTAAACCGTGACGAAATCCAGAGAGGACAGTGTCTTGTTAAACCAGGTTCTGTAAAATGCCACAGCAAATTTACAGCTCAGGTTTACGTTTTAACAAAAGATGAAGGTGGTCGTCATACTCCATTCTTCAACAACTACCGTCCACAGTTCTACTTCAGAACAACAGACGTAACAGGTGTTTGCCGTTTACCAGAAGGCACAGAAATGTGTATGCCAGGCGATAACATCGAAATGACAATCGAATTAATTCATCCAGTAGCTATGGAACAGGGTCTTACATTCGCTATCCGTGAAGGTGGTAGAACAGTAGGTTCTGGTCGTGTTGCTGCTATCGTTGAATAATTTATCATTTAGAACCAAATAGTTTTAAATAATATTCCGCAGTCCTTGAGAAATCGGGGACTGCGGTTTCTTTTTGTGTGGAAAGGAATTGCGAATGGTGGAGAAGTGGTGGAATGAAAAATGAGAGAGATGGGGACTATGGTTCTAATTTGGTTCTAAAAAATTTATTTGATATATAAATTTGGAGTATTCTAAGAGGAATTATTATAAGTATTGAAAGGGGGTTACAGTTCACACGTCAGTCAAAATGCAAAGAATCATATGCTTGCATAATGATTTTTGCATTTGAACTGACGAAGGGAACGCCGTTTTATGAGCAAAGTTAGCTGCAAAGCAGCGGGAAAGCGATGAAATCGCCTTTGCGAATGGCGTGGGTGTGAACCAATGTCATTTACTTAAGCCAAAATCCTAAAAATACACTTGACCATCAATATTTTGGAGTAACTTAAAAAAGATTTTTGTTTTACTGATGCTAAAAAAGTTTAAAAATCCCAGATAGTTCCTGTTTTGTTGAATGTTTTTATGAATTGTATTGATAAAAGGGTATAACGAAAAGACGAATGGAAAAAACTATTCATTCGCCTAAAGATAGGGTATAATTATTATGTTGCAATGATGCTTTTGCTAGTTGCGGTAGCAAAAGCTCATTGGAAGTTTGAATCTTGCTTGGCGGGCAAAGGTTCGACCGGGTCTGATCGGCTCAATATTTTGTGCAATCAGACCCTCTACATCCAATATTTGGGTATTGTTTCTTAAAAAATCACGACAGATTTTTATAGCTTCCGAGTAATTAATCTGATAGATATGTTTTCTGTTTTTCTTTGGGATTTCCACATGCATGGATATTTCGGAGCAAAAATTATATAAAATTGCCCTTGCCCATACTTCCTGTACAATATAATCATACTGTTTGGAGTGAAATGCTTTTAAACATAGAGGATATTTCAAATCACGGTAAGCAGTTTCTTCATTCCATCTCAAATGGTACAGTTCTTTAAAATCATCAAGATCGAATTCCATATCTGGAAGATTTGTAATAAGGTTTTCATAGCAGCCTTCTGCAATTTCAATTCGGATTACACGCAGTGAAATGGAATATTCCGTTTGGATTTCAGTAAGATAATCCATTGGAACATCCTTGCAGATATGTCTGTAACATTCCTCTAATTCAGGATGCCGGCGTTTTTTCTTTGCTTTTGAACGTGAGAGAATGCGTTCAACATGATAATCAAGTGTGGTAACATCATCCAAAGAAAAACCAAGAAGTTTTTCGGTTCTGGCATCCGTACAGCGTATGAGAAAAAACTGTCCGTTTTCAATGACATGAGCAAAGTTATTATAAGAAGCATAGTTTCTGTCACACAGATAGATCACAGGGTTTTGTGCATCACAGCGGTCAACCATTTGACAGAAAGCACGGTATTCATTGCGTTTTCTGCCGGGTTGTACGACTAAATCCGTAAATTTTTT
The DNA here is from genome assembly GCA_017409825.1 of Agathobacter sp. Classification (GTDB taxonomy): domain Bacteria; phylum Bacillota; class Clostridia; order Lachnospirales; family Lachnospiraceae; genus Roseburia. The sequence continues at coordinate 880 of JAFQRZ010000033.1, read as the reverse complement.
ATCCAGAATGGAAAAGAACGCATTGATGTGGATTTGGTTAAAGCCTTTTGTAGACTTACCATTAGGTTCAAAGAAAGTGTCGGGATCCTTGGGATTTCTACAAATGTCAGCCGCTGAGCCATCACATGCAATAAGAGAATATTTTCCATCCAGCAGATATTTTTTACACTTTCTGTTAAAGAAAATGAGCAGACTTCTTAAAGCATCATCCTTCAGTTTTTTGCGCTGCTTGTAAAAGGCAGCCTTGGAAGGTGCGTCAGTAGTGCGTCCGAAATAAAGGTAAAGTTCTTCCTTGATACAATCAGCTTCCATGGTAAGAAGCAAAAGAATTAAGTCCTTAACGCCGAGTTTACGGTTTCGTGAAAAATCTTTTCCGGGACAGACAGCATAATTTTCAGGATTAGAAACAAGTGTGTTAATTGAAGCCAACAGCATGGCTTTTACAGCATCAGAATATTTCATAAAAAAGTACCTCCTTAATCAGGTAAACGTTAATAAAACCACATCCTGATTAATGGGTCTTTTTCTGATTACTCAGAAAAAGACCGCACAATTTGAGGTATTTGTCAAGTGTTAAACTAAAAAATAAATTTGAGTTACTGGTAGAAAAAAGAGATTTCGGATATAAAATCTAAAATCTCTTTAAGTAAATGACATTGATTCACACGTTAGCCAGCTAACGTGCAAATTGTAACAGAATCTGTCCATTTAAAGACCGCTAAAAGTGGTGGGGCAGATTCTATGGTTCTATTTACGTTATGGTCGTCAGCAAATCAGCAAGTGATTAGCTGACGAGTGAACAGTAACTTATTTAATACAACTCAAACACTTGTTGTTTTAAAATCCTATTGCGAAGTAATTTTAAATGGATTTTTGCACT
>JAFQRZ010000005.1 GCA_017409825.1 Agathobacter sp. | reverse complement strand
GTTTCACAAGAGATGGTTTGATTTGCTGCATTATAAGTACAAGGAATGACTGTGGCTACTCCATCGTGTACTCTAATCATCTGGTATGTTCTTGTTACGGATGAATTTGAATTGATAAGTGAACTCGGCACTTTCAGCGTAATTGTCACCGCACCATCCGTGTCTGTAATATTTACAGGACTGTCTGAGCCAATCTGCTTAAGCAAATCTATATCAAAGTACATTCCAATCGTAGTATTTCCCTTCTTGGAATCTATCAAATCTTTATCAGTCTGACTCACAGTTACAGAAATATCCGTTGCTTCAATCCACACCTGGATATTCTCACCATTTTCGATTCTGGCTACCTCCGCAGCTGAAAGACCTAATTTTTCAAGGAGTACGTCAGCCTTTTCTTCCAATGCGGTATCGCAGGCATTTTCTTCTGTCTTGTCAACGATTTCCATATTTCCGGGTTTTGTTACTACCGCAAAAGTCAAAATCTCTCCGTAAGGTGGCAGCTCACTCCATCACGGGTAGATGCCAATGTGGTATTGCCGTTTTCGTCGATTTCCAGATAGATCACAAAACCGTCACTTACTGTAAGGGTAATATCCATAGTCTCGGGATCAAAGTTCTCCAACATTTCCGTAGGAATAGTTTCTGTATCAAGCATCGATACTACACCGCTCATACCTTCAGGCGCAGAAACGGTTACATCACCAACAGTCCAGGAGCCGGTACCAAGATCTATGTAATAAACATTTTCGCCGGGATTCTCTCCACCGCCGGGATTAGAGGACTTTTCTACTACCGCAAAGGTCAAAGTCGCTCCGTAAGGCGGCAATGCTTCAACGCCGCCGTCCACATCTGCAAGTCTGGTGTTGCCGTTTTCATCCACATTCAAGCGGAGCGTAACGTTTTCATCCACGATAAGAACGGCATCCATCGTATCGGGATCAAAGTTCTCCAACATTTCCGTAGGAATAGTTTCTGTATCAAGCATCGATACCACACCGCTCATACCTTCAGGCGCAGAAACGGTTACATCACCAACAGTCCAGGAGCCGGTACCAAGATCTATATAATAAACATTTTCGCCTTCACCGCCACCATTACCTTCACCACCGGGAGTTTGTTCATCTGTACAAATGATTGCATAGGTAGAAAACTTATCGGTAGCAAATTCCAGTTTTCCTGTTGTTGTATTATAAGTTGCTTCTAATCTATCACATCTTCCATCATGTTCACGGACAATATAATAACTTTTATTACTGTCGTATCCTGCAACGTCAAGAGAAATTGTAACTTCGTTCTCCAATTCCGTAAGCGGAGTAGTCCAGTTATCTCTGCCTGCACCTTTACTAACTATCTGATTGAGGTCAATATTGAGGAATATCGCATCAAAATCCCCAACTTCTTCTTTTATTATATCACTTACCGTATTTTTATCCACCTCATCTACATCCATCTGCAGGTTACCGCTATTAATGATATTTTCACCTCCGCTGATAGCGCCACCCGTTATATTCGTATTTCCACTTCCTACGTTAATAATATCCTCTGTTTCTAAGAACATCACGTTAAAATGCACATTGGTATTCGTAATGTATTTGAACTTGTATGTACTGATTTGTTCGATTGGATTAAATTCATCCAACAAACTTTCTGTTTCATTTGTAATGATATCTGTTACCTGATAGCCATAATCCGGCACAAGAACAAAGTCAACATATACATCAGAAACATCCGGCATGACGAACAAATCCGTTCCACCTACAATCGCCACTCCATAAGTCCGAAGACAAAATTCCATATCGCCTTCTATTGTATTTATTGCATAAATTTTATTTGATTCATCCACTTCCCCCGGTATCGTCGTATATATTACATCTCCGACATAAACACGGTGATACATTATTTGTCCGTTCTCTACAGTGACATTTCCGCCACCCCAACTAATTGCATACCACAAATCAATTTCCGGCTCACCAAACTCTACCACAAATACAGGAAGTCCTTCATTAAGTGAAAACACATATCCCTCTCCTATCAGAGCTTCGTAATAATCATCGATATTATCCTCATTAATAACATTTTCACCATCCACATACAACTGGCAACCACCCCTACGAACCGCGTAATCTCCATTTGGAGAAGCCTTTATTGTAATACTTGTTGCTCCTTCCGGAATTGCCATTGGTATATTCGCTTGAGTACTTGTCACGGATGTAAATTCCTCATCTGTATTAAATTTGTACATCACCGTACCATTTGCACCCGTGCTGATGTTATTTATTTGGATTTTCACTCCATCGAAATTTCCGCCGGGCTCAGAGGATTTTTCTACTACCGAGAAAGTAATATTTGTAGGAACACCTCCATTATTCGTTTTTGCAGAAATGCTGGTCTGATTGTTATTAACCGCTAATGTGGTACTGAAACCGTCTTCTGCAACCACTCTGACTTCCATCGTTTCTGCATCAAAATCAGTTAAGGTTATTATATCACTTTCAAATAATGTCTGTTCGCCAGATTTATCAGCAGTTACAGTGACATCTCCAACTATCCAAGAACCTGTTCCAAAGTCCACAGAATAGGAAGCTACATTTTCGCCGGGATTGGATCCTCCGCCGGGATTGGATCCTCCGCCGGTACCGTCGTTGTTGTCAAATTCTATTGTGAAGGTGATGTTTCCATCATTGTCTTGGATATTGTATGTCCATCCGGATTCGCTGATCAGTGCATCGTAATTAAAGGTTGCTGGTTGTCCCGTACCGGTGATCCCGCTGTTGTTTTGATTCACTTGTGCTTCCCCTGTAGGGATAACCTTGATCGTGATGGACGTTACACCTTCAAGATTAACCGGTGTGTTATTAGCAGTTGTGAAATCTCCACTCCCATTCAGCTTATACTGCACGGTTCCCGTTTGACCGTTCGATTCTCTGATCACAAAGGTAGCCGTTTCTCCTGCGCCGCCTGCTGCAAATACCTGCATTTTTGAAGTTCCCATTATCAGTGAGAATACCATTAAAAAACTAAGTAGCCACGCAATTCTTCTTTTTGCCTTCATCTTGCATTCCTTCTTTCTTAAATGTATTTTCTATCTATGTAAAATGCCACTTCCTTTATGATTTTAAAAAAATACCCAATATAATGAAATATACTTTCCATAAATGTCATTGACAATTGTGGAAAATCAACTTTTCTTATCTATAATGTATGGTACACTAATATAGACTAATTTTTACAAAAGGAGACTAATTTTATGACTTTTAGCGAACAACTGAATGCATATATATCCGAACTAAACTGTACTGCAAAAGAACTAACAGATGTATCTGGCTTGTCCGCATCTGTTCTCAGTAGATATCGCACCGGAAGCCGTGTACCTACAACCGATTCCGAACAATTCATGCAACTTGTACAGGGAATTGTAACCATAGCAAATGAAAGAGGATATTCTGAATTTACGGTTGAAAAAATCCAAAAAACACTAGAGGATTGTTTGAGGGATGCAACTTTCCCATATGAGCTTTTTCAAATAAATTTTGATACACTTTTGACATCTCTTTCTATAAATGTTGCAGATTTGTCTCATTTTTTAAATTTTGACAGTTCTTATATTTCCCGTATACGAAACGGGCAACGAAGACCATCAAACCCACAGGATTTTGCACAAAATGTTTCAAAATATATAGCCGGACATTGTTCTGAGTCCGACAAGGTGACTATTGCAAAGCTAGTACATTGCACCACAGATGAAATCAACAATGATTCTCTTTGTAGGGACAAGATTATCCATTGGCTTTTAAATGAACAAATTGAAAAAAAGGATGTAGTCCTTCCCTTTTTATCAAAATTGGATGAATTTGATCTCAATGAATTTATCCGCAGTATACACTTTGATGAATTGAAGGTACCATCTGTTCCTTTTCAGTTACCAACATCCAAAAATTATTATGGTATTGATGAAATGTGCGAAGGAACCCTGGACTTTTTCAAGGCTACTGTGTTGTCTAAGTCAAAAGAAGACCTTATTGCCAATGACGATACACCAATGGCGGACAAAGCAAATGGTACTGATTTTATGAAAAAATATATATTTGCTGTTGCACTAACCCTCAAAAAAGGGTTACATATTCATTTCATACACAATATTAACCGCCCTTTTGAAGAAATGATGATGGGACTTGAAGGCTGGATTCCTATGTATATGACAGGGCAGATTTCGCCATATTACCTCAAGGATGTACACAATAAACTTTTTGGTCATTTCCTTTATTCCAGCGGCGCAGCTGCATTATCCGGCGAATGTATTATGGATTACCACCAAAATGGAAAAATGTATCTGACCAAGAATAAAACTGAGATGTCCTATTACAGACAACGGGCACTTGATATACTTTCAAAGGCATCTCCTCTTATGGATATTTACCGTATAGAATCAAAGGATGCATTTTACTCATTTGTAGAAAGAGATATAGTAACTCCCGGCAACAGAAGATCTATTCTGTCTGCACTCCCTATACACACACTTTCGGAGGAGTTGCTTTTACAGATATTAAATCACAATCATATTGAGGAAGCCGACAAGAAACGAATTTTAGATTTTGCAAAAAAGCAAAGACAGCTATATGAGAATATTTTATCAAATAGACAGATAATAGATGAAATACCTGTTATTAGCGAAACGGAATTTTTAGAACAGCCTATGCTATTACCACTATCCGAAATATTCTATGAAAAGGACATTGTTTACACATATGCAGAATATTTGGAGCATATGGAACAAACAATTACCTATAGCCAAAACAACAGTAATTATACTGTAAAACAAAACAGCAGATATCCCTTTAAAAATATACAAATTCGTATCTTGGAAGGGAAGTGGGTGGTCATTTCTAAAAACAAAACACCAGCGATACATTTTGTTATTCATAATCCACAGCTGCGAAATGCGTTGGAAAATATGGTGATTCCTGTCTACGATAAAGACGACACATTATGATTTTTATATAAAGAATGCCGCAGGCTCATCGCTCTGCGGCATTCATATCTACATTTTTCAATTACCTTTTTTAATCTACTAAGCTCACTACTATAATAGTATCCTAATCCTTTTTTTAGATTAGCATAATATTTCTACACCATTTACTACACCATTTTTACCTAAAACTACACCATTTTCCGATAAAATACGATAGCTTTGCATTTTTACCAAAAGTCCGCAAACCCTTGAAAACACTGCATTTCTAAGCACTCTTAGGAGTCTTAAAAACAAGCAAGCATAAATTCAATAAATTCCTGCTTGTATGCTTCCATTGTCTAACCTCCCTTATTTTGACGCCTTTTTCGATTCCATTAATTATCCATATAAGGTAGTAAAATTGCACAATTTTTATTTTAACCTATTCCTTTTTACCCGATGATTCTATACTACTTGCCATAATATCCATTACTTTAGATAATCCTTCTTCCTGTCGCTGCTGGCTTGCTGATACAGATACCTGATATTTTGCAGTCGGATTGGTACTTCTTGTATTCTCCCTAGAGGCCACTACCCTTCCTTGCATACTCACACTCGCTCCAAAGCATTTTGAAGTCGAATATGCACTCAAATCTGCATTTTCTACACTCTTTGAAGCCGATGTCTCTGTAGCCTCCATCTGGAAATTGATGTTTACATCATCAATCAACAATGCAGGCACAGGAACTAACCCTAGAAATGGTTCTTTTACGTGAACTTCCTCTTTTCCAATACCGCCAGGTGCCTGAACTGGACGTCCCAAATCAAATTCTAAATAATGTTTTTTCCCATCATCTTCAAAAAAAGCTTTATTATAAAAATCCAAGGTCGAAGCAGCAAGCTGTTGCTGTGCTTCACTTGCAGCAATCAATGGTGTAGCAATCAACTCTCGCATTGGTACCCCTTTAAAAGAATCGGCTGGTTCGCCTACTTTTGTATTTTCTTTTTCGTCTTCTACTTGTAATAATTTTTTTTCATCTTCCATAACACCCTCCAAAAGTATTCCTAACTGGTATATCAAACATTTTTGGAAATATGGCATTGCCTTCCATTGTATAAGATGCTTTAAAACATAAAACCCATGCACCTGCATTCGCAAGCACATGGGGCTCATTCATTTCCTTATTCAAACTTCGCCATAACTTCTTCGTTTGCTTTCATTGCATCCTTTTCCATCTGCACTCTCTGAGCCAAGAGCTTCTCTTTGATTTCTGAATGGTTGATACCGATAATCTGCAATGCAAGCCAAGCTGCATTTTTTCCGCCGTTAATCGCAACAGTTGCAACTGGGATTCCTGGTGGCATCTGTACGATAGAATAAAGTGCATCCTGTCCGTCCAAAACAGAGCCAGACAATGGAACACCGATAACTGGAAGTACCGTCTGTGATGCTACTACACCTGGAAGTGCAGCCGCCATACCTGCTGCAGCGATGATTACTTCTGTTCCGTTGTTATTGGTTTCTTCAATAAAAGCAGAAAGACCAGCGTGTGCACGATGTGCAGAAAGGCATCTGACGTCTACTTTTACTCCGTGATTTTTTAAAATTTCTACTGCTGGTTCTAACTTAGGAATATCACTTGTAGAACCCATAACGATAGCAACTCTCATATTGTATCTCCTTCTTATAATCCCAAAATTCTCTTGGTCTCTGAAATAATCCATTCCACCAATTTATCGCAAGATTTATTTTGTAAGTGACAACCATCTCCAGAATAATCCATTGATAAGTTACCATTTTCATCTACAAACATAAAGTTTGGATCCAAATAAAAGATATCCTGATTATTTGCCAAGGCAGCCTGCGCGTTGTTAATCGCCTGCATATTTGCAGTTGAAAATGCGGGACGACTACTCTGATATGTTTCACTAACATATAAGTTTGCGACAATGAAAATAACGCTTCCAGGCTGTTTTTCCTGAATCAAATCAAGCAATTTCTGCGTATTTCTAGCAATATTGGATGGATAATCACTCGCCTCGTTGATACCAAGCATGATATAAATCTTATCATACTTCTTCTGGCTCAACAATTCGGAAATTGTAACATTACCAACGCCTTCTACATCTATCTTATCATTATAATTTACAACACCAGTTATCGTTGTACTTACGGCTGCAAAGAAATCTGCTGTTGCAGTCAATTCTTTCGTGTATGTTTGAATTCCAACAGTTCTTGAGTCACCAATAAATAAGGCTGTATCCATAGATGCTGTTACACCCGCTGGCTTACTTGGCTGATTGCTTTCTTCTTCACTTTCTGTAGTCTCTGTCGACTCTATTTCTTCGGTGTCTTCTGTATCTTCGCTTACATCATAGTCATCCTTTTCGCTTTCCTGCTGTGTATTACCACCACCATTTGGCGTTGGCTTTGGAGCAAGCGATGTGCGCCCTGTCGCCAAAATAAATATGACAATCAAAGCTATGATTCCAATCAATATCCACATTGTAATCGTATTCTGTTTCTTCATAATTGCCTCCTAAAATCTAAAATAAAGGAATGGATCATCATATCCCATATACATACAATAAATACTGCCACCTAAAATAGCTGCAAGTACCACTACAACAACCACTTTATTTTTCTTAAAGCGTTCTAACAGCTTGTATGGCAAGGTAGTCGAGAACAACAAGCCTGCAAGCAAGAATGGCCAATATATCTGTAATGGTTCCAAATAATCAATTCCAATCAACGACTCTGGACCTTGACCAAAGAATGGGAATAATCTTGTAAAGAAAACCCCTAAATCCTCCATATTTTCGATAGCGAAGATTGCCCATGACAATGGAATCAGCAGAATCATGTATAAATGACTGAATATTTTCCATTTATCCAAATATTTCAAAAGGAAGAATTTTTCTATCATGAGAATCGCCCATAGGCTAAATCCCCATAATACAAAATTGTATCCTGCGCCATGCCAGATTCCCGTCAGCATCCATACGATAAACAGATTTCGTACAAGTGCCACTTTTCCAACACGGTTTCCCCCCAACGGGATGTAAACATACTCTCTAAACCATGAGCCCAAGGTCATGTGCCAGCGTCTCCAGAATTCTGTCATGGAACGGCTGATATATGGATGATTAAAGTTCTGTGGTAATTCAAATCCCATCATGCGACCGAGACCAATCGCCATCAAGGAGTATCCAAAGAAATCGAAGTATAACTGGAATGAGAATGCGATGATTCCTACCCACGCAAAAATAGTAGAAATACTATCATATCCAATCGCATCTAACTGTCCCCATAACTTCCCAAGCGGGTTTGCCAAAAGTACTTTTAAGCCCAAACCAAAAATGAAAATGCCAACACCATTTAATATCGTCTTTATCTTCAACTCTCTCTTGTGGAGTTCTCTTCTAACATGGTCAAATGTTACAATTGGACCAGCAATCAACTGTGCGAACATGGTGATGTATACCCCATAGTTCAACAGGCTCTTTTCTACTGGTACAGTACCTCGATATACATCAATCAAATACGATACCCCTTGGAAGGTATAGAATGAAATACCGATTGGCAGTACTAATTTTACCACTAAATCCATACCCGGTATAAGACTATTGATTTCACCTGCCACAAAGCCCATATATTTATATGCAAACAATACACCAAAGTGATACAGAATACCACTAATCAAAAGTGGCTTCTTCCATTTCGGATGCCTATCCATCGCAATACCAAGCCAGAAATCCGTAATCACACTAACCAAAAATAGAATATAATGTTCCAAATGGTCTGTCGTTCCCACAAAATAGAACACTAAACTTCCTATGAATAACATCGCATTCTTCATGCGCATCGGCACAATATAATAACACGCAAAAAAGATAGGCAAAAATATACCTATAAACTCCAGACTACTGAATACCATAAATCCTACTTTCTTTTCCCTTATATATAAACGAAAACTTTTCCTAATGCATAAAAAAACCTAAAGAACACCACTGTTTCTTAAGGATAAAATAATTATATCTTCCCCCTTTGTTTTCGTCAACGGATTCTCATGTTTTTTCTAGAATACTTTACCAAAAATAAACAAAGGGCCGTCGACAAATTTACATTGCGACAGCCCTTATGAGCATTTTCTTTATTTCCAACTTTTCCAAAATACCATTGCACCAATACGCAAGCCTTCGCGGTCACCTTTGTAGGTATTGAAGTAGAGACAACCATCTGTATTGTCTTCTCCGTTCAATGCCGCCTGCGCTGCTTTGTAGCAATTCTCTGTTGTTTTCCCGTATGTCAAACATTTTTCTAAGCTACCGCCAGTCGCTGGTGGAAATTGTCCTGGGGCGAATACTACTTCTTTTACCGTATTTGGAAATTTACTATTTCTGACACGGTTCATAATTACAGATGCTACAGCAAGATTACATTCATACGACTGATTTCCTGATTCGCACCATACCATAGCTGCAAGCACTTCGTATTCCGATGCATTTGCGATAACTGGTGAATAAATCGTTGTACCACCAGATGTAGAACCAGCATTCGATGTCGAACCAGAGCCCTGTGGCTTTGACTGCGCCTGTGCTTGAGCTTGTGCTGCTGCCTGCGCCTCTGCTTTCTCACGAATATAAAGTTCTTCTACCGTGATAGCGGTTCCGATATCCATTTTTAATGTTACATATTCTGCACTAACATAAGCTGTTTTCCCATTGAAAATAACCGCAACCCAGCCTTCTTCTGTAGTAGCAGTTTTGTCTACTACAAGGTTCGTATCCTTTTGAAACTTCGCCAAAACTTCGCTTTCTGTATTCATTGCCTGACGAATATTTAATAAATCACTTGTAGATGTCGCGATTACATCACACACTTCTTTTGCATGATTTAATGCGTCTGTGCCATACAAACAAAATTCATTGCTAACATAGCCTTCTACATCACCAGAACTAATTTTTGTCCAAGCTTCGCCTTTTTCAATGACAGTAGCACGATCGCCTTTTTCTAACACTCCGACTACGTCTGCCTCAGTATTAGGTTCCACACGAACACGTAATCTAAGTTCTACGTCTGCCATGAGGTAATTCTGCCACTCTTTTTCTTCGTCTGTGAGTTCCACTTCTGGTTCTTCCGAAGGGATTGTCACAACGTCTTTATTATCTTCCTGAACACTAACATCCTGTGTATCTTCTACCATAGTGTCCACTTCTGTACCTTCGCCATTTGCGCTTCCACATGCTGTAACCAATAAAGATAATGCTAAAGTACTGCACAATAATTTCAACTTGAAATTCGATTTCATACTTCCTCCATACATAGTTCTTTTAGAAAGTATTACAACTTTCTAATTAATTTTGAACTATTTATTTCAATTATTACAAATTTGTTACATCGTTGGCATTATAGCAAAGGAATTTGCATTTGTCAAATATTGGAATACATTTCGATGTTTCTTTCGAAATACAATCGACAAAAATCGCTATTTTTCTACACGGAAAGCCGTATAAGTCGCTGATACATCACCATCATCACTACCAGAATTACCAGCAAATATAGTGGCAGAAGCGCCACTGAAATATGGTTCGCCAGAATTCCAAACAGCGGCGGCATAAGGAGTGAGCCCATATACGCACTCGCCATCTGCACTCCTACAATCGCTTGTGATTTATCTGCTCCGAAGATATCTGGCGTCGAATGAATGATGCAAGGATAAATCGGTGCACAACCGACACCAATTAATATAAATGCTGCTAAAGCAATATATTCCGATAAAGGCAAAAACAGCACACCCACTCCCACTGTAAGAATCCCCATTCCGAGGCGAATCATCTGTTTATCATTCAATTTCGCAGTAATAAACCCGCTAAAGAAACGGCCTACTGTAATTCCGATATAAAACATACTGGCATAGCTCGCCGCAGTTGCTTCCGGTACGCCTTTGTGCAATACCATATAACTGCTCGCCCATAGGCCAGCGGTCTGCTCTAACGCACAGTAGCAAAAAAAGGCTAGCATAATATCCTTCGCACCTTTTATAGAAAGAATCTCTTTCATACTAAGTGCTTTTGCTGTCACCTCTTCGCCGGCTTCATTTACCACGGTTTCACGATTTCGCCAAAGTGGCAGGCTGGCAATAAGAATCCCGGTAAGTACCACCTGTAAAACAGCAATCACTTTATATCCAGTATTCCACACACCACCGCCAGTTAATACAAAGCCTAGTACATAAGGCCCCGTCATCGCACCTAAGCCCCACATACAATGCAACCAGCTCATAATACGACTGCTATAATGCAGAGCTACATAATTATTTAAAGAAGCATCCACGCCGCCTGCACCAAGTCCATACGGAATTGCCCACAAGCATAACTCCACAAAAGAATCGGATAAAGAAAATCCAAACAAGGCCACCGCTGTCATAGCAACACTAATGGCTGTCACCTTTCCCGTTCCCAGTTTATACGTCAATCTATCACTCTGCAAACTAGAAACAATCGTTCCCAGCGAGATAATCGTTGTCACGATTCCTGCAAATGAAACTGGCACTCCAAATTCCTGATACATCGTAGGCCATGAACCACCAAACACCGCATCTGGAAGCCCGAGGCTGATAAAGGCTAAATATATAATTATGATAAGTAAATGTGTCATTTTCTCTAATTTCCTGCACTTTCGTAAAATTTCAAGCCATAATTAAATACCCCATACGCCACACACCAGAATACCAGTGCAATCACACATTCAATGCCAATAACACCTGCCCCTGTTTTTCCAAGGAAGAAACTGGCTGGTAAGTATGCCACAAAGGCAAATGGAATCACCCATGTGATAATGAACTGGATGCCCTTGTGATATATTTCGGTTGGATATTTTGCAAATTCTGCCATTTCGTATGCCACCTGCAAGAGTGGTCCACTCTGTTTTATCCATAACGCAAAAGATGCAAAAAACAGCTTTATCGAAGTATAAATCAAAGCTCCCGCCAGCATAGATACCACAAACAGCAATACACTTACCGGTGTAATCGCAGCTACACCTTTTTGTACAGATATGATAACCAGGATACTACCAATCAAAATCTCCCCCAAGGCATCCGGCTGCAATTTTTCTGCGATAACCTGGAAGAAGACATTCATCGGACGAAGCATATAGCGGTCAAACTGACCGTTTACTACCATTCTCCACGCCACCAGCCAGATATTGTCGGTCAAAAGATGGTCGATTCCTCTTGGAATCTGTGCAAACCCATAAATAAATATCAACTGATCTAAGGTCCACCCCTGTAAGGTCGGAATCTGCTGGAAAATCAAATACAGGAAAATAATTCCTGTCGCCTGTGTCAGAAAGAATCCCAAAAGTCCCATGAGGAAATCCACTTTTGACTGCATCACAACCTTCAAGAACTGTTTGATAAGAACTTTATACAGTCTCCAATATCGTTTCAAATTATGTACCATGATTTCCTCCTTTCTAGCCGCCTAAAACAACCAATCGTTTCGTTACCTGTTTCCAAATCAGACTGCCGCCCCAGTACAAGAGCAGCACCCAAACAAACTGTCGTCCCATTGCCCAAGCCAGTTCTGCCCCCGTATATTTTCCAAGATAAATCATAACTGGTGTGTAAATCATGGACGAAAATGGCAGACAGTCAAAGATTCTCTGTGCCACCTCTGGGAATAAGCTAATCGGAATTAACTGTCCTGTCAAAAAACTAAGCAGTGCGGACTTCGCCATTCTTAACCCAAAGATATAGGTCGTAAAGAATGCCAGCATCCCAAAGCAAAAGTCAAATAATACATATAATAGAAAGCTCATCAGTACACTGCATATATACAAAATCAAGGTTGGTAGCGAAATTACCGGCATTCCTAAGACAAATACCTTGTAAATTTCGATTCCAATCCAGATAAAGACACTTGGTACCACCAAGTGATATAACATATCTCCCAATGCCTGTGCGATTAAACTCGCACGATAGTCAATCGGCTTAATCAGATTCATGGCAACTCGTCCTTCGACTACGTCATATCCAACCCAGGTCGAAACGGAAATAGATACCAAGGATGATGTAATATATACCATGAAAATGTACACCACCATTTCATTCTGCGTCAGGTTCCCGATAACACCACTTTCGCTACTTCCATAAATCGCCATCCACAAAAAATAACTAATAAAGGAGCTAAATAAACTGATAAATGCCCACAGGTAAAATGCACCACGATATGCGAGCTGCGTCTTTACCTCATTCGCCACAAAAGGAAGATAGGTACGAAGTATTTTTTTCATACTAATTTCCTCCATTTTCTGTCATTGTCTCACTGTCTTTCTCTGCCGAACCATGATTATAAATTTCCTTTACAATTTCCGCCAGCTCAGTTTCCTGAAGCTTGATATCTGTAACCTCAGTCAATTCCATAACCGCAGAAAGAATCTGTGGTACCTGCATTTTGTGCTTATCAAAGGAAACCGTATAGGTTTTACTCTCTACATCTAACACTGAATCGTAATCATTTTTTGCAATCTGAACATCGTTCATTTCGCTTATTTTCTGGAATAATTGCAATTCTCTAAGTAATTCTGGCTTTCGCACTTCCATCGTTACCTTACGTCTCGTTCCGTAGGTATCCTTTAGATTTTCCAGTGTGCCATCGTAAATCTTCTTTCCTTCATCAATGATGATGATACGACTACAAAGCTCTTCAATATCACCGATATCGTGCGTCGTCAAAATAACTGTCGTCTGATACTTCTCATTGATTTCCTTAATCGCTTTACGAATATTGTCCTTTACTACAAGATCCAAACCAATGGTAGGCTCATCCAAATACAGCACCTTAGGATTATGTAACAATGCTGCTCCTAAATCCGCACGCATACGCTGCCCCAAAGAAAGGGTACGCACCGGTCTGTCAAAAAACTCATCTAACTCAAGCACTCGATTTAGAAATGCCATCTGTTCCTCGTAAGCTTCGTCACTCACATCATAGATTTCTTTCAAAATCGTAAATGATTCGCTCAGTGGCAAATCCCACCAAAGCTGGGTTCTCTGACCAAATACAACACCGATATTCTGGGCATTTTCCTTACGATTCTTACTTGGGTCAATGCCATCTACCAGACAGGTGCCTGTCGTAGGATTTAAAATACCTGTCATCATTTTAATCGTCGTGGATTTACCTGCACCATTGCTGCCAATATAGCCTACGATTTCTCCTTTTCCAATCGTAAAGGAAATATCATCTACAGCTACTTTTCTCACCTTTTCATTGGAAAACAGGCCCTTAATGGCACCTTTAAATCCTGGATATTTCTTCGGAGAGACGAACTCCTTGGAAACATTCTTTAATTCTATCATAACTATCCCTCCTTAATACTATATATCTTGGAATAAGCAGACTCGGAAATCTTCGATTTCCTCATTCGCGAAAAAAGGGCCGTAGTACACCTCGTGTACCACAGCCCGAACTATTTACATAGCCTAAGTTTATTCCCAATTGGCAACTTTTGTCAATAGAGAATTTCGTATATTTTCGAAGTTTAGAAGAATTTCTTCAAAACATCTGCAACATCGCCAACCTTATCCATGTCTACTTTATCAAGCATATCATCGATTTTGTCAATTGCATCTACTGCTTTATCAAGATTAATCTTTGCTTTTACACCATCGATAATTTTCTCTACTGTATCATCTGGCAAATCCTTACCGATGATATTTTCAATTCCTTTTCTAACGTATTCCAAATTTTATCTTTCGTGAACCGCACCCACTAATTCATTGATATCTTTTACACCATATTTTCTCATGTAAGCTTCGATGCCTTCTACGACTTTGATGGTCGTACATGGATCCACAAAATTTGCAGTACCAACAGATACCGCTGTTGCACCAGCAAGAATCATTTCAATCGCATCCTCTGCTGTTGCGATTCCACCCATACCAATGAGTGGTAATTTAACCGCCTGAGCTGTCTGGTAAACCATACGAACTGCGATTGGATGAATCGCTGGACCAGACATACCGCCAGTCTTGTTTGCAAGCACGAAGGTTCTACGGTCGATATCAATCTTCATACCAGTTAAAGTATTGATAAGAGAAAGACAATCTGCACCACCAGCTTCTGCTGCACGAGCCATCTCTGTAATGTCTGTTACATTTGGAGAAAGCTTCATGATAACTGGCTGTTTTGCAATTTTCTTGATATCGCTGGTAATCTGCTCTACCAATTTAGGATCCTGCCCGAACGCAATCCCACCTTCTTTTACGTTTGGACAAGAGATATTGATTTCCATCATATCGATTGGCTCATCTGCAAGACGTTCTACTACTTCAAGATAATCCTTGGTAGATTTTCCACATACGTTTACAATAATTTTGGTATCGTAGTTTTTTAAGAATGGGATATCTCTATTACAGAATACGTCAATCCCAGGATTCTGAAGACCTACTGCATTTAACATACCACCATATACTTCCGCAACACGAGGTGTTGGATTTCCTGGCCAAGGAATGTTTGCTACACCTTTAGTCACAACTGCACCAAGTCTGTTTAAATCAACAAATTCACTATATTCTTCTCCAGAACCAAAAGTTCCAGATGCTACCATCACAGGATTTTTTAATTCCACACCACAAAGGTTGACTTTTGTACTAATATCACTCATTACAATTCTACCTCCTTTGCGTTAAATACTGGACCTTCTTTACAGATACGTTTGTTATTTACGTTTGTATGATGGTCTTTTTCTTTTGTTTTACATACACATGCAAGACATGCACCGATACCGCACGCCATACGCTCTTCCATAGAAATGTAGCATTCCATATCGTTTTCTTCTGCATAAGCTTTCAATGCGCGAAGCATAGGTGTTGGGCCACAGGCATAGATAACATCTGCCTCTGCACCATTTGCCTTAATCGCATCGATAACGTTCCCCTTTGTACCAGCACTTCCATCTTCTGTCGCGATGATAGTATCACAAACTGCTTCGAAATCTTCTAATAAGAATAATTCGTTGCGATAACCAAGTACAGCTGTCTTTTCACAGTTTAATTCTTTTGCGAGCTGGAGCATTGGAGGAATACCAATACCACCACCGATTAAGAAGGCTTTCTTGTCGCCAAGTTCAAAACCATTTCCCAAAGGTCCAAGTACACGAATTTCATCGCCAGCAACCAGTTTGGAGAACTGCTCTGTACCAGTATTTTCCCCAGTCACACGATATACGAGACGAAGTGTGCCTGCTTCTCGATCGATTCCGCAAAGGGAAATTGGACGAGGAAGTAATTTGGTTCCATCATTACAGTAAAGAGAAATGAACTGACCAGCTTTTGCTGCTGCAGCGATTTCTTTTGTCTGAATTGTTAAGTCATAAATGTCTGTCGCGATTTCCTTCTGCGAAACCACAACTGCCATTTCTTCAAATTTTGTTGCCATAATTTATGTCTCCTTGCAAAGCAAGCTGACGTGAATTTTCACGCCAGCTGCTAGTTTTTCAAAATATTCTACTTCGTACCAAGCGCACCTGCGATATCGTCAACCATATCGATAACCGCCTGACGAGATGCATCCGCGAAGTTTTCTTCTGTGATACCCATTTCTTTGTATTTATCCTGCTTGTAAGCAGCGATAATACCACGAGATGAGTTTACGATAGCACCGAGACCATCTTTGTTGAAGAAGTGAACGAGGTCTTTGCCCTGTCCGCCCTGTGCACCATAACCTGGTACAAGGATGTAGCTCTTTGGCATAATATCACGAAGGACTTTACCCATTTCTGGATAAGTAGCACCTACTACGGCACCTACATAGCTGTAAGAATCACCCATGCAGTCTGCACCCCATTCTGCAACCTTTTCACCAACCCATTCATACAATGGACGACCATCAATGATTCTATCCTGGAATTCACCAGAAGATGGGTTAGATGTCTTAACAAGGATAAAGATACCCTTCTTTTCTTCCTTACATACGTCTACGAAAGGTTTGATTCCGTCTGTTCCGAGGTATGGGTTAACTGTAGCAAAATCTCCATCAAATGCAGAGTATGATTTGCTTCCAATCTGAACTTTGCCAAGATGTCCTACTGCATAAGCGGCTGAAGTAGAACCGATATCGCCACGTTTTACGTCGCTGATAACTACTAAATCTTTTTCATGACAGTAATCAACTGTTTTCTGGAATGCTTTTACACCTTCTACGCCGAACTGTTCGTACATCGCAATCTGTGGTTTTACTGCTGGAATTAAATCATAGGTTGCATCTACGATTGCTTTGTTGTACTGCCAGATTGCTTCTGCTGCACCGGCTGGTGTCTCACCAAATTCTGCGAAAGCCTTGTCCTGAATATGCTTTGGAATGTAATTGAGCATTGGGTCAAGACCTACTACGATAGGAGCATTTGTTTTCTGAATTTTACTTACAAGTTTGTTAATCATAATTGATTCCCTTTCTGATATATATTGAATTTGAGTCTGGCATCTGCCTACTCATATTTTCTCTAAGCTTCATATACAACGTTTCCGTTGCAAATGGTACAAACGACTTTTCCAGTTACTTCATATCCATGGAATGGAGTGTTCTGTCCCTTAGAAGCGAATGTATTCTTGTCAATTTTATAGGTTACGTTTGGATCGAAGATAACGATATCTGCCACCTTGCCAGGCTGAATATCCCCCTTGTCCATCTTCATAACCTTTGCAGGATGATAGCTCATCGCTGCTGCCATCTGCATTGGTGTAAAAATATCACCAAGCACCAATTCGCTGTATGTTAAGCAGGCTGCAGTTTCCAAACCTACAATACCGAATGGAGCCTTCTGCATAATGGTATTCTTCTCTTCTGCAGTATGAGGTGCATGGTCGGTAGAAATCACTTCCATAATGCCTTCCTTCAAGCCCTTTTTAAGCGCATCCACGTCTGCACAGGTACGAAGCGGTGGATTCATCTTGTAATCCGTATTCGCTGCATCTGTGATATCGTCCGATGTCAAAACAAAGTGATGTGGACATACTTCTGCGGATACTGGTAAGCCTTCTTCTTTTGCAGCCTTTACCATCTTTACAGAATCTGCTGTTGAGCAGTGGCAAAGGTGTAGTCTTGCACCTGTTTCCTTCGCGATTAAGATATCACGCGCTACAATAACATCTTCTACCGAATTGGTAATGCCTGGAAGTCCCATTTCTTTCGTCTTCGCATCTGCATTTACACAGCCACCATTTACCATCGTGATGTCTTCACAATGTGCCAAAATAGGAATATCAAGCTCTGCTGCAATTTTCATCGCATCACGATAAAGATTTGCGTTCATAACAGATTTTCCATCTTCACTAAGCGCTGGGCAGCCAGCTTCTACCATACCTCTGATATCAGAGAGTTCTGTACCTGCCTGTCCCACGGTAATCGCACCTACTTGATATACATTGATACAATTTCCTTCTTTTGCTTTGTCATGCACATAAGTAATCACTTCTGCACTATCTGCAACTGGCTTGGTATTTGGCATGGCAAATACGGATGTATAGCCACCATGTGCTGCTGCTGCCATACCTGTTAAGATATCTTCCTTGTGGGTAAGCCCAGGATCACGGAAATGCACGTGCAAATCGATAAAACCTGGCATTACGAATTTACCTGCTGCATCCATTACCTTGTCCGCTGCTTCTGTGATTTCTTTTGCTATCGCAACAACCTTGTTATCTTCCACCATAAGGTCTGCTACTTCATCCATATTCGTTGCTGGATTTAAAATGCGACCATTCTTAATTAATATTTTCATATATCATTTTATCCTTTCAGATAAATTTCTTACTCTTCTTATGCCTCATCTTTTGGCAAGCTCTGCATATATTCATCCATCGCTTCCGCAACAATCTTAGAATACTTCACGGCTTCTACTACGGTACGGGCACCTTTTACTACGTCACCACTGGCAAATACGCCTGGAAGTGAGGTATGACCGGTTTCGTCTGTTGCAATCAAGCCACGCTCGTTTGCTTTCAAACCTTCTGTCGTATTCATCAACTTATTCGCTGGCCCCTGGCTGATAGAAACCATAACATTATCCGCTGGATAAAGCTTCTCAGTTCCATCGATTTTCTTAAATCCACCATCTTCTAACATTTCTGTATCCGCAAAGATAACTCCCTCTTCTGTAATTTCTACAGGCATCTTGCAGTAGTGGAATTCTACACCTTCTAATTCTGCATATTCAAATTCGTGCTTGCTAGCCGCTACACCATCTGTTACAGAGAAGCATTCTACCTTACGTACGCCATTACGAAGTGCGGTACGACAAACATCCATTGCCGCATTACCTGCACCGATAACGATTACATGATTTCCTAAATGGAAGCTGGCTGGACTATACAGATAGTTGATACCATAGTGAACATGTCCTAAGGTTTCCCCTTTAATCTTAAGTGTATTTGGACGCCATACACCAGTACCTACGAATACCGATTTGTAACCATCACGGAACAAGTCCTCTACCGTAATCGCTGCACCAATACTGGTATTTGGACGAATCTTGATGTCCTTTAATACGAGGTGTCTATATTCAAAATCATCGATAATGCTCTTTGGCAGACGGAACTCTGGAATACCATAACGAAGGATACCACCAATTTTATCCTTACCCTCAAAAATCGTAACCTGATAGCCTTTTCTCGCAAGTAAAACAGCGATAGTAAGACCTGCAGGACCAGAACCTACGATAGCCACCTTCATACCATTGGACTCAGCAGGCCCCTTGGTCATCTTAGAGCTATAGGTGCTAGAAATATAATTTTCAATCGCAGAAAAATGTACTGGACTGCCTTTTTTTCCAAGGATACAGTGACCCTCACACTGATTCTCATGATTACAAACAATACTACAAACCGTAGTCAATGGATTATTTTCAAAAAGCATCCAACCTGCGTCATCAATTTTACCTTCTTTAAGAAGCGAAATAACCTTCGGAATTGGTGTGTGGATTGGACAGCCTTCCATACACATTGGTTTCTTACAATTCAAACAACGATTCGCTTCGTCCATTACATGATATGCCATAAAAAGTCCCCCCTTAATGAACTTGTTATACGTTTTCTTTGCAAATAAAAAGCATATTATTGCAAAATTACACATCTATAATTTTACAACAATATGCCCTATAAGTCAAAGTATGATTGTGCACAATCTGGGTTTATTTTTCGTACAAAAATGCAATATCATCATAGATTTCTTTGAAGTCAATTTTGCACTCTTCATTGAAAATACGAACAGGAACTTCATTATCAAAGGTGTATACAAAAATATCATAATCATCATCGCCATCATCTGCATAAACCACAATATTTTTCTTATTTGGATCTACAATCCAATATTCACGCACACATGCATCCATATACTTCTTTAATTTCAAGCGTTTATCCTTTTTTCGTGTAGATGGAGACAGCACCTCTACCACAAAGTCTGGTGCACCATATACGATACCTTTTTTGAACTTCTCTCTGTTACACACCACGATAACATCTGGCTGCAAAATTGTCTTGTCATCACAGTCTAATTGTACATCAATAGGTGAAATAATCGGGATACACGGTCCTTTTTTACCTGTGACATAATTTTCTAACTTGTTATAAATTTTTCCTGCTATGGCTTGATGAATCGAAGTAGGCGAACTCATATCATAGATTACACCATCAATCAATTCTACCCTTTCATCCTCGGATATTGCATAATAATCCTCTATGGTGTACATCCCCTGTTTTCTCCCAGCATAGGTCAAGTTTTCTCTTACGGAAACATCCTTTTCCCAATCATAAAAAAACCAGTCATCTTCTACTGGACGTAATGCCTTTTCCAACGCTTTCAAGGTCTCATAGCGTGGTGCCTTCGTAATTCCCCCCAGTACTTTCTGTACTGTACCTACTGGAACCCCTGACAATTCTGCTACCCTTTCATAAGAATATCCTAATTCTTTTCTTCTATCGTTCATTTCTTTGACGGTCATAAAAATCGCCTCCTTTTCCTATATTATAAGAAAAGGAGGCATGTATGTCAACCATTTATCATCCAATAATTATCCATTCATCCATTTTTTATCCATTTTCATGCACTTTTTTAATTTTTATTCCTTTTAGAACAAAACCTCCACCAATAAAGAGCAACGCAATCCAAAGCAAGAAATCATTGTGTTCTCCTGTATTTGGCGGTGTAGAAACTTCTGGTATTGGTGGTACCTCTGGCGTTGGTGTTTCTGGAACATTCTCCACCTCATCCAAATAGGTTAATGCATACGTTGAAAAACGGTCCGTCTTGAATGTTATAGTTTTTTTCTCGGCATCATATACAATATCAATTTCTTCTGCCACACCATCATGCACACGAATTACTTTATAAGTACGTGTTACACTTGTATCTTTGTTACGCAGTTCTTCTGGCACCATAAAGGATACTGTGATTTCTCCATTGAGTGTCGTAACCTTCTGTGCATCTGCCTCACCCACTTGTTTGAACAGACTGACATCTAGGTACATTCCAAGCTTATTATCACCTAATTTTTCTTCCACCATCGTTTTGTGCTCATTCGGAACTGTCGCCGAAATCTCCGTTACCTCCAACCAGATTTCTACATCTGAGCCTTTCGAAACAGCATCTAATTCCTCTTCTGTGAATGGAATATTTCCCTTAAGCTCTTCCATTGTATTGTCCATTTGTGCTCCACCTACATTGGTATCCGGAGTAGTATCTGCATAATCCCCTGGATTTTGAGATTCTGGTTTCTTACCTGCCACAATCGTTACAACTACCGCATCCGATGCCAAATAGTTGGTCTTCTCTGCGTATCTCACATAGTAAGTACCAGGTGCAAAACTCATAGCAACATCCGTTACTTTCGTATATGGACCACTTTCTGAAGTACTGTATTCCATCTCTACGGTAAGTCCTGTTATCTTACCGTCTGCTTTTCCTTCTATTGTTTCATCTACCGCCTGAAGACTTGGAGCAGTCGGTTTCTTTGGTAAAATGGTAAGCGTTACA
The DNA here is from genome assembly GCA_017409825.1 of Agathobacter sp. GTDB lineage: Bacteria > Bacillota > Clostridia > Lachnospirales > Lachnospiraceae > Roseburia. The sequence continues at coordinate 74,516 of JAFQRZ010000005.1, read as the reverse complement.
GAACCAGTATAGTCGTTGTATCCCACTTTGGAAATCTTGTAATATATCGTATATCTACCTGCATCTGTGAAACTTGGCTTGCTGTCGCTATAAGATTCATTCTCGCTAAGTCGATAACCAATCGTTGCATCTACTGGTATATTTACTGTAATGCTATGCTGTTGTCCATCGTAGGTTCCTTCGTAATCTTCTATTATAATTTCCGAATCTTCAAAACTATTTTCACTTACTATAACCTGAATCGGCAGACTTGTTACAACTGCTGTCTCTCCATTATCTGTACGTGTTGCTGTAACAACACAATAGTAATAGTAGGTTCCTACTTCACTTCCTTCTAAAATCACATACTGCGTCTGTACCGCATCTGCAATAAGTGTTCCATTTGTATTACTATCCTCTGTATTGCTATACCACTGATAGGTAATTTCATAACCATTTGAAGTTGTCGCAGATACCCCGACCTTACTGTCAGAAGAAATCTTACCGTAAGTCAAATTCAAATCATCACTGGTTTGAACAACTGGCTCCTCGGCAGGAATTTTTTCCCAGATTGCATATAGTGTATTATTTGATGATATTGTAAATGTCTCTGTTGTAATAACTGAGCCGCTTGCCGAGGTTGCCCAGCCCTTGAACCTGTAAGCACTTGGTGCGGTAAATGGATTTTCAGGCAGTGCATATATTTCTCCATCTACTACAGATACCACATCCTTGGTGCCCGTACCACCATTTGCATCAAAAGAAAGGGTATATTTTTTCACTTTCTTCAATTCACCCGAAGCTTCATCCCTAACTATCATATAACCCGAATCTGATAAAGTAAAATAGTCCGAAATCGTGGCATTTGACATGTTTGTTGCCCAGCCAGATGTAAAAATACCACTACTCGCCTTTTTCACATTAATCGGTACTGTATAGGTAAGTGCACCGCTAATACCAATATTTTCACTAGAACATATATCCGCTAAATTTCCCGTTATCTTAGGTGCACCGCTAAGGCTGAATATGGCATAGTTTAGAATTCCATACGTGTTTCCACTAATCACTCCGCCATTGACCACGATTGTACCGTCATTACTTCCATTATAAATACCATATACGCTACCGATAATTTTTCCACCCGCAACTACAACCTTACCACCTGAATTATTGATTGCAGATTCATTTCCGCTTATCGTGCCGCCATACATATTCAGTATAGCATCTTCCTGTACAACAATTACGGCCCCTACTGTTCCTTTGATTTTTCCGTTCCCTGTACAATCACACAAATTAACTGCAGCATCACTCATTATTAAATGTCCGCTGCCAAAATCCAATGTATACCCATTTAGACAAAGGTTTATATCCGACGAAATCGTATAATCGTTATCAAATGTAATATCCTTACTCAAATAATAATTCTTTCCAGCCTCCAGCTCGCCCGTGCCATCCCATGCTTCCCATAACACATTCTCACAAGAACCTGTATGGTCCCCTACACTCGTATGGCAGATTCCACAAACAGGGTGATTCGCATGGTCTTCTCCTGCAACAATTTTCAAATTATCTCCGGATACGTCTACCCCATACCCATCGTTATCACACGAGAACATATTTACATCATCCGCACCACCATTTGAGAATACTTTGTTTGCAGTTGCACTCGCAATATACACTCCAATTGTAGCAGTTTCTGCAATATCGCCTACGGTAAGTTTATTATTCGAATTTGTTCCAATATATAAATTGTTTGCTTTGTTTCCTGCGGTGTTACCAAGAATGGTTATGTTGCCAGAAATAGACATTGAAGTATTGGAATCTGCAAAACCAATCCCACCGCCTCGTTTACTGCTATCTGTTGTCTTATTATTGATAATAGAGCCGCCTGTCATATGAAAATCAGAATAATCCGAGATTGCAATTGCACCACCTACACCACCAGCCAAATTGTTTCGAATGACTCCGCCTGTCATATGAAAGGTAACATGTGCGTAATCTGAACTGTCTCCACCAAAAATTTGAATTGCTCCACCATGTCTAGATGCTTCATTTCCATATATCTCACCACTATTGAAGGTGAGTACACTACCTGCATACATTTTAACAGCACCCGCATTACCACTATTATTTTGATTGTTTCTAATGAGTGCACCATTTATTGTAAGGCTACCATCTTCCCCAATTGTAACTGCTCCACCTGCACCAGAATATTCGCAATCATTATTCTGCAGAATTGCCCCATTTCCTAAAACCACAGTTCCGCCTTGAGAGCGTTGTCCACCAGCATCAATCAAAGAATCAGATACTTCTTTCCCACTATTTGTAGTTCCACGCTCTAATACCTCGCTAAAACTTCCGGTCCAAACAGCGCCACCATCCATGATGAGATTTTCTACAACAAGTGTAGAGCTAGCAGCTACTTTTACAAGTGCATCTTGATTCTCATCTCTTATCATCATTGCAGTATCGGATGCCCCTACAAATTTTACATAACTATTTTCTGCTATCAATATAGTATCATCCGAATATATCGTTCCTGTAATGGTAATTACAATTGGAGCCTGCTCACTACCACCAGAAATCACAATATTCTTAATAGCAGTATTATTATCCCACTCTGTACTTTCTTCAATTACACCATTTACATTAGATGCCTCAACTGCTATCCCAAACGCATCTATCGGTATTGACGTAAACAATACCGTAAAAATAACCATATATGCAATTGCTGGTCGAAACCATTTCACATGCTTCTCTAAACGCTTAAAACAATATATGACAAATGCCAACGGCATCAGCATATACAACATCGCTCTTAATATCTTGGTTTTACTCATAACAAATCCCTCCAATAATGCAACTTGTACCTATATCATAATTTATACAACCTATTTCCTATACAATTTCACAAAATTAGCGGATATTTTCACAAAATTAAGAGCCCCTCTACCATAAAAAACGCGTTTAGGGGCTCATAATTTTCTATAAATTTTGCACTACAATTCGAAGTGCAAATACATTTTCTGTTATTTTGTAATCGACAACCGCATGGTTCTTTTCGCAAAAAGCTAATATCGAGCGAGTTCCAATTCCATGTCCGTCCTCTGTTGCCAGCGGTCTTCCATTTTCATCCAATTTAATATTCCCATCAAAATTGTTGCTGATTTGAAGCATAAATTGCGGTTGTGCAATACAACGACAATTTATCATACGTTTCTCTTGTGGTAATCTTTCACTCGCATGTATTGCATTTTCCAATGCATTTGCAATTACCACAGAAAGTGCTTCTGCATCTACTGGAATCTCTTCCGAAATGTATAACGAAGTTTCTACTTGGATTTCTTTGTTTCTCGCACGTTTTATGTAAGAGCTGAATACGGCATCCAGAATTGCATTTTGACAATAACGTTCGCCGTCTGGTGTTTCCAAATTGCCCTGCACCGAACGAATATATTCGCAAGCCTGTTCCACCTCATTCTTTTGCAGCATAGCATCAATTGTCTGCAGACGGTGTCTGAGATTGTGGCGTTCCAAACGAATGCGTTCTTCCGTTTCCGTCATTTGATGAATCTGGTTTTGCATGTGACTTGACTGTATCTGCCACAATTCCTGCTCTCTTTGTATATTATGAAGTTGATTCTGATGAAAGAGAATCTGAAAAATATTGATATACATCACTGGCATAAGTACCATAATCATCAACATAACAATCATATCCTCTGGACGTTCGGTAATCATGGTTGGCCATGCAACCATAATCAAAACCATACTATAAAAAATAATACTTACCAGAGAAAATATTCCCCAGCCCTTTTTGACACTGTCTTGAATTTCAAAATACAACTTACGCACTTTCTTTACAATGATGTATTCTATAATTGGAAAGCCTAATATACGAATCGCAAACATCACAATATTCGTATTCGGTGTAAAATACTCATTAAAAATCAATGACAAAATAATAATCTCTGCTGAAACCGTATCTGCTAGACAAAAGGTAAATACAAAACGAAAATCTCTATGTTTTGCCAGAAGAAAGAAAAACCAAAAACTAGGAACAACCATCGTGAATAACATAATTTTTCCATATGCAGCTTGTTCCATAAACATCAACATCAAAAGATTCACAAGCAGTAATGGTCCCATCGTACCTACCGTAACCATGATAATCTTCTTAACGGTATATCTTGGCTTATAAAAAAACATAAATATAAGCAGAATATGTACAAGTGAATATGCTGCCGAAGATACTCTTAATATTTCGCTCATAGCCGTACCTCTCCTTCTACCCAATAATCCAACCATTGTGTAAGAACTGTTGCACATGCCATTTTCGGTAAATCAAACAATTTCTTCCCATTCATAAAATGAACTTCGTCTTTATTGATTCCTTTTACATGATACAAATTTACTACAAAACTTGCTCCACAGCGACAAAACCTCCTGTCCTGCAAAAGAGGCAACATCATTTCTGCAAAAGAGATTCTTTGCTGATTGCCTTTTACACTCTGTCCATCTTTCAGATAATAACATGCACTTCGATTTACCAATTCAACATAAACAATATCATCGAACAAAATTCTCTTTACTCCATCTTTTGTTTTAAGTGAAATTGCCTTTCCCTGCCTGTCGTTTAATATTCGAAATGCTTTCTCAAAAACGGAAAAAAATTGTTCTTCCTTTACTGGCTTTACCAGATAGTAATAGGGATTCGTTTCAAACGAATCCAATGCAAATTCTTTTGACGTAGTAAGATAAACAAGCATGCCTTTTTCTTGCTGCTTTCGCAATGCAACGCCCGTTTCAATACCATTCATCCCTGGCATTACAATATCCAAAATATATAAGTCAAATCCATGATTTCTTTCTGTGTACTCTAATAATTCCAAGCCTGATGAAAAAGTATGTATTTTCACCGATATATCAGAATGTACATCCAAATATTTTTTTAATAAATTTACTGTCTCTTCTAACCATATCGTCTCATCATCACAAACTGCAATATGAAGCATAGCGAAACCTTCTTTCTTTTGTGATTAACAAATGCGAGGTAATCCTTCACCCTGTAAAATTTCAAGGTTACGAAGACCTCCGATTCTGGTTCTAAGATGTAACTTTCCTGGAGCTTTGTCATTTACGAAACCAACAATACAAGCGTCCTGTCCATACTTCGCGCCACGAATAGCCGCAACTGCTGCTTCCGCCTCTTCCACTGGCACCAATGCAACCAGTTTTCCTTCATTTCCCATATAAAGAGGGTCAAGACCTAAAAGTCCGCAAAAATCTTTTACCTGTGGAGTTACAGGAAGTTTTTCTTCTTCTAATTCAATTGTGGTGTTAGATGTCTTTGCAAGTTCTTTTAATACCGTTGCCAGACCGCCACGAGTAATATCACGCATAGTATGTACGTCAATATTTGCCGCAAACAAGCTTTCTACAATTTCGCCCAGCGGTGCATTGTCACTTTCGATTTCATTTACAATTCCCATACGTGTGCCAAGAATGGCTGCATGATGGTCACCGAGATTACCCGATACGATTACCGCATCCCCTACGCAAACTCGTTCTGCAGATACCTCTCTATCCTCTGGCACGAAACCAACACCTGCTGTGTTAATATAGAGTTCACCATTTCCGTTTACTACTTTGGTATCGCCTGCTACGATTTCCACCCCTGCTTCACGTGCACATTCTGCCATCGAATGTACGACTTCCTGAAGCTTAGAAACCTCCAAGCCTTCCTGCAAGATGAAACCACAGGTAATATACTTTGGCTTTGCTCCACGCATAAGCAAATCGTTTACTGTACCACAAATGCAAAGACGCCCAATATCTCCACCTGGATAGCTCACTGGTGTAACTACGAAGCTATCTGTGGTCATGGCGATTTTGCCTGCGCCTTCAACAACTGCACTATCTTCCATTTTATCTAAGGTGGTGCTGGCAAATTCCTTTGCAAAAATTGAACCGATAAGCTCGCTTGTGGCTGCTCCACCACTACCATGTACCATACTAATTCTTTCTTCCATTTTCGTCACTCCTTTTTGAGTTATTTGAAAACCTTACCCGTTACATTTTTAGAAGGATGCAAATGCCGAATGGCAGCTACCTTCTTCCGAAACCATGCAAGCTCCCTGTGGTGTCAATGGCTTACATACTTTTCCAAAAAGTGGACACTGCTGTGGTTGCATTTTACCCATCAAAATCTGATCACAACAGCAGGCTTTGTTTCGCTTATTATCCTCTACCAATGCCTTGCTTCCTGCATCGTATTTTTCATATTCTGGGCGAAGCTCCATGCCTGTCCCTGGAACAATTCCCATGCCACGCCAAGCCGCGTCAGTTGCTTGGAAATACTTCGTAACAAGCTCCTGTGCACGCAAATTTCCTTCTGCAGAAACGACTGCTGGATAGAAATTCATGACCTGTGCAAAACTTGTCTGCGTACCTTCACACAGCCCTTTCTGATATGCCTTTACGATTCCACATAATGCTTCCAAAATCTCTTCGCCTTCAAATCCAGATACTGCGAATGGAATCTGATATTTTTCTGCCAATGGTTTAAAAAGGTCACTGCCTGTCACCGCTGCTACATGTCCTGGTGCCAAATATCCTTCAATTGATGCACCATTTTCACATAAATATTCGATTACTCCCGGCATCGTTTTGAGTGCTGTCAAAAGCTTCACATTTTCTATGTTTCGCTCGATGACCTCTTCTAACAAAAGTGCATACACTGGTGTCGTCGTCTCAAATCCAAGAGCCGCAAAGACAAATGTCGTTTCTGGTTCCTTCTCCGCCAGTGCAAAAATATCCATTGGTGAATACACCATAATTGCACGTCCACCCATGCCCTGCACTTCACTCAAACTATATTTGCTGCCTGGTACACGAAGCATATCTCCAAATGTTACCACGCAGGTATTTGGTGTCATCGCAAGTTCAATCAGTCGATCCACATACGCTGTTGGTGTCACACATACCGGACAGCCCGGTCCCGAAATCAAATGGATTTTCTCCGAGAGCATCCCCCGAATTCCATTCTTGGAAATCGCAGCGGTATGACTACCACACACTTCCATGATATGGATTTCTGGACCATCGTAATTGGCTAGAAAGTCACGCATTTCGGCAAGAGACATCTTGTTATATTCGGCTACATTTTCTACATAACTCATGTATGAACCGCCTCCTATGCTTTCATCATTTCATTCAGATTTTCTAAATCTTCCATGTCCTGCTGCGATACTTTCTGAATCACACAGCCAGCATGCACAAGCACGTAGTCTCCTACCTTCACATCTACAAGCCCTGCTCTTGTAGTCACCTGATTTCCATTGAAATCTACTACCGCATCGCGGTCTTTTATCTCTATTACTTTACCTGGTAAAGCTACACACATACTATGTACCTCGTTTCTAATTGTAAGCCTAGTTACTTCCTATGGCATTATAGCACAAAATAAATTTATTTCAATTATCGTTAATAAAAATAATTATGCAGCTCATTCTGTGAAATAGGTGGCTTTGACGTTACAAAGTCATTCATAAAATTATTTAGTTTATTTACCATTAACCCCTTACAGAATGCTTTTACCGCAGCAATATCTGATGTACGAAACTCTCCAATCTGATAAGTTGGATATTCCTCATCATCACCCATAATAAAAATACTATTACGGTCAATATGATACATTCTCTCTGCAAACTCGTCTTCTAACTTCTCCATATAATCATCATAACTTGCTTGTGCATTTCCCATCATTTGTTTTCTGTCACCACAACGCCAGTAACGGCCAGGACGTTCACATACAAACTCCTGTCGGTCTGGATAACGTCTGACCTCTACAAAAAAATCATCACGTAGCCAGATTCGAAACAAATCATAATAGATTGGATTTTTAGAATCAAACGCAGGATAATACTCAGTAACAAGTGTTTTTGCATACGTCTTATTAAATACATCATTCACCGTCAGCCAAACCTTTGCCATAAAATCCAGTGGTTCCCTATCTTCGCAAGGATAGCCTGCCTGATAGGACATCTTGCATTCATATAAATCCTGCAAGAAAATTTCAGCACATTCTTTATCTGTTGTACTAAAATAATGCACACGATTCCATTCGCCTACCTTGCTTTCAAAGTGTGCATCCTGACCTAAACGATTGTTGCGAATTCCCATTCTACAATTTCCATTCTCCTGCAGTTTCTGAATGGTAGCATCATGTAGATAACCGCCACCATTACATATCATGATGCCTCTGCAATCGTTGCCCTGCATCAAATGAATTACGGTTTCTAACTCCTCCAAATCTTTTTCCTTAAGAACCTTGATTCTTAGCTTGTAAAACACTGGATACCTGGCAAGAAATCTTCCTCTTATGAAACCATCTTCATCTGGAGATAACTCCCTTTCCTCAATCACAACCTCATCTCCAAACAGTTCCTTACATCTTCTCACCACATACTCTCTAATTCCTTCTGGTAAAATAAGCATAAAAAATGACCTCCTTTGTTGATATAACGATTATACCAACAAGGAAGTCATCCCATTTTCAAAAAGTATAGAAACTTCTCTTATATAACTCCAAACAATTTCAGTGCACCGAAAATGATAAGACCTAATATTAAAAGTCCGCCCCATCCTTGACCTTCTTGTACATTTTTGTATTCTTGTTGAATTTCTGGTTTATTGGCATTTCCGGGATATTGTGCGCATCTCTCCCATCCATTATTTGTACTTTCACAATACATCTGTTTGTTCAGACTTGTTTCTGTCTTATATTTTCTACATTCATTTCTAAATGGACATGGTCTACCTAACATATCTTTTTCCTCCTAAAACATTTTTATATCCGATACATTACTATCTAACATTCTTTCTCCATTACGTTCCCACCAAGCATAAAGCGTTCGGCCAGATAGTTCTCTCCACCCTGATTTTGAACCGCCCATAAAGCAATCTGCTGGCCAAGTTGGACAAGCCCACTGCATGTGTAGCATTAAAATAAAAGCTACATCTGATTCATGTACATTCAATCTTTCTATCGTAGATTTTATGCATTCTATATCTGCTATATCTGCTATTCTGTGAAACCTAATTAGCTGAGCCTCCGGACTCCAATTCTTAGTATATTTATTCAATCTTTTTAGCCATTCATTTGTCCCACCGTCACTATATAATCCATTCTGAATTAAATATTTATCACATTCGTTTATCAAATATGTCTGCAGATCTGGATTCCCGTAACTCATATCTTTCATTATGTTCCATATAGCATTTAAAAGTTCTCCATCAAAAGCATATTCTTTCAACTCACCTGCATATGCTTCTTCTTTAAGCACATACTCCGCTGGTAGAATTCTAGCTTGTGGTTGTTCCCCTTCTTGAAGTATATGTATATTCTGTGTATCACGAGGTGGAAATAAATCAAACAGCTTTTTTTCAATACGTTCCAATTTTTCAATATCCCAAAATCCCATCTTTTCTCTCCTATAAAATTCCTAAATATTTAATAACAGCCCATACTATAAAACCAATAATAAAGAGTGTACCCAGGCCTCCGCCCTTTTTTTCTCGATAAATCATTCGCGTTGGTGGAATCGTACTTGGGTCTCTTCGACCATATTTTTGCTGATATCTCCAACATTCCGTACAATTATTAAAGCAATAATAATTCAACTTATTCTGGTCAAACATCGCCTTTCTTTCATGATGACAATGATGCTCTGCAGGATAACCTCCATCCGCCGGCCACCATTCATATAATGGACACTGTGCCATCTCTTTGTTCTCCCTTCTTTTTCTTTTTACATACCATTTTCTCGTGCCTTTTCTAATCCCATTTGAAGTAGCATTTTGCAAATTTCCTCCCTAGAAATCTCACCAAGATATTCTGCTTCCAATCGGTCAATCTCTGCTTCCAATTCTGGTGATAATGACACCTTAATTTCATTCATCGTATGTATCCTCTCCTCTCGGTTCATCACTGATGAACCTTTGCTAAAATTATAATCCGCAACCTACTCTCTGTCAATATTTTTCCATTTCTTGATATTTACAGACCCACGTTTCTACGATATAATAGAAAAACGAGGTGAAAAATTATGCCAACACAAAATCCAAGATACTGTATTACCGTAGACGACGATTTGCTACGCCAGATAGATGACTATCGTTTTGAAAACCGATATAACAGCCGCTCCGCTGCTACAGTCGAACTGATTCGACTTGGCTTGGAAAGTTTGAAAGAGCGTGACGCAGATGAAAAAGAATAGGCCCATTGGGGCTTATTTTTGTTTTTAGTAAAAGTGCAGATATCGTTCTCTCTGTTCTACATAATTGGTATCTTTCCTAAGTTCACGCCACAACGACTGTGAGTCCGCTTTTTGATACATAAATTTGCATAAATACTCCACTGCCTTCGGGTTTGAAGTCCGTACTTCTCCAATTTGAATATATGGAAATTCCATATCTCCACCTCGCATTAAAACACTTCTTTCGTCAATCTTACTTAATCCATTGCCTAATTCTTTTTCGTACTCCCTCATCTTGGAATCATAGCTTTTCCACATTTCTACAGACAACTTACTACGATCATATTTTCTCCAAAATCTTCCTGGTCTTTGACATACAAATTCCTGATAATCTGGGAAAATTCTTACCTGTACAAAAAAATCATCCCGTATCCAAATAGTAAATAATGCGTAATTAATTTTTTCTTTTGTATCAAAACTTGGAAAATACTCTGTCTTTAATACCTCTAACATATCACTATTAAACGTATCATTCACAATCTTCCAAACGATTGCACAAAGGTCCTTCTGCTTTACCTCTGGATAGCAAACATCTTCTCGCGTCGATTTGCGAAGTTCACTCAACTCTGTCAAAAAACATTCCACACACGTTTTCTCTTCGGTAGAAAAATAATTCACTCGCAACCATTCCCCTACCGGAGTCACATATTTCTCGCGAATCCCAACTCGATTGTTCCGAATACCGATTTTGCACTTTCCTTTCTTCTGTAATTCTTGCAAGACTTCCTTTCGCAAAAAGCCTCCACCCTCACTTACAAAGACCTCTGTCCCATCTGCATACTGCATGATTTGCATTTCCACGACACTTGTTTTCTCATGCTTGCCTAGAATCTCTCGAACTACAAACTTCGGCATCTCATGTTCGCTACTTTCAGCGATAAAGACATCTCCAAATAATTCTCTTCCTCGGCGTAGCACGAATGCACCTAAACGTTCTTCTTTTTGTTCCATAAAATTAACCTCCTTTGTGATATTAGTCTATCACAAAGGAGGTTATGCCATTTTCAAAAACTATAGAATATTCGTTTCGAGGTCTACCATCTTAAAAGCGGAATTAAAACTTTTAAATTCTTCTATGATTTCATTTTCATCTTCATACCAATACCAAAGTGTTACATCAAATTCACCTGACTTTTCACCTGGTTTTGCGAATGTGTAGTGTGTCTCATGTTTATAGGCAGCTAAGAGATTCATCCAGCCATCCGAAAGAATATTGTCCAATTCTGCAACATCAAACGGCATATCTTCTGTAAGTGTCTCTTTCTTATACTTCATTTCGATTGATTTTATCTCTTCCTTCTTCTTTAGCGCTTCCTTTAATTTGGAAATTTGCTCTCTATTATCTTCAGTTTCCTCTATCTCTTCTAAACTCTTTTCAAGTTTCTCCATTGCATCATACAAACATTTCCAATTTACATCAAGCACACCTTCCACTTTTAAGCACATTTTCAATTTAAAATGCATTTTCCGCATATATTTATCCAACTCATTTTTATATGTCCTACTTGATTTTACCAAGTTCGTATTTTCAAGTGCTGCTCGGCTGATATCAAGGTTTTCTTGCGAAAGCATTTTTAATTCATCCGACCCAACTTTTCTTGCCAATACACGAAATTCATCTTTATAAATCGAATATTGTAAACGAAGTGGATAATACTTTTTGCTTTGTTTATCGAAAATAAATTGTTTCGCTCTAAATTTTTTTATTAAAGTTTTCACAAATACATTTTTTTCTTCTCGGGACAAATTCCCCTCTTTGGAATTTACCAATACAATATCGTTGATATTCCAGGTCGATTCAAATCCCTCTGTACATTTCTTTATTTTCTCCACAATATCATCTTCTAAAAAAAGAGAGGTAAACTGATGAATTTCTGGAATGCTCTTTAATGCTTCTAATGCGAGTCTTGGTGTATAAAATAATTTATAATCCGGTTTAATTTTCCATGAATACTTATCCCCATTTTCTTCAAAAAGAGCTACACTTACTTTTTTTTCTCTTTTTGCTTTTTCTTCTTTTTGCAAGTCTTTTGTTTTCCGTGGTTTTTTTTCACACTCTGCTTTACATCGAATCACTCTATCGAAAATTTCTGTATACCAATATTCATCTCCTTTAAAGAGATTGTTAATCAATTCTTCTTTCGTCCACGTATCCTTCATATAGTTAAATGTCAACTTGATAAGTCGTTCAAAATACACATTATTCAACGTATGAAAAGCCATCTTCAATTCAGAAGGCTCCTCCTTTTTCCAATTCAATAAAATTTGGTTTTTATCTACCTTCTTCTCACTGGATGTGTATAGCATAATATTTCTTGGCAATAATACATCGAATTCATCCATTTCACCTATTTTGTTTAATGCTTTTAGGATACCCGTGTGACAATCATATTCCAATTTTTCTAAATTCAAAAGTAATGGTCGGTATCCTGTCTTTTCCCCCCTTTTTCCCTTTTGCTCTATTTTTATTTGCCTTCCCTCGTGCAAAAGTTCTCCATATTCATATGAATTCGTATTATAAAAAATCATTACATCCTTCTGAGATTTCTTTTTCCACATCAGAAGGGCATATATTATTTCACTATCCAACACATTAGTTTGGTTTCTATGTTGGAACAAAAACATCTCTTTTTCATGTTTCTCAAATTCTGCTTTATATTCTCTTTCCATCCATAATTCGATATTCTTTTTCAAGAGATAAAACGGCAGTTCAAAAGGCATTGTTCCAGCCAAAAAACAAACATAATCATACAATTTTATCAGCTCATTATAAGAAAATCTATTCTCATCATCCAATTCCCATATAGGCGGATTCAATGTCCAGCTTTTACTATCGCCTCTTCCATTTCCAGTTATTTGAAGCTGTTTTTCCAAATTCTCTAATTTTCTTTTAATCTGCTGGCATTCAAACTCTTTTTCTTGTTGACACTCCTCATCGAGTTTATCCTTAATATATCCTATCGTCGCCTTATCATCCTCTATACAGCTTAGATAATTCAAAAGTGCATAGGAATAGAAAAAATCTTGTACATTTGGAATCGTTTGACAAAACAGCTGTGCTAATGGATTATCTTGCCATTCCATTGGTTGATTTATAAACCTCAGCTCATTTAATGCCTCTGTTTCATTTAACAAATATTCTATTTGATTTCTTTGATTATCATAATTACTTAAGCCTATACCAATTCGCTCAAAATATTTTCGTTCCCGATATCCTCTCAGGCAAATATCTCTCATGGTATCGCGAATGGCATTTAAATCTCTCGGTAACTGCCCAATCTTTACTTCTTCCTTTGCCATTATGTTTCCTCCCTGACCATAATAAATAGACTCCGTGCAATCATTATATCACACAGAGTCCCAAAAGTTAGTATGCAATAATCTCAAGCACTTCAGTTACCGTCTTATTCTCCCCTGAATAATCACTTGGTGCATAGCTATCTTTTCCATTATATACTTGATCATAACTATTGATTTGAATAAAAAGAGTAGATTTATTTTCTGATTCTCCCAGCTGACTTGCATATTCCGTTTTTACATGTCCAAAACGTATAATCGATTCTTCTATAGGCGTCCCCTCCTTTACCTCATGTGATAGATATGCTGCTTCCATAGATATCTTTTCTCCCCACAAAGGAAGTATTACATTTAATAATTTTATGAATTCTGAATTATGCTCTACTTCTCCAATATTTGCATAGTGAACCGTAGACCATTTTGACTTAGAACTCAATGTATATGTATGCAACACTCTTGATGTCCGAACTTCACATTGCACCAATTCTTCTACTAATTTTTTCGTATGGTTCCAAGTATGATCCCATCCATCACTCGTGCCCTTATAGAAGTTTGGTTCATATATTTCTCTTTTTACCATAGTGATTCTTTCTGTAATACCTGCACATTTGAAATCTTCTCTTGTCATTAAATTATAAAACTGTTTTACATAATTCATATTAAATACCTCCTTAATGATGTATCCTACTTATAACACAAAAATAAAACTTTTTCAAATCAAAAAGTATGCAAAGGCCAATCCACATCAATCCTATCACCTACACATAAATCAATAAACCAACGGAACAAACGCATCTAAATCCACACTCGTTCTTTTCGTTACATAATCTCGATAGTCACCATAAATAATATCATAATCGTCTTTATGTATTGCTTTCAAGAACTTAATTTCTGCAATATTCTGTTTGCAATCATCCAAAGTATCATACACCTTTACTATTTCTGCACCAATTATAAGGTTATCCTTATTCTTCGATATATGATTTACTGCAATATATTTATTCCGATACATTGCACATAATTGTTTTGCTGAATATCTCTCTTTTTTCATTGATTACTCCTTACAAATCTACTCAAATTCTCGAGAGCACAACTCCAAAAACTCACTTATCACACCCTCAAAATCATTACTCTCATAGCCTTTCTGATATAATTCAGCCGGCTTATATCTAATTTTCTTTTCACCTTGACAAACTTCCATTATTCCATCCTGAATAAAATCTCCACCTTTTACAATCCGAAACTCTGCACTAGGAAACTTTTCTATGATTAATTTCTGCATAACACGATGAAACTCCTGGAAACAAACTCTCCTACTTTTCCCCATCCTCCGTAAACGTTCCTGTACCTTTCGTATCATTTCTAGTTCCTGTGCACTATACTCCGCCTGAAAATGTTCGATAGAAAAATTTTTATAATCTTCCACCAATGCTACAAGTACTGCATCAAAACCATGTACATGGCCTGGGTTCTGTGGTTCTGGATGATAACAATCATTAAAGTGATACACCAGCCCCGTTTCTCCAAACTCACTAAGAACATAATTTATACTTCCGCACTCTACTCCATGTGCTGTATTTACTGCCCAAATATCTTCCGTTGGCAAATATGTCGGCATACAGCTCACAGCATACGATTTTTTAAATATCTGATTATTCTCTATCAGTTCATCTATTGTGCAAGGAGCATACTGATTGATACACGCCGAAGCATTTAATGCCTTATCATACGATTTTAAATGAACAAATGCTTCATTCTTTTTCCAATGAATGTGCCCATAAATATGCCAACTGCCTTTATAAAATCCATCCCACTCAGTAATCGGAAAATGACAAAGGCAAATCTCCTTACCACCATCCGAAACATGCATCATCTTGTCCACCGACTCGAAATGTGCCATTGCTTTTGCATTTTCCAATAATTTCTTATCATGATTGCCAATCACAAGATGTTTTCTGCCCTTTAGTTGTTCTAGATACCATTCTTCAAGCTTCTCATTGTGGTAACAAAAATCTCCTATGATATATACATGATCTTCCTCTTTTACTTTGCGATTCCAATTCTCAATAAGTGTTTCATCCATCTCCTCCACATCTCTGAAAGGACGATCGTCAAATCGAATGACATTGTTATGTCCCAAATGCAGGTCGCTAATATAATAATTCATATTTTATTCTCCATTCTCCCAAAGATAAATCTCTTCTAAATCCTCTAATCGGATCGCTGCCAAATTGCGATATTTGTCGTATATATGTATGCCGCAATCTACATTAATATCTTTTTTTTTGAAATCAATCCTTCCTGGGACTGCACCACGTATGGTCAAATCATTCACACAAGTTGGAGTATGACCATGCACAAATATGGTATCTTGCTTCCACAAATTACCCCAGAAATTTCGGTTCCATAAGATATGCATTCTAGGTTCAACACCCGTTTCTTCTTCCCCATATCGTAACCACGACTCACGTTCCAACATTTGATAAATGAAATGACCATCCTCTGTCAAAAAATCCGAACACATTCCCGCATGAGCGATGATATAATGCTGCTCTTTTTCTTTTGTCTGTACATCCATTTCGATAACGATTGGTAAAGATTCGAAGAATTCTATCATCGCCTCTACCTCTGACTCTGATACTTCTCCTTTGATTAAAAATTTATGAAAACCATACTGCTCATTTTCGCATCGATTTCTCTTATACTTTTTCCACCACTCAATCTTCAAATCCTCATGGTTGCCAAGAACCATTCTATACTTTCCATCCTTCGAAATATGTTCCATCGCCCATCGAATCATTTCCAGTGACTTAGGACCACGATCCAAAATATCTCCCACCAAAATAAACACTGCATCTGGGTCTAAGTTTTCAATTTTCTCTTTTAAAGACATCAATTCATCAAAATGTCCATGGATATCACCCACTACATAAGTTCCCATTCTTCATCTCTTCCTTTCGTAAATAATATTCCGCTTCCTCTTCGAGTGCCTTTATTGCACTCTTATACATACTTATTCTGCCTCTGTAATTTTCTTTTCCCGCTACTACTTTTTTCACACCCTCTTCTTCTGGACGAAAAACTATATTTTTTTCAAATCCGTATACCGTGAAAACAACGGAACAGCTTTGTTTGATATAAACATTTTGTAATCCTTCCCACATATTCAAAATATGCAGACTATCCATTTTCCCCTTTCTATCCATAAAATATGCAAAATGCATCGTATAACTGCATGCATCCTCATTTTGAAAATCCACACACTGAAGCCAACAGTTTGCATTCATATATGCTATAACTTCTTCGCTATAATCTGTAATGCTAGACGAAGTATCTGCATGATATATCAATCCATTTCGTTTCACAAAACAGTATTGCAGCCACTCGCCACAAAACTCCAGATACAAATCGTTATCTTGCAAAAATGTTTGTACTTCCTTTTTCTTTTGTTCTATTCTCTCTTCCACCAATTTTGAAGCATTCTCTAGAGAAGAACTATCTATATCTTTTATCTCTAACACCTGCTTGGTGGTCTCCAACTTACTCAGCAATACATCTTCTATTTTGCATATGTATCGCTGTCTTTTTTTCGGAGACAACATAGCAAACCCTCCCTCTATGGGTGTTATTTCTCCCACGACGCCTCCTTTTACACGCCCCTTCTCACTCGAACTTATTAATACTCCATTGCAGGAATAGTGCCCTTCTATTCGCATTGGTTCCAAATACCAGTTTCGCATCCTTATTTCTTCACACATACTCTTTCCTCCTTTCTTTTCTTTCATTATACCCCATGAAATCCAAAGGCATTTTCAAAAAGTATAGAAAAAGGAGTAGCTACTACTCACCTGTAATAGCTACTCCCTATTTATCTTCTTCGCTTCATTCCTTATTTCGATTCCCTGCTTTATCTCTTTCACACCTAACACGATGAGAAATCCGCCGAACCCTATCATAAATATTCCCATAAACGGACTCGCCGTCAAAAGCATAAACAGTCCAAACAAACCAATCATCGCACCTGGTACAATCACTAGAACTCCTTTTACAATTGACGATATGTACAGCATTTGCGCAGCGTGTTCATCTGTTTCCGTTTCTACTTTTTCGGCGATGTTTTGAATCACTTCGCCGACCTGCTCCACACCATCGTCCAATAGCTGGTCTACAACACCACCTTCATTTCCTGTTAGCTTGGTAATCGCCTTTATCACAATTACCAATCCTAACACACCGAAAATCGCGGTGAAGAGAAACAAAAACCAGGAACGAACCGCAATCGGAACTGCAAAACCGATTAAAACCATCATGCTTCCCAACGCAATTCGTATAATTGACTCGTTTACATTCATCCAAGCCATAATAAATGCAAGTCCTGTCAATCCGAAAATCAAACCAATGATAAGCAATATCTCACCCAATCCACCTTCCAAATCCGTCAATGCCTCCTGCGGATTTTCTGGATCATAGTAGACCACATGCTTTGTTCCTTGCGTTGGTTTAGAATACGAATAATCCGAGTCTTTCACGGTATATGTCACACCATCTACATGGTATTCATAAATCGCATAGTAGATGTCGTCATCATCCTCGTCTGTGCTTCTGTCATAATCCACAACATAACCAGTAGTGTCTACACCATGGTCTTTTATATCATTGATTTTGTTGATATCCAGCACTCCCCAAATACAAAGTCCCACTCCGATTGCCAATATCAAAAGCAATACGAGGAATGTCCCTATATTTTTGTCCATGTCTACTTCTATTGTACTCTTTTTACTCATGTAATCCCTCAATAAACTTCAGTAAATCAGTCAAATCTCCCTGTGGATACTGCGCAATATCTTTGCCAACCTTGTTAATCAAATCCGCTGGCAAAAGGAATACCTTCATGCCAAGCTCCTCGGTAATCATATCCTCACCTACGTCGTTTCCAACCATCAGACATTCTTCTGGCTTTACACCAAGCTTTTCCACTACTTCTTTGTAGTAATTTAAACTTGGTTTACAAAAATGATAATTTTCATAAGTGGTGAAGATTTCAAAATCCTCCGGCTCCATTCCAGCCCAGCGAATACGACTTTCTGTCGCGATACTTGGGAACATTGGAGTCGTCGCAAGTGCCACACGATAGCCTTTTTCTTTCAATGTTCGAACGGTCTGTGCTGCTTCTGGAAGAAAGCCACAGATATTCTTTACATCCTGAAATTCGTTTCGATAAAATTCATCAAAGATTGGCATATCCTCTCTTACTTTTTCGCCAAGAAGTCCTGTAAATGCTGCCCAAAATGCCTCTTCATTCGTGCAAGAACCATCATTGGTTGTCATCGCTTTCATACCGGCATATACTGCCTTCACCAGTTCATCTGGATTGTAGCCATGTGGTGCCAGTTTCTTCGCCATGCCGCCCAAATATGCCTTGATAAATGTGTCCTGATCCATTGGCAACAAGGTTCCGTCTAAATCAAATAAAATTACATTAATACTCATTTACTTTCTTCTCCCATACAAATATGTGGCAAAATATATTACAGATGCGATAATCACAATCATAGGCCCAGTCGCCACATTGGTATAGTAAGATACCACCAAACCTACAATTCCGGAAAACAGTGAGAAAATCAAGGAAAACAAATGATATTCTCGGATATTCTCGGATATATTTCTCGCAGAAGCCGCTGGCAAAATAAGCAGTGCATTGATAATCAAAATGCCAATCCACTTAATGGATAGCATGACGATAAGCGCCACCAGCACTGCAAACAGATTGTCCATCAGCTTCACTGGAATCTGCTTGCTCTTCGCCACAGTTCGATGAATGGAAATCGCGTTCAAATAATTAAAGCCGAATATCCAAAACAAAATTGTAAACGCAAATATTCCGACAAGATACCCAATTTCCTGTGTGGTAATACTCAAGATATCTCCCACCAAAATCGCAGAATACTTACTGAAATTTCCACCTGCGGATAAAATCGCCAAACCGATTGCTACCGAGCAGGAGGAAAACACTGAAATAATCGTATCTGTGGAGGCTGTATTTCGACTGCTTATTTTATTCAAAAGAAGTGCGAACACCACCGCGAAAATCACCATGGAAATCGTCGTATCCTGCATCCCAAAGACTACACCGACTGCAATTCCTGTCAATGCGGAATGACCCAACGCATCGCTAAAATATGCCATCTTTTTATTTACTATCATGGTTCCAAGTAGCGCAAACAGTGGCGTGATAATCAGTATCGCCACAAGTGCATTTCGCATGAAACTATAATCCAACCAGGAGGTCCAATTAATCATTGTCGTTTCCTCCTTCTAGCCTTTTATCTTTGAAATCAATCCCCCAGTTTTTACCAAGGTCTTGAGCACTTCCATGAATCCAACTTTCTTCAGCATCTGCATTCCCAAATACACATCTGAATTCTTCACTTTCGAACACTTCTTTTACCGTTCCCTGTGTCAGCACTGTCTGGTCCAAAAGTACCACATGGTCTGCATATTTCTTCACATAATCCAAATCATGTGAAATCAAAATAATCGCCAAATCATAATGCTCTTTCAAATAGGTAATCGTCTTATAAAAAAGCTCCATACCATTTTTATCGATACCTGAAACTGGCTCGTCCAAAAGCAATAGCTTTGGCTTGTCCGCAACTGCCATCGACAAAAGCACTCGTTGCAACTGTCCGCCTGATAAATTGCAAACCTGCTTATCAATCAAATCCGCAGCCTCAAAGATTTCCAAATGTTTCTGGATTTCCGCATAGATTTTTTTATTCTTTGGTAAAAACACCGGATAATGATACTGATAGCTTGCAATCAAATCGTAGACACTAAGCGGTGTATTCTTTTCTATATTAATCGACTGTGGCACATACCCAATCTTCAAATCTTTCATCTTGCCATTCTTGGTGTCACGGTACTCGATAGTTCCCTCTGTTGGCACATCCTTTAAAATCGCGCGCACCAAAGTGGATTTACCAGCACCATTTTTTCCGATAATGGCATTTAAGGAGCCACAATGAATATGCAGATTCACATCTTTTAAAACAACCTGCTCACCGAAACGAACACCGAGATGATTGATTTTGATACAGTGAAACCCACAGGTTTCAATGATTTTTTTCAGTTTCATTTGTGCCTCCTTTCGTTTTATTGAAATACTTCACCTATCAGCTTCAAGTTCTTTCTCATACCCTCAATATAACTATCCGCCTCATATTCTCCACGATTCAGTGGGTCAAGATAAATTACTTCCACATCCACCTCTTTCTGCACCATTTCACACATATCCGTGCCGTAAAGAGCTTCCGCAAAAATATACTTTACACCATTATGTTGAATGACTTCTAAGACTTCTGCCACCTCGCCTGCACTGACTTGACGTTCTTCATCTAAGTCCATGCAAAAAGCTGTTTCTAAGCCCAAATCCTCTGCAACATAGTCATACGCACAGTGGAATAAAATCACTTCTTCTCCTTGTGTTAAGGTTAAGAGTTTCTCCTGTTCTACCTGAAGTGCCTCTAATTTTCTGTCGTACATTCCTGCATTTGCAAGAAAACTTTCAGTTGATTTTGGAGCTGCTTTTGCAAGTCCGTTTGCAATATTCTCCACCTGCTTGCGATACAATTCCACACTCATCCATGCGTGTGCATTGAGGTCGTGGTTGTGAGCATCCTCATCATGACTATGTCCCAACTCAAACTCTTGGTCGTGCTCTTCGTCTCCATGGATATCTTCCTCTTCACTGTGAGAATGTGCATGCCCATGTGTATCTTCTTCACATAACAATTCGATTCCTTCACACGCCTCTACAACCACTAGTTCCGGATACTGCTTCGCTATATCCTCCATGAAGGATTCGATTCCGCCACCATTGATGACAAACACATCTGCTGTGGAAAGAAGCTTCATATCCGCAGGTGTCAGTTGAAAATCATGCAGGCATCCCGTCTGTGGTTCACTTAAGTTTTTTAAGGTTATGCCTTCTGTATCTCCGATGACATTCATTGAGGCAATGTACATTGGATAAAAGGAGGTTACCACTACAAAATCCTCGTCTGCTTCTGGTTGACTATGACTTACATAAATATTGGTAAAACCAAAGCTTACTACCAAAATCGTAAAAAGCATAACGAGTACAAATACATACTTATTCTTCATATATCTTTCGGCAAGACCGCCGTCCTATTTCTTCTTTATTTTCTTTCCAGATTTAGAAGCTGTTTTCGCAGCCTTCTTTTCCTGTAATTTCTTGGTCTTCTTCGCAGTTTCTTTTCCAGTCGCTTTCCAACGTGGCTTACGCTGTTTTTCTGGTTCTGCCTGAGCGTCGTCCGCAACACCATTTGCCCCCGCTGTTTCCTCTGCAACTGGTCCTGCAGTCTCTAACTCTGCTGCAGCAAGCAATTCATCCTCTTCTGGCAACACCAATGAGTCAATCAGCTCCCAAATCTCTTCTCTACCCTGCTTGGTTTCAGCAGAAAATGGAATCATAATGGTATCTTCTTCTACCTTCAAAGTGTCCGCAATCATCTTTATATGCTTTGGCACTGCCCCACGGCTAATCTTGTCCATTTTAGTCGCGATAATGATTGGAGCAAAGCCCTGTTCCACCATCCATTCATACATCAGGCAATCGTTGTCAGATGGCTGATGACGAATGTCGATAAGCAGGAATACTGCCTTCAATTTCGTTGAAGTATGCAGATATTTCTCAATCATCTTGCCCCATTTTGCCTTGATTTCTACGTTGGCATTGGCATAGCCATACCCTGGCAAATCCACCAAATACATGGCATCGTTTATATTATAAAAGTTAATGGTCTGTGTTTTACCTGGCTGCGAAGAAGTACGTGCCAATGCCTTACGATTCATAAGAGCATTGATAAGCGAAGACTTTCCAACGTTGGATTTTCCCGCAAATGCAACTTCATAATGTGGATTATCTGGAAATGTACTTGTAATACCACATACAGTTTCCAGGTTTACATTCTTAATTACCATGTTAAACTCCTTTTTCTAAATCATGCCGCCTGTGCATAAAACACAGACGGCAATTTACCTTTACTTCACCAGTGCTACTTCCAGCACCTGGTCTAATTTTTCTACCAGCACAATCTCGAGACCCTTCTTGATTTCTTCCGAAATCTCATGCAAGTCCTTTTCATTCTTGGCTGGTACACAAACTGTTTTCATGCCTGCATTTTTCGCTGCAAGCAGTTTTTCTTTCAGTCCACCAATAGGAAGCACACGGCCTCTTAAGGTGATTTCACCAGTCATAGCTACGTCAGCTCGTACTGGCTGTTTGATCACTGCAGATAATACTGCTGTCGCCATCGTAATTCCAGCAGAAGGACCATCCTTTGGCACAGCTCCTTCTGGAATATGGATATGAATATCATGCTCTGCGAAAAAGTCTTTGTCAATGTGATACTCTGGACTAATCGAACGGATGTAACTGATACCTGCCATCGCAGATTCCTTCATCACATCGCCCATTTTACCCGTGAGCTTCACTTCCCCTTTTCCTGGCATAATATTTACTTCGATTTCTAGTGTAGTTCCACCTACACTCGTCCATGCAAGACCTCGAACCACACCGATTTCATCGGTATCGTTCTTTTCTTCCTGACTGTATTTTTCTTTACCCAAGAATTTCGCCAGGTTCGCATCTGTCACACGGATTTTCTCTTTTTTATTCTGGTAGATTTCTCTTGCCGTCTTACGACAGATTTCTCCCAGCTTACGTTCCAAACCACGCACACCAGCTTCTTTCGTGTAGCTGCGAATCATCTTGATAAGCGCCTTATCACTAATCTGAAGCTGCTCTGGTTTGATACCATTCTTCTCTAACTGTTTTGGAATGAGATGTTCCTTCGCAATGTGGAACTTCTCGTTTTCCATGTAGCTGGAAACCTCGATAATTTCCATACGATCCAGAAGCGGCTTCGGAATGTTCTGCATCTCATTTGCCGTCGCAATAAAAAGCACCTCCGACAAATCCACTGGAATTTCTACGTAGTGGTCGCGGAACTTACTATTCTGCTCAGAATCCAATACTTCCAAAAGTGCCGCGGAAGTATCGCCTTTATAGTCACTGCTTACCTTATCAATTTCGTCCAACAGCATGAGTGGATTTTTCACACCCGCACTTCGCAAGCCATTTACGATACGTCCTGGCATTGCACCTACGTAAGTACGTCTATGTCCACGAATTTCTGCTTCGTCACGTACACCACCTAGGCAAATACGTACATATTCTTTATTCAACGCTTTTGCCACAGAACGAGCAATACTTGTCTTACCAGTTCCTGGAGGCCCTACCAAGCAAATAATCGGACTCTCCCCTTTGCTGGTAAGATTACGCACCGCCAAAAACTCCAGCATACGCTCTTTTACTTTTTCCAAGCCATAATGGTCTGCGTCCAATACTTCCTGTGCATGGTCTAAGTCATTGTTGTCTTCCGACATCTTATCCCAAGGCATCTCCAAAAGTGTTTCAATATAGCCACGGCTCACATTGCTTTCTGAAGAATTGGAATGGATATTTTTGAAACGAAGAATTTCTTTTTTGATGCGTTCCTTTACTTCCTCGGAAGCCTCAAGCTTTTCCAAAGCTTCCAAATATCCATCTGCATCCGACTGGGTATTTACCTCACCGAGCTCCTCGCGAATCACATTCATCTGTTCACGCAGAATGTAATCCTTCTGGTTCTTATCCACGCGCTGTTTTACTTTATCCTGAAAATCCTTCTGGATTGCCATGACATCCATCTCACGAAACATGAGTGCCAAAAGCACTTCATATCTCTCGCCAAGACTATTCGCTTCCAAAATATGCTGCTTATCAGCATACCCTACTGGAAGTGTATTCGAAACATAATTCATCAGCTTCGTCAAATCCTGAAACGAATGTGCATGCTTTACTGCATCTGGCGCAATCTTTCCATGCATTTTCGCATATCTGGCAAAGTTATCACGAATGCTCTTACTCATCGCACTGAGTGCAGTCTCAGGAAGATTCTCTTCGATATCCTCAATTTCTTCTATTTCTGCCAAAAGATATTCTTCGCATTCGCCAAAAGCAGTCAGGTTTCCGCGTGACTGACCTTCTGCCAACACGCGCACAATATTATTTTGTAATTTAATTACCTGTTTGATTTCCGCAACAATCCCTACTTCAAACAAATCAGCCATCTTTGGGTTATCTACCTCTGCATCACGCTGAGTCACCAAAAAGATGTGCTGATTGTCGTTCATTGCAGCTTCCACTGCCTTTATGGATTTGTCACGGCTAATATCAAAATGGGCAATCATACCAGGTAAAATCGTCATGCCTCGTAAGGCAATCGCTGGTATTCTTGTCATTGAATTCACCCCTTAAACTCTAGTGCCTTCAAGTTGTCTTCGACCATATCTTTGGTAATCGTACAATCTGAAATACTATCATCCGATGGAATGCTGTACATCAAATCTAACATTACATTTTCCATAATCGCACGAAGACCTCTTGCTCCTGTCTTGCGCTCTAATGCTTTATCAGCAATCGCACCGATGGCTTCCTCATCAAATGTAAGATTTACACCATCTAATTCTAACAACTTGGTATACTGCTTCACCAAGGAATTCTTTGGTTCCTGCAAAATTCGAATCAACGCATCTCTATCTAAGTTGTCCAAAGAAACTGTGATAGGTACACGTCCGATAAATTCTGGAATCAAACCAAATTTCACGAAATCCTGTGGAAGGGCATGTCGGAATGCTTCTCCAACATTGATATCGTGTTTGCTATGCACTTCTGCATTGAAACCAATCGATGCAGTATCCATTCTTTTTTCGATAATCTTTTCCAAACCATCGAACGCACCACCACAAATGAAAAGAATATTTGTAGTATCAATCGGAATGAGCTCCTGCTGTGGATGCTTTCTTCCTCCCTGTGGTGGAACTGAAGCAACCGTACCTTCTAAAATTTTCAGAAGTGCCTGCTGTACACCTTCACCAGATACGTCTCTTGTGATGGAAACATTTTCTGACTTCTTGGTAATCTTATCGATTTCGTCAATGTAAACAATACCGTGTTCCGCACGCTCCACATCATAATCCGCAGCCTGAATCAGTTTCAGTAAAATATTTTCTACGTCTTCACCTACATAACCCGCTTCGGTAAGGGTCGTCGCATCAGCGATAGCAAATGGAACGTTAATCACTCTCGCAAGTGTCTGTGCCAAAAGTGTCTTACCAGAACCAGTTGGTCCCAGCATAAGTACGTTGCTCTTCTGTAATTCTACGCCCAAATCTGCACCTGCAAGCACACGTTTATAGTGATTGTAAACAGCCACCGACAATACCTTTTTCGCCTGTTCCTGACCGATTACATAATCATCCAAAAATGCCTTTAATTCTTCTGGCTTTAAAAGATTGATTTCTTCTTTTGCATCGGAAGTTCCACGTCCTTCGCCGAATTCTTCTTCATCCACGATTTCTGCACAAACATCCACGCACTGATAGCAGATATAGGCACTGTTATTTGGCCCAACAATCAATTTTCCACCTGCCTGTTCCTGTGTCTTGCCACAGAACGAACAGCGAATTACATCATTTTTCTTTCCTGCCATTTTGGTTCTCCTAGTTTCTAAAATTAGCGACTGGTGATAACACCATCAATAAGGCCATATTCTAACGCTTCTTCGGCGCTCATGTAATAGTCTCTTTCTGTATCCGCTGCAACCTGTTCATAAGTTTTTCCTGTGTTTGCAGCCAAGATTTCATTCAATTTCTTTTTGGTCTTTAAAATATTTTCAGCCGTAATCTGAATATCAGTTGCCTGACCCTTTGCACCGCCAGATGGCTGATGAATCATTACTTCTGCATTTGGAAGAGCAAATCTCTTTCCTTTTGTACCACCTGCCAAGAGGAATGCACCCATGCTTGCTGCAAGACCGATACAGATAGTAGATACATCACATTTGATGTACTGCATCGTATCGTAAATTGCCATACCTGCAGTTACCATTCCACCTGGGGAATTGATGTATAACTGAATATCTTTTCCTGGGTCTTCTGATTCAAGGAACAAAAGCTGTGCTACCACAAGGCTAGCTGTAGTCTCATTTACTTCTTCTCCAAGGAAGATAATTCTATCTTTTAATAAACGGGAGTAAATATCGTAATTTCTTTCTCCTCTACTGGTTTGTTCAACGACATAAGGTACTAAACTCATGTAAAATGCCTCCTTAATAAAAGTTGTGAAAGGGCTGCCACATCACGCGGCAACCCTCTTTTGATTTCAATACTAAATCCTATTCTTCTGTTGCTACTTCTTCAGCTTCAGCGTCTTCTTTCTTTGCTTTCTTAGCAGCTTTTTCTTTTACGTTTTCCATAATGAATTCAACAGCTTTTGTGATAGCCATCTGGTTCTTCATAGAAGCTTTTTCTGCCTCTCCCATGTAGCCCTTTAACTGTTCTACATCCATACCGTACATGCCAGCCATCTTTTCGATTTCTGCATCTACATCAGCGTCTGTAGCTTCGATACCTTCTGCCTTAACAACAGCTTCAAGTACAAGGCTTGTTTTGATACGTGTTTCAGCTTCTGGACGAACCTGATCCATTAAGCCCTGAACAGTCTGTCCTGAGAACTGCATATACTGTTCCATTGTAAGACCGCTCTGAGCGATTCTCTGTGCAAATTCATTTACCATGTCTTCACACTGTGTCTGAATCATAGCTTCTGGAATTTCCATTTCGGAAGCTTCTACGATAGCTGCGATAGCTTCGTCTTCCTGTTCACGTTTTGCTTCTTCTGCTTTTTTCGCTTCAAGCTGTTTCTTTAAATCTTCTTTGTATTCAGCTAATGTTTCGAATTCAGATACATCTGAAGCAAATTCATCGTCTAATTTTGGAAGTTCTTTTGTTGTTACATCGTTAATCTTAACTTTGAAGAGTGCTGGTTTGCCAGCAAGGTCAGCTGCATGATACTGTTCTGGGAATGTAACGTTTACATCTACTTCTTCGCCAGCTTTGTGTCCTACTAACTGATCTTCAAATGTATCGATGAAGGAATGAGAACCAAGTTCAAGTGGAGAGTTTTCTGCTTTACCGCCATCGAATGGTACTCCATCTACAGAACCTTCGTAGTCTATCATAACTGTATCGCCAAGTTTTGCAGCTCTTGTTACAGATACTGTTCTAGCGTTTTTATTTCTTTCAGCTTCTAATGCTTCTTTTACTTCTGCAGCTGTAACCTTAACGTTTGCTTTTGTTACAGATACACCTTTGTATTTGCCAAGTTTTACTTCTGGCTTAACAGCAACTTCTGCTGTGTAAATGAAAGCTTTGCCTTTTTCAATCTGTACTACATCTACTGTTGGACGAGATACAACATCAACACCGCTTTCTTCAACTGCTGCTGCGTAGCTGTTCTGCATTAAATTGTTTGCTGCTTCTTCGTAGAAGATTTCTGGTCCGTACATTTTTTCAATCATTGCACGTGGCACTTTGCCTTTACGGAAACCAGGAACACTGATTTTATTTCTTTCTTTTAAATAAGCTGCATTTAAAGCTTTTTCAACTTCTTCTGCTGGAACTTCGATTGTAAGTTTCACAACATTCTTTTCTAAATTTTCAACCTGTACACTCATTACTAACTGTTTCCTCCTTAATATATCTGAATACAAGTAATTTCTTCTTGAACGATGGTTTTTACAAATAGGCATACTTCGACCATCGCAATCATTTAGAGATTATAGCATAGGATTCGCGAAAATACTAGTGTTTTTTCTAAAACATCGTTGATTTTCTTGACATTCCTCTACAGAATGACTTCCATCCCAACCTTCTGTGGCACAAGTCCACATTTTTCATAAAACTTCATGGCATTCTCGTTACAGGACCAAACATTTAGTGTCACATTGTAGCAGTCGCTTTCTTTGGCAAAGTCCAAAACATATTCATATAACTGCTTTCCGATATGCATCCCGCGTTTTTCCTCATCCACGCACAAGTCATCTATGTATAACGTCTTAATATCCGTCAGGATATTATTATCGATATGCTGGATAAATTTGCAAAATGCATACCCTAGCACTTCCTCTTTTTCATCTACCGCTACGAAAATTGGTGCCATGACATCCTTTATGATTTCTATCAATTCCTCGTCTGTATACTTTTTCGCATTTGGTTTAAATAAATCCGGTCTGCCGTTGTGATGCACCATAAGCACCTGCATCAGTAATTTATTTAAACCATCCATATCTATTGTTTTCGCTCTTCGAATCTGCATATTTCCATGCACTCCTATTCATGTAATTCTAATGGTAAATCATCTGGATCGTGGAAAAATGTCATTCTTTTTTGTGTATACCTATCAAATCGGATTGGCTCTGTTTCAATCCCTTTCTCATTTAACCACTTCACCGCTTCCTCAATATCATCTACTTTAAATGCCAGATGTCTTAGTCCACACGCTTCCGGATTTGTCACTCTCTGTGGTGGATTCTTCACTCCAAAAATCTCCAACTCTATGTCACCGACTTTCAAATCCAACTTATAATCGTCTCTGTCTTCACGATAATTCTCGCGAATAATTGGAAGTTCTAACTGCTCTACATAAAATTTTCTGGACTTTTCATAGTCCGAAACAATAATTGCTACATGATGTATTACATTAAAAAACATACCTATTTCTCCTTTTTTAGATAATCCTTATACCACTTTAAGAACTCTACATCACGGAATTGCCACTTTTCTGTCATTACTCGCTCGTTTGTTTCGATAATCGTATCAATATCTGCCCACGCTAGCTGAAATCCTTTTTCCTTCTCACTTTCGGTCAACGCAGTTTCCACCATCTCTGGCTCAACTTCACACGCAAAATGCATAGAATGCGCAATATACTTGATATTTTCATCGAAGATATCGCGACGCACTTCCATAATCTCGCCTAATTCCTTCATCGTCTCTGGTATAATTACAAGTCCAGTTTCTTCCTGCACCTCACGCATGAGTGCTTCGACAATCGTTTCTCCTTCATCCATGCCACCACCAGGAATTTTGTATTCCCCGTGTTTGCCCTGCTGCATCGCATATAATCCGTCCTTTTCAATCAAAGCACGCACGACAAAACGCTCAAAAACAGCCATATCTTCTGTATAGTTTTTCTCATCAAGAATAAGTATAGTCTGCATAGGGATTCCTCCTATCATTTAACCTTGGATATATTCATACATACGATACATTTTCTTCGCAATACCACCGCTGTACAGTTTCTTAAAAATAGCTTTTTCCATTCCCTCTAATTCATTTATCAAAAAGTCCGGTGTCATCTCATGCTCTTTATAGAATTTAAAATTAGTGCTTTCCACTTCTCTTGGTTCATCTAATCCATACACCAAAGTAACTCCTACATCATTAATCGGATTTTTGTATTTGGATGCTTTCGCTGCAAATGTAGTATAGCAATCCATCAATAGATTTACTGTTTCATAATGAGCACAGATCTGTTCTAATATCACTTTTAATTCCTGTGGTTCAAAATACATGCTCACGCCTTCCATTACCACGATAGCGTGCTTCGCTTTTGGAATCGCAGACAACCAATTTTGTTTTCGAACATCCGCTTCTACCATGTGATAAGAATCATCTTCCGCATAGTATTTTTTACGTTCCTCAATTACATTTGGAAAATCAATATCATGCCACTGGTGTCCATCTGCCCCAACACGAAGGATACGGCTATCCATCCCGCAGCCAATATGTAAGACAACTGCTTCGCTGTCTTTTTTCATCTGCTCTGCAAGCCAGTTATCAAATACCGCCGAACGCATTCCCATATAGTAAGCCAACCATTTGGACTTGGATTTCCCTTTCAGTTCAAAGCCTTCCGCATTCCAAATCTCTTCTGCTTTTTTATCATTTAAAATAATTCCCTTACGGCTCACATAAGCTTTGCCATATAAAGGAATGTACAGAGTTTTGTTCACATTATTCATACTAATTTTCCTCTTTTAAAACATATTCCTTATAGATATCGCCCTCTAATGTCTTCCACTCAAAACGTTCCCCATCGAATACCATATAACTATGTGGCGAATTCTCTTTTGGAATGGAAACAGAACCTGGATTCATGTAAATATGAGTTTCGTACTCTTCGCAAACAGGCACATGGGTATGACCATGCAACAAAATATCACCAGTCTTAATCGGTGGCAGATTGTTATTGTTAAACACATGGCCATGTGTCACAAAAATCATTTTCTTTCCCACAGTCAAAATCGCATAATCTGCGAGCACTGGGAAATTCAACACCATCTGATCCACTTCTGCTTCACAATTGCCACGCACACAAAGAATCTCATTTTCCAATTCATTTAACATGGCAATGACTTTCTTTGGTGCATAACCTTCTGGTAAATCATTGCGTGGCCCATGATATAAAACATCTCCGAGCAATAACATCTTGTCTGCCTGTTCTCTTCTGTAAGCTTCTAATAATTTCTCACAATAATATGCCGACCCATGAATGTCGGACGCGATAAACCATTTCATATCTCTTCTCCTATCTATATCATCCAAATCGGTACAATATAATTTTCCCTATCAATCGCTCCAAGTCCTGGTTTCATACAAACAACCGCACCCTTGGAACGAGGTGTTGATGCCTTATCTAGTAAGCCAAATACCTTTATTAGCTCTGTCCCTGGATTAGATGTTTTCTTGATCTCAATTGGGTTTAAAACCCCGTCATGCTCTAATACAATATCAATCTCCTTAGCATCCTTATCACGATAATAATACATATATGGTTCCTTACCACAGTTTAAATATGTTTTTCTAATTTCTGCAACCACATAATTCTCTAATATCGCACCATTCATAGCACCACTTTCCAATGTTTCTGCACTACTCCATTTGGTCAAATAACACACCAATCCTGTATCATAAAAATATAACTTTGGAGTTTTCACTAGACGCTTTAACAAATTATTCGAATACGGATGAAGATAAAAAATAACCCCTAAAGTTTCCAGAATTCCTAACCAATCCTTCGCCTGTGTCTGGTTGATATCTGCATCTCTCGCTATTTCTGCTACATTAACCATTTGACCACATCTTGCAGCTACCGCTGTGATAAATCTAAGAAACTTAAGTGAATCAATCGCATCCGATAATTCTTTCACATCACGCTCAATATAAGTTGACAAATAACTACTATAAAAAATCTGGCTATTACTGTTTGCACCGCTTACAATTGCAGGCATGGAACCCTTATAAATACGTTCAAAAACACCTCTTGTATCGATTTCTTCTCTTCCTTCTTTTCTTAAAAGCAAATCTTCCATCTCTATAACAAATGGTTCCATCTCCGCTCCTGCTATTTCGGCCTGTGACAACGAAGTAAGAGAAAGTACCGCCACTCTACCAGCCAAGGACTCTTGCACTCCACGCATCAACTTGAACACTTGTGAACCCGTCAACCAAAACGCACCTGGCTCATGATTTTTATCTACATTCATCTTAATATACGCAAATAGCTCTGGAGCATACTGCACCTCATCAATCAATACCGGTGGTTTATGAAGTTGCAAAAACAATTCAGGATCTGTCTTTGCAAGAGCTCTTTCATTCAAATCGTCTAACGTAACATATCCCCTATCCGTACCTTCCATCAACTTTTGAAGCATTGTAGTCTTCCCCACCTGCCTTGGTCCTGTAACCAAAACCACAGGATATTCTTTTGTAACCTGGCTAACTACATTCTCTAAATTTCTTTTTATATAGTTCATGTTAACGACCTCTTTCGGCTATTTTTTATTCTGTTTATATTTTAGCCGAAGAACATTCAAAATTCAAGCACATCTCGGCTAATTTATAACACAAATATATTCTAGCCGAAAATGTGCTTATTTTATTCATGATATCTTACCTACTTTTTTCCACTAATTTCTTATACACATGCTCCACCATCCAAGGTTCCGTCGAAGCCTTCAATGCTTCCTCAAATGAAAACCACTTTACTGCTTGGTTTTCATCTTCCTTTACAACCAAAACCTCCTCTTCATCTGCCTCTGCCAAATAGGTAACATTAAAGTGCAAATGGCATGGTACATATTTCCCTTTTTTGATATGCCCATCTACGGTAAGGGTCTCGATGCTGAAAATTTCATCACTTACTAATCTGGCATTTTTCACTCCAGTTTCTTCCTGTAATTCTCTAAGTGCCACTTCTGCCAAATTTTCTACGCCATCGGCATGTCCACCAATCCATGACCAAGAATTGTAAATATTGTGATATACCATCAGCGTCTTGGTGCGTTCCTTGTTTACCGTCCAAATGGAGGTTGTAAAATGAGCCACTGTATTTTCACGAGTTAAGCAGTTATCGTTTACTTGCATAAATTGAAGCATCTGCTCTTTGTCGTTCTGTTCCTGCTCGTTGGCTGGGATGTAGTTTTTTATCTGTTCATACAATTTCATCATTTCAAAATCACCCTCCACTCCTCGTCCTCAATCACATATTGGAATTCTGTCAAATTGTCATTCAACATCACATCTAGCATCTCTTGCAAATCCGCTACGGCATCCAGACTAGGAATTTCGTTTTTGTCTATCCAATACATCTCTCCCTCATCAGAAGAAAGGAGTTCTCCCTCAAATTCACTAGCAGTAAATAAGAACACGATATAGCGACCATTCTCAATTGGAAATTGCTTTACTCCACATAATTTCGGATTTAAAATCGTGAGTCCTGTTTCTTCTTTCATCTCACGCACAACTGCATCGACAATTGACTCACCTGGCTCGATATGTCCACCTGGCATAGCAAAGCCTCGCCAATCATCTTTCACGCGATTTTGCAAAAGAAATTTATTGTCTTTTTCTACTAAACACAAAACGGTTAATTCTACTTCTTCGGTGCGTTTCATTTATTTCTCCAAATTTATATATTTTGTTAAAGTGGACAAATCGCCCCTTTTCTCCCCATCAAGATTGTCAGTTTTTCTTTTAGATTTCTAAGCATTTGTCTCCCCAATTTGCGGTAATCTACTCATATCTAAACTTCCAAGTGTCTTCATCTGCTGAACTGCCAAATCATGTAATAATTTCATTCTTTCTTCTTGAACACAACCTTGTTTAATCAAAATTGCATTATAGCTTTCCATATTCGCCAAAACCAGCAATTGCTGTAAAGATGCATAATCTCTAATATTTCCTTCTAATTTCATATTCTCATCTCTCCATTGCTTCGCTGTTTTGCCAAATAAAACGACATTTAATAAATCAGCCTCATTTGCATATGTATATGAAATCTGTTTCTGTGTTAATTCTGGCGGAATCAAATTATCTTTTATTGCATCTGTGTGAATACGATAATTCAACTTTGAAATTTCCCTGTTTAGATTCCAGTTTAATGAAAGACGACTGTTTTCATCATGTTTTAATCTTTGGTAATCCTTTATAATATATAACTTAAATTCAGGAGAAATCCATGATGCAAACTCAAATGCAATGTCTCTATGTGCATATGTATTTGCATATCGTCCTTGCTTACTTACAATACCTATTGCATTTACCGATTCAATCCAGCGTTTCGGTGTAAGTACAAAACTATTCTCTCCTGCCTCCGATTTAATTGCCTCGAATTCGAGGCAATTAAAATTCGGATTATGCAACACTTCCCATAAACCTATAAAGGATACTGTACTTTTTGAACGCATCCAATTTTGAATCACATAGCCTGGATATTCCCCTTCTCTCTTTTTCGCAATATCTGTCAATGAAATATACTCATTCTCAAAATCCTCTGTATAAATCCCAATATCAATGCCGTTTGCATGTATAGTTTCTTTTAAAACCTTACTCATAGTGATACCTTCTTGATTTTCGAACATTTGTTCGGCCTTATTTTATAGTATCACATGAGTTTCATCTTTTCAAGACGCTTTTACGAATTTATTCCCCTTTTCCGTCTTCTCATATGCCACAAATCCCATACTCTCAAAACATTTTCGGGAATCAATATTAAATTCATAAATTTCACTCACATACTGCTCTGTATATCCCAGTGTCTTCCCGCGTTCTAGCAACGCACCAATCACCTGTTTTGCAATGCCTTTTCCACGATATGACTTATCTCCAATTACAATCGGCATATCTTTCTGCCAAAATGTTACATCGCCAATCGGTTTAAATACATCATTTTCTAAAATCTCAATAAACTACAGTTCTCCTTGCTTGTCCAAGTATTCATACATACATTTTAAAGTTTCCTGGCTATACTTTTTTCTTACGCCATCCACTAAGTATACGGTTTCTTCATCTTGATACCAGTCAAATGCAAAATCATAGACTCCATCAAATTTTCGCAATCGCAAAGCATCACTAATCCACAAAATCTCTGGCTGTTTCATGCCCTCTATTGCCATAACTCTTCACCTATCTATTTCACAAACTCCACCACATCCATCGGCCTTCTTGCTTCTTCAAATTCCGATATTCTTCCCACTGGCTGTGATGTTCCATCTTTCAAATACCATGTCGCTTGTACCGCTTTCATTCCAAGCTCCTCTGCGGTCTCCAGCTCACAACTGCCACCATCGCCAACATACAAACATTCTTCTGGTTGCACAGAAAGTGCCTCTACGCATCTATGATAGATTTCTTTCTCAGGCTTGCAGATACCCTGCTCATTTGAGAAACATACTGCATCGAAATATGGAAACAGTTCACTCTTTCGAATCCTGGTCGCTTCCTCCAGATAACAATTACTAATCAATCCAATGAAAACACCTTGTGACTTTAATGCCTGCAACATTGGAACAATTTCAGAATGCTTATGTTCCAAACACATTTCAATCGTAGCACATCTTTTTCCTACAAGCTCCTGCAAAAGTTCTTCTGAATAGCAACCAAACTCTTTTAAAATCTGCTCCAAAACCTCTTCTACTGTAATTTTCCCTGTGCTTCTGTCAAAATCTGTCGCACGCCATTTGGCTAAAAACTCTGCTATCGGAATTCCAGCATCCTCCGCCATCTGTGTGCCGAAATACACTGGGCAGATATGATATGAAATTAAGGTTTCAAACATATCAAAAATAAC
Organism: Agathobacter sp.; assembly: GCA_017409825.1. Lineage (GTDB taxonomy): Bacteria > Bacillota > Clostridia > Lachnospirales > Lachnospiraceae > Roseburia. The sequence goes on along the minus strand of JAFQRZ010000005.1, from coordinate 38,822 downwards.
CGCTTTTCTCATTCTACTTTAACCATCCCAGCAATATACGCCCCATAGCCTCCGCAGATCACAATCAAAAATACGCAGGAAAGGATTCTCATCACATCAGTTACCGCTGCCTCATTGACGAAGACACTAAGTGCATTAAAAACGCCATGTGCCCCAATACAAACCAAAAGACTTTCCGTCTTATAATAAATCATCACAAACATAAAGCCTGCTGCCGTCGCATACACTACCTGCAACAAATTCGGCAAAAGTTCTACACCAGAACCATTAATCAAATTTACGATATGCCCTATGCCGAAGGTCAAACTGGATACGATAATCGCAGACTTTACACCATCTTTTCGCATGGCATTAAATAATAGTCCACGAAAAATAACTTCTTCCAGAAATCCCACGCAAAGCATTGTTAACGCATAACAAATCGCCTCCAAAGGCGACACATAAATTCCTACTCCAAACATAAGATTTGCCGTAAGCATCACCAGCACTGGAATGTAAAACAGCATCTTGGATGCTGGCACTTTGGATTTACACAAGCCATAATGTTCCAACAAATTATTTCTTTTCAAGAAAAGGAATAGTACCACCGAAAGGAACAATGCTATCGGAAATGACACTACATTAATCATACCAAGACTGGCAGAAATATTATCTCCCAAGGATAGCAGCACACAATATGCAATAATCCATGCTACCGCAAACCATATTTCACTTTTCTCATAAAACTTTTTCATCTGCGAACCTCCTAGATTCCAATCGCACCTACTCCGATTCCCACAATCGCAGAAACCACAATCAGCATAATTGATGAAAGCTTCTTTCTCGTTATCTTCTGATATCCGAACATAACACCAAGCAAAATCAGCATGATGTAAACTGCTTTTACATCCACACCAATATTTTCTTTCATCGTAATACAATTCGTAACGATTAAATGCAAGCCTGTCGCTAAAATAATTCCAATAATGCAAGGCTTGAGTCCCTGCAAAACTGCTTTGAAATATTTATTGTCCGTCAAATTTTTCAAAATTGCAGTTACCAATAGAATCACACAAAAGGACGGCAAAACCACTCCCACAGTCGCAACAACAGCCCCAAAAAATCCTGCCTGTGTACTTCCTACATAAGTCGCCATATTTACCATAATCGGACCTGGTGTACTTTCACTTACCGCAATCATATAAGTCAGATATGCTTCACTCATCCAGCCATGCGCCAACACCACGTCACGAATCAATGGAATCGCACCATAAGCTCCACCAAAGGAAAACAAACCTACTTTTAAAAATGCAAATAACAATTCCAAATAAATCATGCTTTGCCCTCCTTCTTTGCCTCTTGGATGACAAAACAAATCAAACTAACCACTGCTGCTATCAGCATCATGCTAATGGAAGAAAACTTCCACGCAAACAAATTCACCAGAAACATCCCTGCAAAAGAGCAAATCATAATCGTCCGTGGTAATGTTTTCGCCTGCATCTTTTTTAGCATGGTAAGGCCTGCATTAAAAATCAGAATCCCAACACCTACTTTGATTCCCATAAACGCATTTGCAATCACAGGAATCTCCAAAAAGTTATCTAGGCATGTGGATATTACAAATATAATCAGAAACGAAGGTACGACTACACCAAATGTAGCTGCGATCGCTCCCCACATACCTGCAATTTTGTAGCCCACGAAAGTTGCACAGTTAATCGCAATCGGTCCTGGTGTAGACTCTGCAATTACCGTAATATCCATCATTTCATCGTGTGTAATCCATTTTTTCTGCTCTACACAATTGTTTTCGATAATCGAAATCATGGCATATCCACCCCCAAAGGTAAACATCCCGATTTTCATAAACGTCCAAAACAATTCTATCACTATGTTCATCTACAAATCATCCCTCGTAATATCTTTCACCCAAATATACTTCTTGTAATGATGGTATACCCAAGGCAGCTTAATCACCTCGTCCATACTGATGATAAAATACACCACCAGCACCGGAAGCTTCCACACAAAGGCCGACAATGCTGCCAGTGGAATAATAATTCCCCACATCGTCACGCCCACACTATAGGCATCAAACTTCGTATCGCCTCCTGCATTGAAAATACCCGTAACAACGATAACACAAACGGATTTTCCAAACATATACACCGCTAAGATGAGGAGCATATTACTCAGATATCCTCTTGCCGTTTCCGTAAGCTGCATAAATGCAAAGATTGGTGGTGCGACAAGCAGTACCAACATGCCAGAAATCAAACCACATACCATCGACAAACGAGCCAGTTTATCCCCATAAGCCTTAGCCAGTTTCAAATCCCCAGAACCTAATACATTTCCAATGAGTATGCCTCCACCAGTACTCATGCCTCGACAAAGACAGGTCAGCAAATCCTTTACGATACTTGCTACCGAGTTTGCTGCAGTCGCATCACTACCTAAATGACCGATAATAACAGAATACATTGTAATACCGATACCCCAAATCAAACCATCCAACAAAATATGAAAGCTATATTTCCAAAACTCTTTCTCAATCTCTGGATTCACAGACAAAATATGCTTAAATGATGGTCGTAGGTTCCCTTTCTGGAAAGAATCCACTACCACAATGATAAGCTCCAAGCCTTTGGAAAGTACAGTCGTAAGAGCCGCACCATCTGCCCCCATTCTTGGCATTCCAAGCAAACCGAAAATAAAAATCGCATTCAGAATCAAGTCCAATACAACGATAGACGAAGAAATCGTAGCACTCTTTTTCGCTTTCCCCATACTCTGCATCAAAACCAGATAACACTGTGATAATCCAGCAAACACAAAGGATGGTGCTGCAATTTTAAGGTAGGACGCCCCAATCTGAACCATCTGGGCATCCGATGTAAAGATTTGCATCAAAATCTCTGGGCAGAAAAAAGAAGCAAGTGCAAACACACCCGATACGCCCACCATATATCGCACAATCAAACCAAACACTTTCTGCATGGTCTTCTCATCTTTTTTGCCCCAGTACTGTGCACAAATAACCCCTGCACCACCCGCGAAAGAACCTGTAAACAAATGTAACACGAAACTGATTCTCGTCGCCAAGGAAACTGCTGCAATCGAATCCTGATTGATAAATCCGAGCATCGCCGAATCGCCTGCACTAATCGCCGCCGTCATAAATGTCTGCAACGCAATCGGTATCGCTAATTTCTTTAACTGACTATAAAATTCTTTTTTATCCATTTTGTATCTAAACTCCATTTCCCTCTTGTATGAATTTCATTATTCCTCGCGATTTAGCGACTTCTCCGTCGAAAAGCCTTCTGGATATCGTTTCTTCAACTTCTCGATATTCTGCACTAGCACATCTTCCAATTCCACGTCCAGTACCGTCGCAATCTCTGCCATATACCAAGCCACATCACCTAATTCTTTGATGATTTTCTCGCGGTCTAATTCATGCCCCTGTGCCAGATGCTTTTTCACAATATCGATAACCTCGCCAGATTCCCCACAAAGTCCCATAACTCCATTGATGAGGACATCCTTTTTGTCCAATGCTGGATTTAAGGTCGTCATTGCTAATTTTTGGTATTCGTTGATTGTCATAACTTCACTCCATCTTCTTTTTCATCAAATCTAACTTACTTTTTCATCTCCATGTATGGTAACACTGCAAACCCGTTTTTCTCATACACATGAATCGCTCTTTCATTTTCCTCTTCCACTTCTAAACGGAAAATGCAGTCCGTATAGTTCTGCTCTAAGTAGTCGAAAAACTTACTACCGATACCTGTGCCTCGATACTCTGGTTTCATATACAAATCTTCCACCCAAATGCAAGGCTTTCCGAACTCTGTAGAAAAGCTTTTGGCTATCATTCCATAACCTAAAATCACGTCATTCTCTTCAAATATAAAACCTTCCAAATAAGGACTATCATTTACACAATTCTCTACATCTGCCTCAAAAATTTCCTCCGAGCCATTGCTAAGAACCGCTGGAGATGCGTAAAACACACGCATCATACTTATGACTGTGTCTTTATCGTCTCTTGTCATTTTTCGAATATTCGTTATCATATTTTTCTCCTATTTTTCTTTCCATCCTTCTGCAAAATAATTTCGTTAATCAATCAGCTATGTTGCACGAAATTGATGGATAGAATTTTCACAAAACGCACAAACTTTTTGGCACTTTTTTAAAACATTGCACCATAACTATACGCATGATTTAACAAAGTCCTGGCAATCGTGTTACAGGATGGTTGACCTTCATTCTACATAGAATGGAGGTGATGCTCATGAAGAAATTTGGCTTCAAAGATTTAATGTCTTTTGGCATGTTTCTCTTGGCTTTGCTGACATTCATTTATTTGATTTGTCACTAACATAACAAAAACCTTCCCTGTACTTTGACGAGATAGGGAAGGTTTTGTCCTTTATCTTCTTGGTCAACCACTCTGTGGCGATTGCCTTTTCTAAATTATATTATAGCACAAAACATTCTTATTACAACTTAAAAATTATTTTGTATATTCCCTTTATCCATGAAAATCCTATCCACTTCCGTAATCTCGCGTAACACACGACAAGGATTCCCTACTGCAACCACATGATCTGGTATATCCTTAGTCACTACACTTCCTGCCCCAATAATTGTGTTATTTCCAATGGTGACACCTGGTAAAATGGTTACATCACCACCGAGCCAGCAATTATCTCCTATCACGATTGGCAATGCTTTTTCTAAACCTTGATTGCGTTCCTCTGCTACTGTTGCATGTATCGCCGTATACATTCCACAATTTGGTCCAATAAAGCAATGACTTCCTATGGTGATGCCACCCCCATCCATCAAATACGCATTATGATTGATAAAGGTATCGTGCCCTATCTTGGTATAAACGCCATAGTCTGCATATACTGGAGACAGCACAACGCAGTTTTCCTCCATCTGTGGTAATAATTCTTTTAAGATTTCTGTGCGTTTTTCTGCTTCGCTTGGGCGAGTATTGTTTAATTCAAAACACAGGTCTTCTGCTTTCAAGCGAATTTCCAACAATTCTTTATCATAGTTGGCATCATACCACATTTTGGCTTCCATTTTTTCTTTTTCTGTCATAATCGTTCCTATAGTTCATCCTAATTTACATTCTCCAAATATCACCATTTGGCATTCGATGCATCCGTCCATCAAAGCGTTCGATTTCCTCGCCTGTTTCCCAATCACGAACAACCACCTGTTCATGATAATTGTAATCCGGCTCCTCATCCTCAAACCACTCGCTGAAGTACACCTTATCCCCATCGCGGAAATTTATTACCTCATGATTATTTAGTTTAAAGGTCCTTTTCTCTGGCCATAGAACCTCTATCACATTATTTTCACTTTCACAAAGTAACATAGCTGGCACAACACCAATCCTAAGATTATAGCAACTTGGAACCTCATCTAACGGAAGCTCAAAGACTGTCTTTTGCTCGAAATCTTCTGTATTGAATGCTACAATTTGTATCGTTTTTTCAGCAAAATCTGCCACGATAAAATACAGTACACCATCACAAAATGCTGGTGCTTCCACATACACATTTTCTTTTGTCATAAATGGGTAATACACCTGTCCGTCCGGATAATGAATGAGTACACAGTTCATTCCTTCGTACACATGCCCATTCTTTACGATTTCCTCTGCTTCGTACAAATCACAAAAACAGTTCGCTGCAATCTTGCAGCAATACCATTCACTGGTTCCCTCAATTCTTTCTGGGTAAGCATCCTCGATGCCTTCGATTTTTATATAGTTCATACCTTATACCTCGCGAAATTTTTCCTTTTTATCATTATAACGCATAGTCATATAAATTGTATATCTTGTAATAGAGTTCCCTTTCACCCCTCTTTTCCGTTTGACAGATTGTATATATAATGATACTATATATATAGAAAAGGGCTACCGATAGACGGTTAGTCCAGTTTATAGGTATTATTACTAATAACCGCTAAGCTGGCACTTGGCGGTTATTTTTGTGTCTTGCTATTATAACCAAGCGAATAGCCAAGACTGAAACATGTTATACATAAGCTGATAACAGCAATCAAGCCTTCGATGGTGAGCATAAGCATTTCCTCCGTTGTAAAGATTTCCAACTGCATTCGCAATTGAATTTTATCTATGTGATCAGAGGTCACAGTCCTCTGTTAAAGGACTAACCGCCTACCGTTATGGTAGCCTAATTATATTATAGCAAACATTTGTTCGATTATCAACATCTTAAACTACATTAATTATTATCTATTAATACTTCTTCTAACTCCCATTCTTTCGCCGGTAATACTACCGCACATTCTCCAAGCACTTCCTTGATCACTCGCATCTCCAACATCTGTCTGTATCTAAAATGTGCCACCATATCATCAAAATCTTGGTAGCCATGCTTTCTTCCGAACGGTGACTCCTTCAAATAATTCATCATGAGAGGATACCACATTTCGTTTCCTACATTGTCGCTTCGTTCCTTTTTTACCACCTGCAAAATCTCTTCTATATGTTCACTATACAAATAAAAAAGACGGAAATTCTCTTTATCCACTCTAGCAAATAACTCACGATAGAACTCTACGATTTCTACCTCGCTACGTTCATGAAACAAAATCAAATCTTCCATGATATTCTGGAAAAAGGCACACTCAAACAGGTATCCAGTTCCTCTGAATTTTTCAAATCTTGAAAAAACAATTTTCTTCCATTCAGCAAAGTCCTTTCTCCCATTGTAAATTTCATACTGTTCCAAGTCTTTATGGAAATTCGAAATGTCTGTAATAATTTTCGTGTAAGCAATCACAAAATGACCATTTTCTTCTATGGTGTTTTTCTCAATCTCATCTTTTATATCGGCATATTTCTCCAGTACTGCTTCATATTCGTCCTTTGTCATCCAGGTACACCAAGCCAAATCAACTGGCGAATAGTCTCCTTCTCTGCAAACACGCAGCTCTGGTTTTTCTCGATAAATGCGATTCACCAGAGTGGATTTCCCCATACCCTGGATACCTTCTACAAATATATTTTTCATAATTTGCGATACTCCTCTGCCAATAGCCCATACATTGCCGCATCCACAATTCCTTTATTGCTCCAATCCGCTTTACGAAGTGTGCCTTCATACTTGAGTCCACACTTCTCCATTACTTTACCAGAAGCAGGATTGTTTGGGTCATGCTGTGCTTCGATTCGCCGTGCACCTACTTCATCAAAGAAAAACGAAATAATACGTGCAAATGCTTCACTCATATAACCATTTCCCCACCATTTACTTCCAATGCAATAGCCGATATGTACCATGTCTACGCGTTCATTCATATCCACGACGGAAATTGTTCCGATTGGTTCATTTAACCCCTTCAAAACAATCGCCCACTGATAAAAAGCATCATCTTTTTTATATTCCTCTACCCATTCTTTTACTACTCGCTCAGAAATAGAAATATCCTTATGTGTAGGCCAACGCAAAAACTCTGTCACTTTTTCATCGCTCATCCAATTATGGAAAGCAGGCTCTACATCTTCTATCTCGATTTGCCTTAATATTAATCGTTCTGTTTCTAATCTTACTGTCCCTTTATGATTCATAGCAAAACCTCGCTTTCATCTGCTCCACACACGCTCTCATTTTTTTAATTTTATTTTGTTTTATCTACCATTAATTGTCAACCTTCGAATCACATATTTTTTTCGGATTTGCACAAATTAAACGTTGTAAGGAGGTGAACAAAATGAGTAATTCAAACAACAACTCTAGTTCAAAAAAATCTGAAGCGATGAATCGTTTCAAACAGGAATGTGCCAACGAAGTAGGTGTAAACCTTAAAAGTGGTTATAATGGTGACTTAACATCTAGAGAAGCCGGTTCTATCGGTGGTGAAATGGTGAAAAAGATGATTAAACGCCAGGAAGAACAGATGCAGTAATAGTTTAACTATATTTCATCTATAATTCTACAAAAAAGAGCCCTCATATATATAATCGTCGCTGTATTGGCATAAGGCTTCCGATTATATATATGAGGGCTCTTTTTCTTAGTCTTTCGTAAAATATATAAAATTATTACTGCATCTGTTCTTCTTACTAATTATAGATGATTGCGTGACCAAGATTATCTGCGGTTTCTGCATCTACCAAATAGCGAACTATCTCCAGTGCAAATGGAATCGCAGTTCCCATACCTCGACTGGTGATGATGTTGCCATCGACAACAACCGCATCCTCACAAACCTCTGCACCGATTAATTTATCTTCAAATCCTGGATAGGATGTGGCTTTTTTGCCTTTTAAAAGACCTGCTTCACCCAATACACTTGGAGCTGCACAGATCGCTGATATCAGTTTTCCTTTGCAGTTAAAATCAATAATCGTCTGCAATACATATTTATTCGCCCCAAGGTTCAATGTGCCTGGCATACCGCCCGGAAGCACAATTCCATCTAACAAATCAAAATCCATAAACTCTGCTGGAATATCGGTCTGGAAATCAATGCCATGTGCGCCCTTTACGGTCTTTTCTCCTGTAATCGAAATCATGGCTACTTCAATCCCCGCACGTCTTGCGATATCTACTACCGTAAGTGCTTCGATTTCTTCGCAGCCGTCTGCCATAAATACACCTAATTTTTTCATTCGCTTATCCTCTCTTGCTCAAGTTACTATTGTGATACTCTCCAGAATTCGTCACATCATCACCGAACCACTCTGGCGCAACAAAATGCTCCGCTTCCTCTACGGATGCAAATTCCACCTCAACCAAACGAAGCGGCGCCAAGGTTCCTTGGAAAACGTCCAGCTCAGCGGTATGTGTCTCGTCCAATGGAATCAAATATCGGATTTTGTCAATCAAAATACCATCGATTTTGGGAAGCAAATGTTCAAAAGCCTCCGCAGATAATGGAAACTCATGCTCTTCCCTTGCCATCAAACCTTTGCCTTTATAGGTCAGAAAATACTCGTCATTGCTGCGGCGAATACGAATCACCGGATTCGTGCAAAGATATCCCTGTGAAATACGTTTCTGCTCGTAGCATTCCAAATTTTCTGGCAAAGCCTTCACCAAATATTTTCTTTCGATTTCCATAGTATCCCCCATTCAAAAGAAAGAGCCGCATCGCGACTCTTTCTGCAATTATCTTAACCAGCTATTCTGCTCGTAACGCTGTTTGGTCTGAATCGCATGCTTCAAATCATCAAAACGTTTCGCAATTGGTCCATCTTCAATCACAACATCCAAGGTCACTGCCATATTGTCAATCATGGTATCTGTGATTTCTTCACGCATCGTCAAAAGAATCTGATATTTTCCTTCCATGGAATCTTCATCAAAAAATTTCATCATGCGGTCTTCTATCGTCAGCTCCAATGCTGGAGTTTCGATTTTCTCAAAACGATATTTCTGTTTCACATCTGGATATTTTTCGTGATCCACTTCACTGACAAACATATCCAGTGGTCTCGCGCAAACCATTCCATCCCCGTAAAGTGCCTGATAGATTACTAGTTCTTCTCCTGTTTCGGAATGATGTGCGATTGCAATAATCTTGTAATTCTTATTTTTAAAATGTCGGTAGGTCTCTCCTACTACTGGTCTGCGTTCCATTCTATTACCTCAATTTCTTATACTGCTTCTTCCTCGGAAAAATTCGGAACATCCGAAGGTACGGTAAAGCGGCTAATCATATCCATTGCTTCACCCGCGAAATCTCTCTCAAAGCAAAGATTTCCGTCATATCCTTTTATCATCAAATCCTCTATGGTTCCCAGCATATTTTCTGGAATCACATCCTCTGGATGATGATGCTCTGCTGCTGAAACTCGTTCGGAATGATTGTGCTCTGCTTCCATCGTTTCTAAGGTCACATCCACCTTATCCTCTTCTGCATTTGCTTTTGCACGTTGTAAAATCGTAGTATTTCTAGCTTCCATACGAGATGCATGAACCTGCTGCATTGCTTCACGATTTTCCTGCTGGCGATGCATATCCGCCTGCTTAAAATGCTCATTCTCTGTACTTTGCATACCTCTGCTTTCCAAAATGCGCTGCTTGGTTCTCGCAATTTGCTCCTGCACCGCTTCTTTCGTCTGCTGCTGCACCTGCACTTTTGGAGAATCTACGCGAGTCGCCTGCTTTGGTGCCTGATAAGCAACCCCCTCCCAAGGGTTCTTATTTGTATACGCCTGATGCTTCTCATTTTCATTGGCCTTTTTTACTGCCTTTACAATGTACGAAATAATTACAATAAAAATTATCAGTTCCATACATCCACCTCCAATGTATCGTTTACTTTTTGTTCGTCAAAACATTTTGTCAACACCTGTCGCATAGGTGTCAGAAACTCATTCTCATAAATACGATTCACTTCCACTACCTTATCGGAATGTGGCAAATCGAAAATTTCTCGATCTGTTCTATCTATGTAAAAATAAGCCATAGCACGATAAGATGGCCATTCCTTATCCAATGCTTCTTCCGTTACAGCGAGAATATTTTCCACTTCGCTTTGTAAAATCAGCACGTCTTTCTGTTCCTTACAGCCTTTGCTACAAAGTTCCAAAATAGTCTGATAGGTCAAATGGAACTCTTTATCTTCTTTGCTAATCAAAAATTCCTGATTAAAATGCCCTTGGTATTTTTTTAGTTCCTTGGCACTATCACCGAGGCTGGTACGATGTACGGAGTTTTCGACATCACTTTTCATCTCGATTAAGGATGCTTCCATTTTTTTCAAAATCGTATGTACCTGCTCCAATTCCGTCTTCGCCTGTGTGTACTGGGACTCCATCTGCTGACAGCCTTTTTTTACTTTGTCAAAAGTCTTCTGCCAGCTTTTCACAAAGCTCATATCAGCTCCCGCACTTTTCAATTCTTTTTTTAACCCTTTTAAACTATCTTCACCAAAAAGCATATATATATTCTCCTTGCTTACTCTCCGACATTCTTATTCGTAAGTGTTGTCCAGAGCAGCTTCGCTTTGCTTACTTTACCCATACGGATATCGCCTTCGCCAATGCGAATAACCTCATTCTGTCCTGCTTTAGCCTGCTTCCATTCTACAAGTCCATCTCCATTTGGATTACCTGTTTTCACGAAATTGCAAAGGTAGCTGGACATCGCGTCTGACAATGCATAATCCTTTTCTTCGAAAGGTCTCCAGCCATTCTTTAATGTACCAAACCAGTACCACAAATCGCTGGAATGCCAAGCCCCATTTTCATCCCCTGGAAGCTGACGGTCAAAGAACCAGCAGTATGCTTTTTTCTGTTTGTCGCAGAAATCCTTCGCCATAGGAAAAATAAAGAATGGCATCATATCCTGGCTGGTTGCACCAAGCATATAAGGGATATCTTTTACATCGCCATCGTTTAATGCCGTCAGTGGACTCTTCGTTAAAAGCTCTCCATCCACACATGGGCTGGCAATCATACCATATTTCATATTGGATTTCTTCAAGGTCTGCCATGATTGGAATACTTTTTCTGGCTCTAACTGCAAAAATTCCTCCAAGGTCTGACAACCAGCATCTGCCATCACCTGTTTCCAGAATTCATATCTATCTTCGTGTGTCTGGGCACTATCCATCAGCTTATGTGCACCACCGCCACTACTCATCACTGCTTTGTGGAAAAGTCCATGCGTCAGTGGGCTGATACAATGCTGCATCGTACTCATCGCACCCGCACTCTGTCCCATTACCGTTACGTTTGCTGGGTCACCGCCGAAAGCTGCGATATTGTGCTGTACCCACTGCATAGCGGTCATCTGATCATAAAGGCCATAGTTACCAGTATGTCCATCTCGCTCTGCAAGCTCTGGCAGACACATAAATCCCATAGGTCCAAGACGATAGTTGCAGGTTACTGCGATAACGCCTTTACTTGCCCACACTGGACCATCAAAGTGTTTTTCATGTCCACAGCCGCCAGTATATCCGCCACCATGGATATAGAAAAGCACTGGTAGCTTGCTGTCTGGTGTCGCTCCTTCTGGCACCCATACATTTAAAAACAAGCAATCTTCGCTATAGGTATAGCTTGCGCCTTTTCGAAATTCATAATAATAAAATACCTTTTCAATCACCGTTTCTTCATCATAAAAGGCTCTTGGTTGGAAGCTACAGTTTCCATACTCCGTCGCATCATATACGCCATCCCAATTCGTTACTTCGACTGGGTATTCCCATCTCCCTGCTGTTGCATAACGGATTCCCTTGTAAGCGGTAACACCAGGCCACTGGCAATCCGTGCCTTTGATTTGTCCACATGGAATTGTAATTATATTTGACATGTCTCTTCCCCCATTTATGAATTGATTCGGCGGATTCCCCATAGAAAGAATCCGCCGTACATTTTAATTTATTCTATTATAACATAAGTCCTAGAAAAAAACACTTATTTTCTGCGATTATATGCACTTGGCATCCATGGATATTTCTCTTCGTTTTCCAAACCATACGCTTCCAATTTCTGCATCTGTTCTACTACGTGTGGCATATCCATACGTTCTACCATCTTGCAAATAAGCTCAGCACCGATTTCTGCTTTCTTCGCACGCGTTTCCTCATCTGGAATATCTGGTGTAGGCATGTGGTCAGAGTTTTCACCAAAACAGTAACCAATAGCAGCACTCTGATATCCAAGAGCAAATAAATCATTAAATGGAGCACATGACTGCTGCACCATGTCTCCATAACCCGTTACAAATGGAACATCTTCCAAACGATTCATAATCTTATATGCACCAACCGTAATATCATGGAACACTGACATATCTTTAAATATATCCTGATTCTTTCCCATCTGAATCATGCTGTCCATATATAAAATAGGCACCCCTGTTTCATCATAAAAATCGCGCACCATTGGGCAGATAGTCATATGCGCTGGACCATGAAAGCTAAAATAAATCTGACGCTTAAATCCAAGACGAAGCAAACTTCTTGCAACCGCACCCAAATAATCAATTCCTTGGCGAACCGATACCTGAACGGTACCTCTGCCAGAAGCAGTAGCACCTGCATAGAAGTATGGAAGGCCTGTTAATACGAGACCATCACAAGCTTCTGCCATCTTAAGTGCATACGCTTCACTAATTACTGTCTCACTATCCAGTGGAAAGCCCCCATGCATTTCTACAGTTCCTACCGGAACGATTATAATATCATTTCTCTTTAAATATTCCTGCACTTCGGAATTTAACATTTTAGGTAAAATTCTTGTACGCATATTTTCCATAATATTCCCTCCTAATACTTTATTTATATAATTATAACGTATACGACTAACTATTTCCAGCTTTATATACCGGCAGAATTGATCGAAATTCTCCAAGCAAGTCCTAGAAGCATATTGCAGAAAGACTCCTACATTTGATATAATATTTTAAGCACATTTTCAGCGAGGTACACACTATGCTAACTTACGACGAAGCATTAAACTTAAACTATTATAAAAAAACATCCTTTACGGGCTGGATGAATCCACTCCGCTTTCTAATCAAAATGGAAAAACCCGAAGAAGGCGACTCCTTTTTCCACGCCTGGGTCTGGCCTGGTCCCTATATTTTTGATAAAACGGATGATTCTTTAAAAATAGACCACACTGCACCTTTCAATGAGGAGGGCAAAAAAGAAATCGTCGATTGGATTAATGAACAATACGAAACATACAAGGATGTTTGGTCTACAAAAATGCTTTAATTTAGCAGAATTTCAAAAAATCTCTTGACGTAATTCTAAAAAAGAGATAATATATCACTGTTGCGAATAGCAAATGGGCTTATAGCTCAGCCGGTTAGAGCGCACGCCTGATAAGCGTGAGGTCGGTGGTTCGAGTCCACTTAAGCCCATACAAGCGGTTTCCGAAAGGAATCCGCTTTTTTATTTTTAATAAATGCGTCAAATACAAACAAAAAAAGAACGATATGCAAGCAAGCTTGCTATCGTTCTTTTTATTATTCTACTTATCTATAAATAGTATTTATAAAATATGCTAAGGATAATTATTCTGCGTCAGCAGCTCCTGCTTTTGCAGCTTTTTCTGCTTTCCAAGCAGCAACTTTCGCACGTTTTTCATCATCGATATTCCAGATGAATCTGAATGATGCCCAAGATCCCATAGCGATGATAGCTGGAATCAAGATAACCATTGCTTTAATACCGAAGATTGCTGATGCAGGCTGTGCTGTACCAGCACCTGCCTGATAGCCGAACCATGTTAACATAAGTACTGCTAATGAACCAGATAATGTCTGACCTACACGACGTGTAAGTGAGAATGTACCGTAAATCGCACCTTCAGAACGTTTTCCTGTAAGGTATTCGTTGTAGTCGATAGATTCACCAACAAGACCCCACTGTAACTGTACAGATAATGTAACTAAACCTGTACCAAGACCCTGCCATACGATGAAGAGAACAGGAATCAATTTTGGAGCTGTTACAGCATAAATGAAGCATGTGCCAAGTAAGATACATCCGATTAAGATAAATGAACGAATAATCTTAACAAGGTCAATCTTCTTAGCCAAGATTGGAGCGATAATCAAACCACCGAACATAACTGGCATAGAGATTACAGAACCGATTGCCTGTAATTTAAGGTCACCTAAAACATCAGAGTACATATATGTAGCAGCACCCTGTGCAATACCCTGTACGAAACAGATACAGATAGAGTGAACACAAAGAGCTAAGTAAGGACGGTTAACCTTGAATACGTTAAGGATGTCTGTAACTTTAACTTTTTCTGCTTCTTTTTCCGCTTCTGTCTTAACTGCGTTCTGAGCTTCTACGTTACGTTCTACTGTGAATGCATAGTGGATGAATACGAGGAAGCATCCTAATACTGCAGCAACTACAGCTGTAGCAGCGAAACCAAATGGTGTTTCACCTAAAGAACCTAAAACTACTGGAAGAGCCATTGCACCGATAGCACCACCAACTGTAGAACCAAATCCACGAGCAGATGATAATGATGCACGTTCTGCGTCATTTGTAGCCATTACACCAAGTAATGAACCCATACCGATGTTCATAACTGTATAACCAAGTTCGAATACAATCTTAGAAATAAAGAGAACAACGATACATAATAAACCATCAAACAAGTTTGGCAGAGAGAATACGGAAATTAAACCAACTGCCAAGATTGGGATAGAACGAAGAATCCAAGGACGGAATTTGTTCTGTTTGTTCTTTGCTTTTGTGAACATTACGTCCATGAAAGTACCAACGAGTGGATCGTTGATTGCATCCCATACATTCCATACGATTAAGATACCTGCATAAATTGCTGGATCAACACCTAAAACGTTACGTGAGAAACGTTCCAAGTAGCTGATAAGCATGAGCATTACTACACCACCAGCGTCGCCGGCACCATAGCCAATGTGATGCATTGTGTTCAGTTTAGTAACTGGACCTTTTGTCTTTGACATTTTCTTTTCCTCCTATTTTTAATCATAATATGATACCCTAAGTATACAAGACTTCCTGGCCCTTCACTAGCAACAAAAAAGCGTTTTCGTGTTTTTTCGAAAAAATTAAACCTTTGATAATTAGACAAATTGACAAATTATGTCGATTTTTGTAAGATAATATATATTTACTTTAGGAGAAGTATTTTATGTACCGTCAATGTACCACCGAGAAAACAGCACAACAACAGCAGACCTTTTACAAAGCACTCTATTCTGCTATGCAAGAGCGTCAATATGCAGATATTACCATCACAGATCTTTGTGCTCAAACAGGGCTTAGCCGTAATATTTTTTATCGTTTATTTGATTGTAAGGATGATGTTCTATATGCCTTTCTCGATAATTGTTTCTATGAATGTAGCAAAGAAATTCTTTCAACCACCTCTAAAGATGGTCTAAAAAGCTTTTTTCATTTTTGGAAACGAGAGAAACATTTACTAGATGTTTTAGAACGAAACCATTTAGAATCGCTACTGCCGATACGTGCAGTACTGTGTTGCTGCCGAATGGATTTTGGTATGCATAAGTTTATCCACTCTGAATGGAACGAGTATAATATAGAAATTTTAGCATTCTACACCAACGGCTTTATCGGACTTGTCTTTCAATGGTATCATAATAATTTTAGTCGCTCTATAGAGGAAATGTGTGAAATATCTCATCAAATTTTGAATTTTCCTCCACTGGCATTCGACAAACCTCTGGACCAATAAAAACAACACAGGTCATGCAAGATTCTTGCATGACCTGTTTCTTATTTGTTTCCATATTTTATTAGATATTCTTGAATCTGCTAACTTCACCCTGAAGGCTCTGTGAAATATCCATATTGATATCTGCTTCCCCTTTAATAGAAACTAATGCTTCTACCAATGCACCTGTACTCTGTGCTGCAACTGTTACACCCTGTGCACTTTCATCTACAGCAATATTGATACCATCGATACCTTCTGCCATCTGAGCCATGGTATTACGAAGTCTTTCTGCACTTGCATAGAAGTTTTGTAAGATTTCATCCATGTGATCTGCATCTTCATGATATGTATTTGCCATACCCACAAACTTATCATAATCGGTAAGAACTGTTTCATCGATGAACGAAATCATGTCATTTGCATTCTTAGCAAGATCTTCTACTGCACCAGTAACCATACCACTGATTGCCTGAATGTTATTTGCTGTATCTTTCGAACGTTCTGCCAAATCACGAATTTCATCAGCTACTACTGCAAAACCTCTACCAGCTTCACCAGCACGAGCCGCTTCAATAGAAGCATTGAGTGCTAAGAGGTTGGTCTGGCTGGAAATACCTAAGATATCATTTGTAAGTGCGTTAATCTGTTCTACGCTACGGCTGTTTTCAATCGCTACTTCTAAGAGCTCACGAATACCAGAAAGCATTTCTGTTGTAGTAGACTTACTTGTTTCTGCTTCACTACGAACGTTGATAGCACGATCTTTGATTCCACCAACATATTCTTTACCAGTTTCTGCCATATCACTCATTTCATTTGCAGAATGAAGAATATCCTGAGAACCTGAGGTGATTTCATCCAATGTAGCTGCAACTTCTTCCATACTAGCAGAAAGCTCTTCCATGGTAGCGGAAATGCTGCTCGCATTTTCATTGGAATCATTGATACCATTTGTAATATTATTTACCAGCTCATTCATATGAGTAGATTCATCACGAATCTTAACCATAATCCCCTGAAGCTGTTCGATGAATCCGTTTACACCATTTACAAGCTGACCAACTTCGTCCTTGGTCTTAATCTGAATACGTTCGGTAAGGTCACCTTCATTATTTTCAATCTTTTCAATAATCTGTCCCAAGTGTCCACTTGCATTCTTTGCAGGACTTGCAACCGTCTTATTGATATAGATAATCATAAGTACTGCTGCACCAATAAATACAAAGAACATGGTATCTGAAATGCTTGAATACATAGCAACATTTGCCTGTTTCTGTTTCATCAATCCATCCGCTGCTTTAGAAACCATTGTCATAAAAGCAGTTTCTGCATCGCCCATTGCTGTAAGATTCGCTGTAGCACCATTATTTGCTGCCGCAGATTCTTCTGGCTTACCTTCTAAATAAAGTCTTGCAACCTCTGCCGCCTGATTCTGAACAACGATTGTTGTTTCTTCGTATGCCTTTAATGCAGCCTGAACATCCGCCTTCTTAATCTTGCTTCCTTCCAAATCATTTGGTTCCAATGCATTTACAATCGCATGCATTTCTTTAAAATAGCCCTTTGTCTCTTCAATAATTCCAGGAACATTTTCTGCTAAAGTTTTCTGAACAGCTGGCATTTTATAGTGTACAATCATATTTGAATAAAAGTTACAGTTGTCGGTTGCCTTAACCAATTTTGTTTCATATCGCTCCAACTGAACCCACTTGTTATACACACGGTTCAATCCACCCAAAGCCTGTTCCTGTGCAAATCCGCTGGCAAAAGATGTAATTAAATACATAATCGCCATGATAAGCATCATTACTGTAATTTTTACACCAATTTTCTTTCCCATTTTCTCCTCCTTGGCTCATTGACATTGTGCACAATAGGATTATGCAAAACGCCTTATTTTCCGTACAAATTATATAAAATAATAATACTCTTATTTTATGGGAAAGTCAACGGAAGCACCGAATTTATTAAACTTTTTACGTTTTATTCAATAAAACAAGCCCTATCGTAAAGATTTCCTTCCAAAATCCTTACGATAGGGCTCATTTTCATGCGGCTGACAGGAATCGAACCTGCACGTCGGGGACACCAGAACCTAAATCTGGCGCGTCTGCCAGTTCCGCCACAGCCGCCTGTTTTATTGCACATATATAAGATATGCATCAGCAAGTGATATATTACCATTTTCCCACCCCAAAATCAAGACACTTTTCCCAATTTAAGCAAAAGAAAATTTACAAACTTCACAATTTCCTTTTTCATCCAAATGATGTATAATGGGTATATATTATAACTAACTTTAAGGAGAAGTAAAAAATGAAACTGAATTACAAGAGAACGGTACTCATCGGTCTTGCATTCATGTCTATCAGTGCTTTCTGGCAGATGTACGACAACGAAATACCAAAAATTCTTAAAAACACATTTGGCATGGGGGAAACTCTTACTGGTGCAATTATGGCAATTGACAATATATTAGCACTCTTTTTGCTCCCAATCTTTGGTTCCCTCTCTGATAAGGTAAATACCAAAATCGGTAGACGTATGCCTTTTATTTTAATTGGTACAGCTCTTACTTGTGCCCTTTTGGTTATCCTGCCAATTGCAAACCACACAGTTAATTTACCTTTATTCGTTGGTGGGTTATTCTTCGTATTAATTTGTATGGGCACCTATCGTTCCCCTGCAGTAGCATTGATGCCTGACTTGACGCCAAAACCACTTCGTAGTAAAGCAAATGCAGTTATCAACTTAATGGGCGCTGTAGGTGGTGTTTTTACACTTATATTGATTAAACTTCTAGTTGGATCCTCAACGAAGCCAAATTACTTCCCACTATTCTTATCTGTGGGTGCAGTAATGGCAATCAGTGTTATTGTTCTTTACTTTACTATTAAAGAAAATAAACTTCGTAAAGAAAGAGAAGAATTGGAAATCTTAGAAGGCATTGTTGAAGAGGAAGAACCAGCAAACACAAACGAAGGTCAGAAACTTCCAAAAGATGTATTCCGAAGCCTCTGCTTCATCCTTTTATCTGTTGCATTCTGGTTTATTGCTTACAACGCAGTTACCACAGCCTTCTCTCGCTATGCAGAGCAGGTTTGGGGCTTAGAAGGCGGTGGATATGCAGATTGTTTATTAGTAGCAACTGTTGCAGCTATCATCAGCTACATTCCAATTGGTTCTATCGCAAGTAATATCGGTCGTAAGAAAACCATTATCATCGGTGTTGCATTATTAGGCGGCTGTTTCTTTGCTGCAAGCTTATTTAATGAATATCATCCAGTCATGGTAGTATTCTTCTGTATCATCGGTTTTGCATGGGCTGCTATCGGTGTAAACTCTTACCCAATGGTAGTAGAAATCGCTTCTGCCGGTGACGTAGGAAAATACACTGGTTTATACTATACCTTCTCTATGACAGCACAGGTTATCACACCTATCCTTTCTGGATGGTTATTAGAAAATGTAGGCTACAGAACATTATTCCCATATTCGGTAGTATTCTGTATCCTTGCGATTATCACAATGTCACAGGTAAGACATGGTGACTCAAAACCAGCGAAAAAGAAAAGTGCTTTAGAAAACTTAGACGTTGACGACTAAGATAACGTGACATCATTAAATGAGGGATTCCTTATGGACGTAATTGTAAATATACTTATTACAGTGCTGGTGCTTGTTTTGATTTATATCTTTTTAGTGGCACCACGCATGATAAACCGAGCAGACCGTGCTCCGTTTAAAAACAGACACTATGCTCACAGAGGATTGTTTGATAACAATTCTGATGCACCTGAAAATTCATTGGCGGCTTTTCAAAAAGCCGTCGATGCAGGATATGGCATCGAATTAGATGTTCAATTAAGTAAAGATGAAAAGTTAGTGGTATTCCACGATGCTACCTTAAAAAGAATGTGTGGCGTAGAAGGCAAGGTTTGGGACTATACACTAGAAGAATTACAGCAGATGAAGCTGGCAAATTCAGAAGAAACCATTCCTACCTTTGAACAGTTCTTGGAAGTAGTTGATGGAAAGGTTCCATTTATCTTAGAATTCAAATTAGACCGTGCTCAGACAAGAGTTTGCCAGTATGCAAACGAAGTGTTAAAGAATTACAAAGGCATTTATTGCATCGAAAGCTTCCATCCGCTTGCCCTCCTCTGGTACCGCAAAAACCGACCAGATGTGTTGCGAGGCCAGTTGTGTGAAGAGTTCTTCCGCAATCCTACCTACAAAGGAAAGCTGTTATACGCAATTCTTCCTTACATGCCTTTTAACTTTTTAACCAGACCAGACTTCATCGCTTACAACCACGCGCACGCAAACAACATTTCTCGTCGCACCTGCCTCGCACTTGGAGGTCTCTCCGTATGCTACACAGTGAAAAGCGAAGAAGAATATAAGCGTGCAAAAGAAAACAAATTCGAACTGATAATTTTTGATAGCTGCATCCTGTAGAAGCATTGAAATCTTAAAAAAAGCTTAAAAAAGCCCCGTGTAAAATATATAATTTAGAAGCCTTACGCCAGTACAGCGATAAATTATATATTTTACACGGGGCTTTTCGTAAACTTACTCAATTGATTTCAATGCTTCTACAGGATCAATCTTATCTAACGATTTATCCGTTATCTTATTTACTACAAACGCGAACACAATCGCAATCACTGCTGCATACAAGTAGCTAATTGGTGCAAGATAATCTGCGAAGTAAATCGATGGCATCTTCAAAATCGACATCAGCCAGATACCAAACACTTTTCCAAGTGGCATACCAAGCAGAATACCGATACTCGTTAAAATCAAGGTTTCTTTATTTACATACAGATGTACTTCTCGATCAAAGAAACCTAATACTTTAATCGTCGCCAATTCTCTTTCACGTTCTGAGATATTAGTCGTCGATAAGGTAAACAATACAACAAATGCAAGTGCTGCCGCCAAAGTAATAACAATGGTTACTACCAGGTTTATAATACGGAATACGCTATCAAAGTTCGATAAGAAACCTTCTATCGAAATAGCGGATAAAATACCATCCTGCTGTGCCAAGTTCTTTGCATATTCCTCATGACTGCCTACACCGCTATTTAACATGACATACGCACCATTTGCTTCATAATCATCAAACAAATCGCTATAGGTGTTTTCCGTCATATAAATGGTATTTCCAAGGTAATTCATTACAATATGGTTAATTTCTACTTCGGCATTTTCCAAAGCCATGCTTTGAATGGTTATGGTATCGCCCTCATCATATCCCTGTACTTCCGCGATATTGATGGTGCTAAGCACCATACCATCTTCCAACAGCACCTTGTTACCATCACGGTCAACCAGATTAATATAACCTCTTAAAGATTCCTCATTCGGAACGACAACAAGCTGAACGCTTTCTTCACGTCCATCTTCATTGATTACCTTCACATTCGTAATCATAGGGTTCAAATAAGCTCGCACACGATTATCATCGAGATATTCCGACAGTTTTTCATTATCATCCGAAACAATCATCACATCGAAGTTATAGGTTACCTCATACTGCATCGGCATTAAGCGAGTTACGGTATCTTTAATCGTAAATCCAGCCAACAGAATGGAGGTACAGCCTGCAATCCCAAACAAGGTCATAAACAATCGTTTCTTATAGCGGAACAAATTACGTGCCGTTACCTTGTTCAAGAATGACAAACGACTCCATACTGGTGTCACACGCTCTAATAGCACGCGAGAACCATTCTTTGGTGCCTTAGGACGCATCAGCATAGCTGGCATGTGTGAAAGCTCTGTACTGCATGAAATAATCGCAGAACCCACAATCGCAATCATAAACAATATGATACCACCAATACCATAAATCCAGTTGAATGCCAGACTATACTCCGTAAACTGATACATAACACCAAATACGGTAAATATAATTTCTGGCAATACGACAAAGCCTAAGAACAATCCAAGCAAACCACCTACAACACATGCCAGCAGCGCATAAATCACATACTTACGACGAACCTCTTTGTCTGTGAATCCAAGTGCTTTGTATGTACCGATTAAACCTCTATCCTCTTCTACCATTCGCGAAATCGTAGTCAAGCTAATCAAAATCGCTACGGTCAAAAACAGAATTGGGAATGCATTTCCAATAGACTCAATACACTGAGCATCCGTTTTGACATTCGTATAACCCGTTAAAGCAGTTCTAGTCGAAATATACCAGGATGTCATCTTCAAATCTGCAATTTCCTGTCTCGCATCTGCAATCTTATCTAAAGCTTCCTCTTTTCTATCCTGGAATTCCTTTACGCCATCCTCGTACTTCTGCTTACCATCTTCAAACTCAGCCTGGCCTTCTTCCAGTTCCGCCCTACCGTCCGCAAGCTCTAAATAAGCATCCTCTAATTCTTCCCAGCCATCTTCCAACTCTTCCCAGCCGTTATCAATATCGATTTTCGCCTGGTCAAAATCGGCCTGTGCCTTTTCTAACTCTTTGCGGCCATCTTCCAATTCTTTTTTATTTTTTTCAAGCTCAGCCTCCGCTTCAACAAGCTCTTTCTCTGCGGTATCTAACTCGGCTTCTGCTTTATCCAATTCCTCATAAGCTGCCTGCTCATCCGCCTCTAACCCATTCAGCGTATTCTGCATTTCATCACGAGACTTTTTCAGTGCTTCCAGTTCACCTTCCGCAGATTCGATTTCCGTCTGCTTATCTTCCACCTTTTGCTGATGGCCCTTTAATTCTTCTTCTGAATATCCACTAGTGTCCATACTCTGCAGCAATTCAAGTTCCGCATTTAACGTACGGATCTCTGTCTCCACTCTTCGAATTGTTACATTCGTAGAAACAATCTGGCTTTCTAATACAGCTTCCATGGAATCGAAGGTTCCTGGAATATCCTCTCTAGCCTTTTCCAGTTCCTCCCTTGACGTAGCAAGTGTTTCTTTTCCTTCCACGATAGCCGTTTCACTGGTTTCAAGAAGCGCTTCTCCTGACTCTAATTCTTCCCAGGCAGCCTCTAATTCTTCTTCTGCCTCATCCAGTTCGCGTTCGCCACGTTCCAGCTCTCTCTGCGCCTTTTGAAGCGTCCTCTCGGCTTCTGCAAGCTCTGCTTCTCCGTCCAAAATCTCATGCTTACCATCTAAAAGCTCTGACCAGCCGTCCTCTATCTCAAGCTTTGCATCTAGAATATCGTTTTCCGCATCTGACAGCTTATCATTAACCTCAGCTTCGGCATCTTCCACCTTTTCCAATGCCTCACCAGTTACCTCATCATATCTAGCCTGCTCGCGGTCTGCTTTTATCTCTTCTTCTAAGATACTAACGATTTCATCTACCCTTGCCTCATACTCATCGGTATAACAACGCAATTCATCCGTTCCCGTCAAGGTAATGTATACTGCTGTAAAAATATCACTGGAAACCGCATCTGGACGAACGAAGAAGGTATAATCTGTGGTATTATTCGCGCGGAATGCAACCGCACCTTCCTGGCTGTTAATATCCGTTACATCAATCACAACACCAACAATCGTATACTCTGTTACGAGGAAGTTGGGTTCTGCTTCCTCTTCTTCTACCTCAACATCGATATCCTCTTCTTCGGATTCCTCTTCCTCAAACTCGTATTCTTTTTCCAAATCGAGTTCGAAGCGATTATCCGCTTCCGATTCTTCCGTCGTTTCCTCGTCTGCTTCCTCCTCATCGTCTTCCTCGTCCATATCTTCTTCAAGAATAAGCTTATCTCCAAGCTGCTTACCAGATTCAATCATAAACTTCTGAGTAACGACGATTTCATCCGAACGCAACGGCATCTCACCTTCTAAAACATAAGGCACATTGATTTCTTTCTGGCTAAGCACATTGACCGTAGCTTGCTTGGTCTGTCCATTCACCTGCGTATACACCTTCTCGCTATACGCACCCTCGACATCCTCAATGCCTTCTATCTGAGCAAGTGCTTCGACATCCTCCTCGGTAAGACCCATGGTAGAAACCACCATAATGTCGAACAGATTCTGTCTGTCGTAGAAATCATCTGCAGTATAACGCAAATCATCACAAGCTGCCTTAAGCCCTGACATCATACAAACACCAAGTGCTGCAATGATTGCCAGCGCCATGAACCTCTTCATGCCTTTTACAATTGTCTTAATTATGTCCTTTGTATAGGCTTTCATCTAAATCCTCACTACCATTCAATATTTGCAATCGATACTGGATTTTTATTTACTGACATTTCGATTACTTTCCCACTCTTAAAACGAATCAAACGATCCGCCATTGGAGCAATCGCTGAGTTATGCGTAATCAACACAACCGTAATCCCTTCCTTACGACAGGTATCCTGCAAAAGCTGTAAAATCTGCTTACCTGTATTATAATCCAAGGCACCAGTTGGCTCATCACAAAGCAAAAGCTTCGGATTCTTTGCAAGCGCTCTGGCAATAGATACACGCTGCTGCTCACCACCGGACAACTGAGCTGGGAAGTTATCTTTTCGTTCTCCTAAACCAACCTTATCCAATGTTTCCGATGCATCCAACGCATCCTTACAAACCTGTACTGCCAGCTCTACGTTTTCCAAAGCCGTCAGGTTTGGCACCAGATTATAGAACTGGAACACGAAACCGATATCCGTTCTACGATATCCTACAAGCTGATGCTTATTGTATTTGGTCACATCATTACCATCTACCACTACCTGACCGGAGGTCGCCGTATCCATGCCTCCCAAAATATTGAGCGCAGTTGTCTTACCTGCACCAGAGCTTCCAAGCACAACTGCCAGTTCCCCCTTTTCTACGAAAAAGGAAGCATCATCCAACGCCTTGATGGTATTTTCCCCTGTCGTATATTCTTTTGAAATATGATTAAACTCAATATATGCCATTATTTCTCTCCTAAGTATTCAATCACACTATGTGCTGCCACATTTCCTTCCCCAACAGCCTTCGCATACTGGTACGGCTTTCCTGTACAGTCCCCTGCCGCAAATACACCCTTTATATTGGTCTCCATCTGTCGATTCACTTCGATGTGTCCGTCTACTACTTCTAACTTGTTCAAAAGCGTTGTTGGTGCAATCGCATTGCGCATAATAAAGATGCCATCTACACCCAATTCCGTTCCATCTCCAAGCACTAACTGCTCTGCACGGAAGCCACCTTTTACTTCCTTGATTGGTTTCTTTATAAACTCAACATTTTCTCTTTCGATTTTGCAGTCCTTATAATATGGGAAAAGATATACTTTTTCCGCCAAATCTGCTAAAAACTCAATTTCATGCTCAAAACGTTCTGAGGTTGCCACTACTGCAATCGTTTTCCCCTTATACAGCATTCCGTCACAGGTCGCACAGTAGCTTACGCCTCTGCCCACAAATTCAGCTTCTCCCGCATACTGATTGGCTGCCACGACACCCATCGCCAGAATAATCGTATCTGTTTCGTAAAACTGATTTTCCGCCATCACATTGTAATAGCCACCCATGTCATAGATGCTACTTACAATTTTATCTAAAATCTCAAGCCCTTGGCTCTCCTTATGCTCCACAAACGCCTCCGCAAGTTCCTGCCCTGTTATCTCAGGCATACCTGGGTAATTCACTACCTTTTCCGCCTTCTGTACCTTTTCACTTAAGCTCGCATTTCCAAACCATAAAAAGTTCTTCTGATATGTTTTTAAATTAATCGCAGCCGACAAACCTGCTGGCCCGCTCCCAATAATTATACAATCGTATCGCATACTATCTCCATTTTCAAAATAAGATATATTTATTATAAATCATGTAGCATTTCGGTCAAGTTAATTTTTTCTAAAATGCCCAAGAAAAACAGTTGTCGAAGCCTTATAAAAAGACTATAATTCAAGTTAGAAGTAACAAAATATTTCTTACTGAGGATAAATATATGAAACCGTCAATCAAAAAAGAAGCAGTTCGTATTTTAACCATTTGTGTATCCGCTCTTATCATGGCTACCAACATCAAGACATTCGTGCAAACTGGAGCACTGGTTCCCGGAGGTGCTACAGGTCTTACTATTTTGATGCAACGAGCATTCGAGACCTTTTTCCAACTAGAAATCCCATATACGATTCTAAATATCCTTATCAACTGTATTCCTATCTATATAGGTTTCCGTTATATTGGCAAAAAATTCACACTGTATTCCTGCTTGATGATTTTCCTTACCGGTATCTTTACCGACTTGATACCAAGCATCGTCGTAACCTACGATATTTTGCTCATTAGTATCTTCGGTGGTATCATCAATGGCTTTGCCATCAGCCAATGTCTGCGTGTTGACGCAACGACTGGTGGAACAGATTTTATCTCTATCTACATTTCGCAAAAAACTGGTACGGATTCCTTCAATATCGTTCTCGGAATCAACACCGTCATCGTCGGCCTTGGCGGCATCCTCTTCGGCTGGGATATTGCCCTGTACTCAATTATTTTCCAATATGCATCCACACAGGTGCTGCACATGCTCTACAAACAATATCAGCAGCAAACCCTGTTTATCGTAACCAACAAAGCGGCAGAAGTCTGTGCTGCTATTTCTGATATCTCCAACCACGGAGCCACCATCATGCATGGTGAGGGTTCCTATAAAGGAGATGCCCGCAGCGTCGTTTATTCCGTCGTATCCACCCACGAAAGCGGACGCGTCATTTCTGCCATTAAAGGAGTCGACGAAAATGCTTTCATCAATACCATTAAAACAGAACAGGTCAAGGGCCGTTTTTACCACAAACCAAAGGATTAAATTATGGAAATGGAGAATATTATGAAGATACTGAAAAAAATTTTAGCTGCAATTGGAATTTTACTTCTTACGATTTTGCTTGGAT
Source organism: Agathobacter sp. (assembly GCA_017409825.1). Classification (GTDB taxonomy): domain Bacteria; phylum Bacillota; class Clostridia; order Lachnospirales; family Lachnospiraceae; genus Roseburia. The sequence continues at coordinate 11,763 of JAFQRZ010000005.1, read as the reverse complement.
GGGCAATTCTGATGTTTTGGTATTTCCCACATTACCTTGGCAATAAAGAAGAAGTCACAATTGATGTATCAGCGAACACAAACGAAATTCGAATCATGAACTACAATGTCCGCTGTTTAAGTCCGCTAGACCTTGGCAAGAAAAACTGGTTCTACCGAGCAGACTTACTCATAGACAGTATTGAAGCTGCCGCACCAAACATCATCGGTTTTCAAGAGGTTACTAGCTGGCAGTATGATTACCTCGTAGAAACCATGCCAGGCTTTGATTCTATCATTACCTATCGCGAGGAAACCATCAATGCAGAAGGCTGTCCTATCTTTTATAGCACAACACTTTACACCTTAATTGACAAAGGCTCTTTCTGGCTATCTGAAACGCCAGATGTCATGAGCAAGGACTGGGGCGCTGCCCACTACCGCATTTGCTCGTATGTAATTCTAAAAGAGAAGGCTACAGAAAAGGAATTTGTCGTATTTAACACACATTTAGACCATGTAAGCGACGAAGCACGCATTAAAGGCATTCAAGTCGTTTTAGACAAGATTAAAGAGTTTGGCGGACTTCCTGCCGTGCTGATGGGAGATTTGAATGCAGAAGAAAGCTCTGAAACCTACCAGAGTGCAACAGAAGCATTCCTGGATGCGAAATACGAAACAGAAAACACGATGAAGAGCTGCACCTACCAGAATTGGGGCGAAGCATTAGATCGAGAATGTATTGACTATGTGATGATTTCACCAGAGAGTTTCGAGGTATTATCGTACGAAGTCATTCAGGCAGTATATGATGGTGTTTATACAAGTGATCATTTTCCGTTGTTTGTGAGATTGAAATTGGAATAAAATAAAAAGAGTATCGCGAATGCGATACTCTTTTTCGTTTCAATGAGACATCGGGGATTCGAACCCCGGACAACTTGATTAAAAGTCAAGTGCTCTACCAACTGAGCTAATATCCCATATTTATCATTTGCGGTCCCAATAAAAAGCTGGGCTAGCTGGATTCGAACCAGCGAATGCAGGGATCAAAACCCTGTGCCTTACCGCTTGGCGATAGCCCAACATTATGTTGCTACCGCAACAGGGTGGATAATGGGATTCGAACCCATGGCCTCCAGAGCCACAATCTGGCGCGCTAACCAACTGCGCTATACCCACCATATATATTTATGCTCCTATATGAGTCATAAATAATGTGCCCAAAGGGATTCGAACCCCCGACCCACGGCTTAGAAGGCCGTTGCTCTATCCAGCTGAGCTATGGACACATAAGATATTTTTGCAATATCAAAGCGGGTGATGGGAATCGAACCCACGTATCTAGCTTGGAAGGCTAGTGTTCTACCATTGAACTACACCCGCATAAAAGTCGGGGTGACAGGATTCGAACCTGCGACCTCTTGTTCCCAAAACAAGCGCTCTAGCCAAGCTGAGCCACACCCCGTAGGTATTTAATTTCTGTCATTTCCCTGACGCGAAATTTATAATATCATAGCATCTACCTAATGTCAACAAAAAAATTAAATTTTTTTCAACTTTTTTTCAAAAGGCCCGGAACCCTTGATTTTACAGGGCTCCGCGGTCTAATAAAATATCTTTCATTGCTCTTAATGCCTTGCCACGATGGCTGATTGCATTCTTCTGTTCGCGCGAAAGTGCTGCAGATGAGCATCCAAATTCATCTAAGAAGAAAATTGGGTCATATCCGAATCCATTTTCTCCCTCTGCTTCATAACCAATGTAACCTTCCATCGTTTCTCGCACTACCAAGGTTTCTTTATTTGGCAAAACAGCTCCAATTGCACATACGAATCGAGCAGTACGGTCTTCCTTTGGCACGCCGTCCAACTTATCGATTAATGCCTGATTTTTGATGTCATAGGAGGTATCTTCTCCCATAAAGCGGGCGGAATATACCCCTGGTGCTTTATCTAAGTAATCAATTTCCAAGCCAGAATCATCCGCCAACACAATCGCATCCGTATGTTCTGCAATCGCCTTCGCTTTAATCAATGAATTTTCCTCAAAAGTTGTCCCATCTTCGACTACATCTACTACAATGCCTGCTTCCTTCATAGAAAGCACTTCGACATCCACATCCGCCATAATCTCACGGATTTCTCGCATTTTATCTTTATTTCCTGTTGCAAAAATAATCTGTTTCATTCCTAGAATCCTTCCTCAAATGCCTGCATAATTGCGTTGTAAATTCCCTGTGCCACCTTTTTTTGATACTCTGGTGTACATAGATTGTCTAATTCTGTTGTATTCGTCATATACCCAACTTCTATCAATGCCACCGGCACTTCACTGGTTCTTATAATATAAATATGATCTGCCTCTACAAGTCCAAGGTCCTTACTTCCTGTACTTGCATTTACATTTTCCAAACAAATCTGGGCCAAACGCTTGCTGGAATCATCGTCTTCATCTGGGCTGTATAAGACCATCGTACCATTCAAACTACTGAATTTGCCATCCGCAGAAGCATTGTTATGTACACTGATGAACAAATTCGCATCTAGCTGGTTTGCCATATATGCACGATCCATCAGGGATGGATTGGTATCCTCCAATCTCGTATAGAACACTTTCAATTTTTTCTCGTCTACCTCATCCAACAGTTCCTTTAACTTTAAGACGATATCTAAATTTAAATGTTTTTCATAAATGTCTTTTTTTACTGCTCCTGGCTGAGAACCGCCATGGCCCGCATCGACAACAACGATTTTTTCATATACCTCATGCAAATCCTTAAATTCCATTCGCAAAAAGCCATCTTTATACGAATAGAAATGCTCGCAAGCCTTATCCAGTTTAATCTCAAGCACACCTTGTCCACCATCCTTGTAATAGGATAGGTTTGCAATATGGTCACTGCTGCCCTGAACCATATAATTTTCTGAATAATTGTCTATCGCCTTTGGAAAACGCACACAAACCGTATGATTGATATAATCATTCGTAATTTCGACATCCGGTCCCTGTACCCCCTCCGGCAATTCGATATTCAATTTATCATCCTTCAGCACTACGTCCTCTTCAATTTCAACTGGCGATTCCTGAACCCCAAAATCCGGTATATCCCATATTGCTGCTGTAAACCCCTCTTTATAAGCAGGCATGAAATACAGCCCGGCACACATCACTACCGTCAGCATTCCAAAACACCAGGTTGTCCACTTAAGTATTTTTCGTTCCATCTTTACCTATCATTTGTAAACGCTTTAATACAAAGGTTACAATTTTGTTTTTCTTTTACATCTATAAAATGATTTCCAGAGTAACTGATATAACCCTCGCCATCATCCAGAATAATGTTATCCAGGAATTTATCGCCAGAATCATATTCTATCGCCATCGGATGCGTTGCACCTGGTGTATATACATACACTACCACTGCATATTTCTGTTCCTTTTTCACCGCAATTTCTTTCTCAAAATCTATAGTGTAATACCCTGCATCCTCAAGGGTTCCCTCTGCTACCAAAATCTTATTATCAAAGGATCTTTCATTTATAAACTTTTCTACTACATATATTTTATATTCCGTGTCTGGTGCAGTTGCATAAAAAGCTGCCGCCACTACATTTTCGTCCTTTTCTGCAGTAAATACGTTTGCACCATACATGGATTCTTTATCATAACCCATTTTTCCAACCCATCCACACAAATCGCTCTGGTAGATATTATCGTAATTATCTACTCCGTCAATTCGCGTATAAACTACGTTGTGAGAGCCGATATTGGTATCATAGTAGGACACATAAAACACGCCATCTTCCCCAAAGTTTTCACCCCAGCTATTCTGACAGATAAATGCTCCATCACCATCCAATGGGATAGAAAAATTGTCCTTAGAATAATTATCATCCCAACCAATAATTACAACCTCATGATTTGGTTTTGCAGTACCAATATAGCAATATGAATTGGTGCTTCTATCATAATATTTGGAAGTGCTGGTCGCACTGCGTAAAGCACTATACAGCGAGGTCTGTACGCCTCCATACTTAAACACAGCCTCTTTAATCGCCGCAATATCCTTAGAAGCGATAATACGCATTTCCTGCACATGTTTTACAGCCTTTAACTCGCTATTCGTCTCGCCATCTCCATAAGGATCATCCTTCTCGTATACTGGTCCCTGCCATGCCGCTAGATATGCCATACCCATGGTATATTCCCCACCGTCATACTGCGTTACATTGAACGCATTACTCATACTCATGTGGTCCACCGAGAACATATAGGAAGCCTCTGGGAGCAAAGCTGATTCCATCGCCGTTAATGCACCAAATGCCCAGCAAGTACCGTATTTCCCCTGATTGCGAATCGCAGAGATACGATATCTGTCTCGTAAATCATAGCTAGCTGGAAGTGCATTGGCATTCTCAGAGGTATCTGCCGTGGTAAACGTATTGTCTTTAAAACTAAACGAACACTTATATCCCAGCATCTTTGACAAATCTGTCAGGCTGACATAATATTCCCCCTCAATTTCTACCAATGGAGAGGACACCGTGAATTTCTCACCGGTACTAATTGCCTCGTGCTCGTCTATCGTAAGAATCGCATTCAGATTATGCTTTTCCACCAAGAGTTTACTATCATTATAAAGATGTGCACTACAATTCATGGCATCTCGCAAAATCGTCACTGGCACCATGATATTTCGATTGTCATCCATATAGAAATCATACTTCTTGCTACTATAGGATTTGTTATCAATCATCAACGTCAATTCTTTACCATTTACATCATTTGCAACCAAAGGATACCATACCTCCTCCTTTAGTTCGCCACCACGGAATATGCCTACTTCTGCATCATCCAATTCCAAAATATGAAATTTAAACAAAAAGACCATACATAAAATTATGGAAATAACAACATATCTTTTTGAGTATCTCATTCTATTCCTTCTACCTCTGCTGCTTATTTATCCTTCTTTGGTGGCTTTGGCCCCATAAACTGATAAAAATAAGTCTTAATCATACCATTATAAATCTTACGGTTTTTGTCCGCCTTCTTGCCCACATAACGCTCTGCATCCTCATAGCTGGTAATCATGTACATCGACCATGCATCCAGATTTTTGTACACATCACCAATCGTCGTGTAGAGTTCCGGCAAATCCGCCTTTTCCTCCAAACGTTCACCATACGGTGGGTTTGTAATAATAAAGCCATATTTCTTTGGATGACTCAATTTCGCTACATCACGTTGTTGGAAATGTATCAGGTGATCTACACCTGCACGACGTGCATTTTCACGTGCAGCTTTCACCACTTCACCATCCAAGTCATAGCCCTGAATATCAACTTCGATATTTGTATCGACCATATCCTGTGCTTCCTGAACTGTATCATACCAAAGTTGTCTTGGAATAATATTCGTCCATGCCTCTGCCGTAAATTCGCGGTTCATACCCGGCGCGATATTCGCTGCCATCATTGCCGCTTCGATTGGGAACGTACCACTACCACAGAACGGATCTACCAAAATTCGATCCTTTCTCCAAGGTGTCAGCATAATAAGCGCTGCTGCCAAAGTTTCCGTAATCGGAGCCTTACTGGTCTGCAGACGATAACCACGCTTATGAAGCGAATCGCCAGACGTATCCAGTGCTACCATTACCTCATCCTTTAATAAGAAAATTCGAATTGGATAGGCCGCCCCATCTTCCTTAAACCAGTCTGTTTTATATACCCCCTTTAATCGTTCTACCATTGCCTTTTTCGCAATGGACTGTATGTCAGAAGGGCTAAATAACTTACTCTTGATCGAAGATGCCTTCTTTACCCAGAACTTACCATCCTGTGGAATATATTCTTCCCATGGAAGTGCCTTAATCCCCTGAAAAAGCTCTTCAAAAGTGGTAGCCTTAAATCTACCCACCAAAAGCAAAACTCGCTCTGCAGAACGCAGAAAAACGTTTGCACGGCAAATCGCTTCTGCATCCCCTTCAAAGGTAATTCGGCCATCCTCTACCCTCGTAATTTCATATCCTAAATCATAAATTTCACGTTTGGTCACTGCCTCCATACCAAAGTGGCAAGGTACAACCAATTCATAAGTCTTCATATAGATATCTCCATCTAAATATAGTTTGTGCATCATAACTACTATACCCTATTTAGTGGTTATTTTTCAATAATTATTTCTTTGGCTCCTTATATTTTTTCATCGCCTCATAGCCACCTACAACCGTTCCCACTTCATAACCGCTTCTCCCTAGTGTTCTCGCAAGCTGCATGCTCGAACCGCCATGTTGACAATACAGGATAATTGGGCGTCGTTTCTGCAGCACCCTGCTATAATCCGCCACTTCCGCTTCTGGATAGTTTATCGCACCTTCCCAGTGTCCCTCGCGATAGGCATCCCGCGGTCTGATATCTATCAGTATTGCTCTTTTTTCTATTCTTAAACGCTCGATATCTTTTGGATACACAATTGCAAACGTCATAGCATTCTACCATTTTATTCTTCTTACTATAAAATATGCACATGGATTTCTTTTGCAATTAAAAAGAACAACTCACACGAGTCGTTCTTTCCTTCTACATTTATCTATGCCTACGCACACGATTCAAATGCTGTTCGAAATGCCCCCTGTCGATAAATTCCGCCAATACATACTGGTCCAATACTGGCACCGTACAAGAGAAATCTCCCATCATCTCGCGATAGAGTTCCTGATATTTTTCTGGTAAAATCATATATCCAATACGAATGGATGGCGATAAACTCTTGGAAAACGTATTGATATAAATAACACTCTGACTGTCATCCAGCATATATAGTGTATCAATCGGTTTTCCTGGCATAAAAAATTCACTGTCGAAATCATCCTCGATGATAATTCTCTCCCGTGTATTCTTGTCGCCATCCGCTGCACAATCCAAAGTTTGCTTCGTCCATGCCAGATACTCCTGACGTTTTCTAACACTTGCTGTTACCCCTGACGGATAACTGTGAAATGGCGTCACATGCAGAATATCTGCACAGGTTTTCTCTAGCTCTGTGGATAAGATACCTTCCTTGCCCATTTTGAGCATCTCACACTGTGCCCCCATTCCTTCATACGCCATGCGAATCTGCTTGTAGGAAGGGTCTTCTAAACCATAGACCCTATCATTTCCAAACATACGCACTACAGTGCTATAAAGATGCTCAGCACCTGAACCTATGATAATCTGCTCTGGTTGTGCGAAAATCCCTCTATATCGCAATAAATACTTTGCAATGGCATTCCTAAGTATCGCACAGCCCTCATTCGGAGACTTTTCCAAAAGCTCACTGCTATATTCTGTTAGCACACTACGAACAGTTTTAAAATACACGGACTCTGGAAAAAGTGTATCTTTTGCATATAAATGCTTATCCTGTGTTTCTATCAATTGCAGCTGCTTATGTGCTCCATCCACAAAACCTTCCTTTTCCACACGCAATCTTTTCCCAAGAAGTGTGAGTTCTGTCACATAATATCCACTTCGTTCTCTCGACTCGATATATCCTTCGTCCTTTAACATCTGATAAGCAGTCTCCACCGTAATCAAACTCACGCCCAAATGCTCTGCAAGCGAACGTTTCGAAGGAAGTTTCTCGTTCTTTTTCAGTGTTCCAGACAAAATATCTTCTTTTATCGCCGTATACAAATAATAATATTTCGATTTTTCATCCCTTTGATTCATCGGATAAGTTAACATCTGCTTACTCCATCATTTCATACTGCATAAGCTCATATTTCAACTTGCTACCCACCATAATCTCAGCCGGAAGCAAAGCTCTCGCTACAAGCTTTAAATCATCCAATTCGATGTCAATTCTTTTTAAATTAGCATAATCACCGTCAATGCTTACCACTTCGTAATACCATGTTTCCATTCTGTTGTCCTCCATTTCATTTATATCAATTTCTCCATCAACACACTCCACGCCACACACAATCGCTCCAAACTCCATGCTGCATTTGCAGGACTCGTAGATGGTAATTTTATCGCCGGAATTCCCGTCTGCTTTTCTACGTATTTATGGTACAGCTCATAGGCCTTCCCACCATTTACATAAATCATATCTATCTCACTATTTTCCAGAACCTTAGAAAAATCATTTACTACAACATCCCTGATTGACGAGTCGCTTGAACCGATGATTGTGCAACTTTCGATTACATCCCAAATGGCAATATGATGTTCCAAAAGCAATGTCCTCTTTTCTTCTATCGTCTGTGGCACTTCCCTTCCTAGGAGCTGTGCCACCACCTTCCAAAAACGATTCTGCGGATGTCCATAATAAAAATTATTTTCTCGAGACTTCACCGATGGAAAACTTCCCAGAATTAGTACCTTGGAATCCTTGTCGAAAACTGGTTCGAAAGTATGTGTTAAATATTCATGTTCTTGCATCATTTTATCCACCTACATCATCTCAAAAATCACAATTCGCTCTCTTCTATTATCCCCGTCAAATAGGTCTTCACATAAGATTTCATCTACAAACATAAGCTCTGGAACTGTCATCAAAAAAGAAATATATTCGTCACTTGGATAATAGAAAAATAACTGCATCTCTCTTGGATTTTCATAATAGGATTTCTTTATTTTGCCTACGACAGATTGCAATACTTCTACTGAAAATGGATTGAAGAAATAGAAAGTATCGGCATCTTCGATTTCATATTTTTCTGCACTCGCACAGTAAAACCTTATACCATAAGTTTCTTCTTGTTGCTTATCAAACATATTTGCTGCCTGCAGATTTAATCCAGATTCAAATTTTCGAAGATTCCCCTGTGCGGCCTCATACATTCTTTCATCAAAATCAATTCCAATTACACTACAATTTAATTGATGATTTAAGAAAAATCCCACACGTCCTTTTCCACAACCATAATCTATTACGATATTTTCTTGTGAAATATATCCACTTTCTACCAAGCGTTCTAGCACCGAATAAGGCGTTGGTTCATAAGGATAATGATACTCGTCTTCTTTGGACGCATCGCGCCCAGTTGTATCTATATTTAATTTCTTGTCCCAATCTTTTTCTGTCATCCTACAAACATTCCATCCTACGATTCTTTAACCTCTTGGAACACTATTTTTTCCACTTATGCTCCAAACTCTCAACTCCAGATTCAATGGCTGCATCACCTAACACCACTTTATGTCCATCCTTCATCTCCAAAACCACTGTAATTACACCTCGTTCTACAGTACGCTCAGCAACCTCTTTCACATCATCCCACGCATAGTCTTTTTCTATCCAAAGGCATTTGTAAATCACACCCTCTTCTGTCACACAATCGTAAGAGAGCATGGTAGAGCCGATACTAAGCACAAACACAATCAACGCACATCCTGCAATTCCACACTTTACTTTCCATGGCAATCTCGCACGCTCTCCCGCTGCGAAAAAATCTGTTTTACCATCATCCGATAAATCTCTTGAGACAATTCCCTTTTTCGAAAACATCCATACAAAAAGAACAAACATCCCAATTCCCGTTGCTAATGGCAAATCAGAAAAATTGCTGATAAATATGTATGGTTTGGATGTATCAATTACAGATTCCAACATTATCTCCTGCATTGTTCCAACTAACCAAAACATACCAAATACCGACCCAATTATCAATGCTAGTTTTCCTACCCCAGATACTATAATTCGACCTACATCTTTAGGGCTTTCACATTTGTCTTTGTATTCCTCTAACTCTATGTCCTTATACTTATCTTTAAACACATTTTCTATTACTATAAACGGTACCACCATAAAAATAACAATGTATACAAAAGACATATACATAGAATTCGGACGAAACATCATTCCTGTTTTCCATACAAACTGATCAAGCACATCACTTATTATAATCCATCCAATAAGTATACCAAATACCAGTGGCAGCCAGTTCTTTTTTATATATTCTATAACTTTCTTCATTTTTCTACTTCTCCCTATAGAACTTTATTTCCATTTCATCCTACGAAGCATGTCCTTATCTGCATCACTTACACGATAAGACTCCAGCATCTTCTGGATTGCTTTATTATACGTCCAATCGTCCAACGTATTGTTTCCACTCTGCATATAGGTATATGTCTTTTCTCTTTGTTTTGCCCAAGCCGTGGCGACTGCCCATGCAACTGCCATTTTGCAATAATACTTTTCATTTTTCAAAGAATCTAAGACTTCTAGCGACATATCTATATACTCGTCGCTCAGATAATAATTCATTAACATAACCGCAACCACTCGCTGTTTAAATTCATCATCCAACTTTCCATACGGCAAAAGAAACTCTAAAAATTCTTCTCTATATTTTCCCACAATCTTCAAATTACTACAGAAACCATCACACAAGGACCAATCATTTATTTTCTCGATATGCTCCTCAATATATGGCAATAAAACATCCAACTCTGCTTTTGCATACCCTATCACAAATCCCTTAATGGCGACTTCCTCGTAAGTATCCTCTGTCGCTTCCTGCAAATATGTCTTCCAATCTCCCTTTGCTATTTCCTTTGCAATCTTTCGCAGTATTGGCACTCGCACTCCTAAGATTGCTCTCGAGCCTGGAATCAAAGCACTCGTAAAGTCTTTGAATTTTTCATCTATATGTTCATCCAGAATCAGCTTAATATTCTCAGTTGTAATCATTTATTCTACTCCGAATTCATCGTTTTAAAATATACACTTATGATAAAACAAAAAACCTCGTAAGTAAATACTTACGAGGTTAAGCGTGAGTGAGAAGATTCGAACTCCCGACACCTTGGTCCGTAGCCAAGTGCTCTATCCAGCTGAGCTACACTCACATTTTATATTTCGCACAAAGTGCGAATGCCGGCGACCGGAATCGAACCGGTACCGTATTGCTACGACAGGATTTTAAGTCCTGCGCGTCTGCCAGTTCCGCCACGCCGGCAAATCGTTTTACCGCGCGAACACGAAGTGTTCTGTGCATCCTGTGGCGAAGCCACCGTCACACTTTTGCGTTCAACAATTAGCTATTTGCGAAACATTTAATTCGCAAAAGTGGGACCAACAGGGCTCGAACCTGTGACCCCCTGCTTGTAAGGCAGGTGCTCTCCCAGCTGAGCTATGATCCCTCACGTTACTTGTAGTGAGTGTTGAAATAACAACATCTGAGACGTGACAAGCTTGCTTGGCTAAGACTCAGATGTTGTTATTTCATCCGAGCGTTAGCGTGGGATGGCGATTCGAAGAATCGACATACACTCACAAATCTCACTACGAAACGACCCCAGCGGGACTCGAACCCGCGACCTCCGCCGTGACAGGGCGGCGCTCTAACCAACTGAGCCATGAGGCCATATATTATATTTTTAAAAAGTGGACCATCGGGGACTCGAACCCAGGACCGACCGGTTATGAGCCGGTTGCTCTAACCAACTGAGCTAATGGTCCAAATAAAAGCCGATGATCGGACTCGAACCGATAACCTGCTGATTACAAATCAGCTGCTCTGCCAATTGAGCCACATCGGCATATGTTACAAAACTTTGCACCATTGCTCATAGAGCAGTGACTCCTACGGGAATCGAACCCGTGTTACCGCCGTGAAAGGGCGATGTCTTAACCGCTTGACCAAGGAGCCTCTTATTCTATTTGAGCTTTCGCTCAACTCCCCAAGTAGGACTTGAACCTACGACACTTCGGTTAACAGCCGAATGCTCTACCGACTGAGCTATTGAGGAATATGCGTGTTCTACAAGCGGTGCATTTTCAT
>JAFQRZ010000032.1 GCA_017409825.1 Agathobacter sp. | reverse complement strand
CCCCCTCAAGATGAGATATCCCTTCCTATAAGGAAGTAAGACCCCTTGAAGACTACAAGGTAGATAGGGCAGAGGTGGAAGTGCAGTAATGCATGGAGCTGACTGTTACTAATAGGTCGAGGGCTTGACCAATAAGACTTAATGAATACAAGTCGAAGACGCAGTATGAACTTAGTCGTTTGGTCGTTCGATGAACAAAGTGAATCGAACTTCCTTGTTTATGGAACTTGTTTGAAACAAATCTGTGTGAAGTTTTGAAGGTATATACCTTAACAAAAGACGTAATTTACTATTGCGTCTTTTTTGATTTTAGGTTATAATATCTTTGTTGTGGTCGTAAGACTAAAATATAGGGGTGTAGTTCATCGGTAGAATAAGAGTCTCCAAAACTCCAGAGGAGGGTTCGATTCCTTCCACCCCTGCTAAAGGAAACAGCTAGAAACTTAGGTTTTTAGCTGTTTTTTATTGTGCCATACACTAAATAAAAAAGAGTTTTAAGTACTAACTAGGTTTAGTATTTAAAACTCTTTTTTTAATTAGGGTTGTTCGTTCGGTCTAGCAAGTAATCTACTGTAACACCATAATAATCAGCCAATTTTACCAAAACCTCAGCGGTTAAGGAAATTACACCAGTCTCATACTGAGAATAAGTATTTTGTGAAACATTTAAAAAACTTGCTATGTCCTTTTGTTTGATGTCTCTGTCTTCGCGAATTGCTCGCAAATTTTTATATTGCATAAAATTCACCTCTTAGTTATTATGCAATATCTGTAATCAAGATATTGACTTTTATCTGTAATACAGATATAATATTTTTATAAAATTTTACTGTGTTATATTAAGAGAAACAAAATGAAAGAGGGGTAACATAAATGAAAAAGACAAATAAAAAAGTTTTAAGTTTTATGTTAGCAATTTTAATGGCAGTATCTACTATGTTTATTGGGGTGGTTGAAACGAAGGCAGATACTGGAAAGATTTATGAACCATATTACGATGTGGAAAATGACAAAGTAGTAGGTGCTCCAGAGGTTGGAACGGTATTGAAGCCAGAAGATGTAATTAAAGGTGGAGACAATCTGACGGACAATGTAGAAATTTATGTGCGTGTTCATGCTTTTAAAGAAGAAATAACCGATAATGCTAGAGGTTATATAATAGAGTCTATTGAAAAAGGTGAGCAGAAACAGGTTTCAGAGATGAGAACCGTTTTAGAAACAGGGGAGACAGGATTCACAGTTGCGAAGGTTGGAACTTCTGAACAAGGAAATAAGACGGTTGTAGATATTAGTGTATATGCAAATGAATGTTATGAGAAATTAGAAGATATAGTAATTGAATTTGACTGGTCTAAGTTTGAAGTTGAAATCGGTGGATTGTTAGATATGCAAAACTTTAAAGAAGGATTTGTAAAAAATGATAAATTCACTTCTAAAGTGGGATTTGAACTTGGCTATATCTATGTTGTTTCACCGGATGGAACCGAAGAATCTTTCCACGGTGGAGAAGATGTTATAATAAATGAGACTGATAGCTATAAATTTAATGCGATTCTTTTCCTTAAGGATGGATATTATGTAGAAGTAGAAGATACTAGTATTGTTGTAAATGATGAAACGGTAAAAGATGGGGTGGCAGCACCAACTACGGAACAGTCTCATTATTGGGCTACTTATATTGTAGTTCCAATGGAGCTTGGAACTGGTGCTGAGCTGGTTGAAAGAGTAGAAAAGGCAAAACAAGAAGCGAGTAAACCAGTAGTACCACCAGTGGAGGATGATGAAGACAAAGACCCAGTAGTACCACCAACAGAAGATGAAGAAGATGCAGTTGTTGAAAATGATTATTCTGCAAAAATCGAAAATGAAGCGGAAGTAGCAGAAAAAATCGAATTAACAGATGCAGAAAAAGAAGCAATCGCGAATGGTGAAGAATTAGAAATCATCCTTGATTTCAAAGAAGTAGGTGCAGAGGCTGTTACAGAAGAGCAGAAAGCAATCGAAAAAGAACTTGGGAATAAAAAAGTTGGTACTTTCCTTGAAATCGATTTAGCAAAGAAAATTGGTACGACAGAAACAGCGATTTCTGAAACAACAGGGCTTATTACAATTACTTTTGAAATTCCAGAAGAATTAAAGAATGCAGATTCAAAAGTAGATAGAATTTATAGCGTTATGAGATATCATGACGGAAAAGTGGACAAATTGGCTACAAAATATGATGCTGAAAAAGGAACTATTTCTTTTGAAACAGATAAATTTTCTACTTATGCTGTAGTTTATGAAGATACTACAATTAATGTGCCAAATACAGGTGATACAACAAATGTTGTGATGTATATGATGTTACTTGTTTGCGGAGCTGGACTTTTGATGGTAGCTTCAAAGAAACAAAATAGAATCTAATTTAGATTGAGGCAAGGTCCCTATGCTTGACAGCATAGGGACTTATTTTGTATAGTAGAAATAGTGGACTACACTTGGGGGATAAAGTAAATTTTATGAGATACGTAAGAACAGAACATTTGGAGAAGGGTATGGTTTTGGTATATACCCTATATGACAATAACGAGAAGGTGCTATTAAAAGCAAATCGAAAATTGACGCAGAATTACATCAATCGTATTCAACAGATGGATATTATGGGATTGTATGTGTTTGAAGATGATGAGATCGAGGAGCATACACCGATTGTATCTGAGCAGACGCGTTTGAAGGCGATTAAGAGCTTGAAGCGATTGAATATCGATGATTGTATTTATATTGCCAATAATATCGTAGAAGAGATTCGTGAGAGTGATTCTATGATTGTGGAGACGATTAACCTTTCTACCTACGATAACTATACTTATTCCCATAGTGTCAATGTAGATATGTTGTCAGTTATCTTGGGGGTGGCTTGTGGGCTGCGTGATGATGAATTGAGAAAGCTTTCACAGGCAGCTCTTTTGCATGATATCGGAAAAACCTGTGTGCCGATAGAGATTATCAATAAACCGGGCAGATTGACAGAAGAAGAATATGCAGAGGTAAAGAACCATCCACGTTATGGCTACAATATGTTGCGTGACAATTATGAGGTTTCTTCAGTGGCGAGAAATGCGATTCTTTCGCATCATGAAAATGAAGATGGTAGTGGTTATCCAAGAGGACTTACTTCTGAGAAAATACATTTGTTTGCCAAGATTATTCATGTGGCGGATGTGTATGATGCGCTTACGACGAAGCGAGTTTATAAAGAGGCGATGAATCCAGCGGATGCACTAGAGTATTTGATGGGAAATGCAGAGCGTATGTTTGACAAGGATTTGGTAGCTACATTTATGGAATATGTCGCACCATATCCATTAGGTGTACAGGTGGAGCTTTCGACTGGACAGAAGGCGATTGTAGTGAAAAATAATCGAAGCATGTTAAGTCGTCCGGTAGTTCGCTTAGATAGTGGAACGAGAGTGGATTTGTTAGAACGTTTAGATATTACGATTGTAAAGATGTTGACGGATTTTAATTAAAAGATATGATAAAGAAGAGTGAAACGAATGCTCCTGATGAAAATCAGGAGCATTTATTGACAAAACATAAACTTCATATTTCGGTTCGAAATTTGGTGGAATTCATTTTCCGAGAGGGTGATATTGACAATAGAAATGGTCGTCCACCAAGTGCAGATGCCATGATGCAGGGGAGCCGTCTGCATCGCAAAATTCAAGGCGCGATGGGACCAGAGTATCAGGCGGAAGTTCCACTGAAATATTCAGTAGAGGAAGCCTTGTATGAGCTGACGATAGATGGCCGTGCAGATGGTATTTTCACCAACGAGGAAGGTATCGTGGTGATTGATGAAATAAAGGGCATATACAAGAATCTGGACTATATGGAACAGCCGATTTATGTGCATCAGGCACAGGCGATGTGTTATGCCTATATTTTTGCAAAACAGAATGCTTTGGAACAGATTGCGGTACAGATGACCTATATCAATCTGGATACAGAGGATAAGAAGTATTTCCAACAGGAGTTTTCGTTTGAAGAACTGGAGGAATGGTTTCTGGAATTGATGCGAAGCTACAAGAAATGGGCAGATTTTCAGTTTGAGTGGAAGCAGAAAAGACAGGCATCTATTCATAAGCTGGAGTTTCCTTATGCATATCGTGAGGGACAGAAACAGTTGGTGACAGATGTGTATCGAACGATTCATCGTGGAAAGAATCTTTTTATCCAGGCTCCGACGGGAGTTGGAAAAACGATTTCTACTATTTTTCCAGCGGTGAAAGCAGTTGGGGAAAATTTGGCGGACAGAATCTTTTATTTGACGGCTAAGACGATTACGGGGACTGTGGCAAAGGAAACCTTTCAGCTTTTGCGCGAGCAGGGCTATCAGGCGAAGACGATTCAGCTTACGGCAAAGGAGAAGCTGTGTTTGTGCGAAGAAATGGAGTGCAATCCAGTCAATTGTCCGTATGCGAAGGGACATTTTGACCGTGTGAATGATGCAGTGTTTGAACTCTTGCAGGAAAGTGATATGTTTACCCGCGAGGAAGTGCTTGCTCAGGCAGAAAAGCATCAGGTTTGTCCGTTTGAAATGAGTCTGGATGTGGCAACCTGGGCGGATAATATTATTTGTGACTATAATTATGCCTATGACCCGAATGTATATTTGAAACGTTTTTTTCAGGAAGGTGTCAAGGGGGATTACATATTCCTTGTGGACGAAGCACACAATTTGGTGGATCGTAGCAGGGAGATGTATAGTGCAGCTATTTACAAAGAAGACTTTCTTGCAATCAAACGTTTGATGAAAAATTATAACAAGAAAATAGAGAAACTTGCAGACCGTTGCAATAAGATTTTGTTGGAATATAAAAGGGAATGCGAGAATTACTGCTTGTATGAGGATATTGGAAATTTGCATTTTGCTTTGCTTTTACTGATAAGTGAGGTGGAAGATTTCCTGCAAAAGCCAAGACGTTTTAAAGGAACCAAGGGGGAATTTATTGAGAATCCATGGGACTTCTTGGGGAAAAAGGAATTGCTGGATTTTTACTTTAATATTCGCAACTTCTTGAATATAATGCAGCTAGTGGATGAGCATTACCAGATCTATACGGAGATACAGGAAGATGGCAGATTTATGATGAAGCTCTTTTGTGTAGACCCATCGGAAAATCTGCAGAAGTGTATCGATAAGGGCAGAAGTACGATTTTCTTTTCGGCGACCTTGCTTCCAATTCAGTATTATAAAAGTCTGCTGAGTACAGAAAAAGAGAATTATGCGATATATGCACAAAGTACATTTCGAGAGGAACAGCGTCTTTTGGCATTTGGAACGGATGTCAGTACAAAGTACACACGACGCAATGAAAAAGAATTTAGAAAAATAGCAGAATATATTGTGAAAACTGTCCATTGCAAAAAAGGCAATTATATGGTATTTTTTCCTTCGTACAAGTTGATGAATCAGGTCTATGAAGTCTTTTTGGAATTGGATGAAAACAGGGCTGAATCAGTGGTGCAGGCAAATAGTATGAAAGAGGCTGATAGAGAGGCTTTCTTGCAGAAATTTGAAGAAGAATATAATACTTCCTTTGTGGCATTTTGTGTAATGGGTGGTATTTTTAGTGAAGGTATCGATTTGACGAATGACCGCTTGATTGGCGCGATTGTGGTAGGGACTGGTTTGCCACAAATTAGCAATGAGCGAGAGATTTTGAAGAATCATTTCGATGCGATTTCGGGGAATGGCTTCGACTATGCATTTCGCTATCCAGGCATGAATAAAGTCTTGCAGGCGGCTGGACGTGTGATTCGAACGACAGAGGATACGGGTATTATTTTGCTTTTGGATGAACGTTTTTTGCAATCGGATTATCAAGGCTTGTATCCGAGAGAATGGACGAAAAAAACAATTTGTAATAGCAATACGATTGAAGAAGTAGTGGAATCATTTTGGAAGAATAAAAAAGAGGAGTCGTAAGGACTCCTCAGATTTAGCATTCTGGTAAAAGCTTTAAGAATTCTTCGGTAGATGCAGATACTGGAAAGGCAGTATTGACAGAAACGACCATTTGTCGTGCTGGTAATTTTTCCTTGGTTGGAAGGATTGCCAAATCTTTGTCATTTTCATCTACACAATAATCAGGAACGAAAGCGATGCCAAGTCCGATACGGGCGAGGTCAATCAGTAGGTCGTTGCTGTTTAATTCTATATCTGGCACTAGTTCTAATTGATGTTGAATGAAGATATTGTGCAAGAATTCACTCGTCGTACTTTGACGGCTAAGCATCATCAGTGGATGCTGCTTTAACTCTTCAAAGGTGATTTCTTTTTCAACAAAATTAAAATAATTTGGATTTGCAACGAATACATCGTGGAAGGTGCTGATGTTTTTCTGGATGTATTCGTGATTTAAGTGAGCATTTGGAAAGTTGGTGACGATTAAATCAACCTTACGCTGATCCAAAAGCTCTACACACTGAATAGAAGTAGCGTTGGTTACTTTGATTGGAACATTTGGAAATTTCTTGTGGAATTCTTTCAAATAAGGTACTAAGAAATAACGGCAAATCGTGTCGCTTGCTCCAATGTGGAGCTGACCGAGTCCGAGTGTTCCTGAATCAAGCAGCTGACTTTCGCCACGTGAAATCAAATTCATGGCAGGTTCGATATGCTTTAGTAATAAGCTGCCTGCTGGAGTGAGCTGAACTTTTTTTGTGCTACGAATAAAAAGTGACTGTCCCAGTTTTTTCTCTAATGTTTTGATGGACTGGCTGACAGCGGATTGTGAAATGAACAACTTCTTGCTGGCTTCTGAGAAGCTGAGAGAAGATGCTACATAATAAAAAACTTTATATAACTCATAATTGATATCCATATATATCCCCTTTTGTGCGTTGCTTTTGTAAGTGTCAAGGATATTATAAGACGGGCTTATAAATGGTGTCAATCTAATTTCTAAATATTAGAGGTATTGTACGATGAAAAAATCAATTTTAGGTATTTTGGCGGGACTTTCACTGGGGATTGTTCTAATGATAGGAGCGATTATGCTACTAAATATGAAACCACAGAATGAAGATATTTTGGCGCAAGAACCAGGCAGCAATATGTCAGAAGTGGTAACGGAAGAGGAATCGGAAAGCTTGTGGGAGGAGAGTGAGCTCACGGAGACCGAAGTCGAAGCAACGGAAGAAATAGAAGAGACAGAAGTTCCAGAGACGCAGCAAGAAGAGGCTGTAACACCTGAACCTCCGAAGGAGACGGTAAGCACACCGCCTGCACCGCCTGTGGATATTCCATATTATATTCGTGTAAATCGTCAGGCGAATTGCGTAACGGTATATACCAAAGATGCGGAAGGCAACTATTCGGTTCCAGTAAAGTCGATGATTTGTTCGGTTGGTTTAACAGGAGAGACGCCTTTGGGAGTATACTCTATTTATGCTAGATACCAGTGGAGACCATTGTTTGGTGGAAGTTATGGGCAATATACCCTTCGTTTCAAAGGACATTTCTTATTCCACTCCGTTCCATATAGTCAACAGTCAAAGGATAGTTTGTTAGATGGAGCATTTAATAAGCTTGGAGAGCCAGCATCACAGGGATGTGTTCGTCTCATGGCAATAGATGCAAAATGGTTGTATGATAATTGTATCAATGGTACGAAAGTAGAAATATATGATAGTCCGGATCCGGGACCATTAGGAAAACCAGCGGGCTATAAGATCAGTGAGAATAGCCCATACAAAGGATGGGATCCAACAGACCCAGACCCTGCAAACCCATGGAAAAAAGGTGTGGTAAGTATTACGGGTGTGAAAGATGTTGTTGTAAATGAAGGCGAAACCGTAGATCTTCTTGCTGGAGTTTCGGCAACAGACGTAGACGGATTGCCTTTGGAAGTGGAAGTGTCTGATACATTAGATTGGAGTGTTCCAGGCGTACATAAGGTGACATATACTGCGACAGGAGTATTAGGCATGACGGCCACTGTAGATGCAACCGTGACAATCAATGCAGTTTTACCACCAGAGTCAGAAGTACCAGTGGAACCAGAAACACCAACAGAATCAGAAACACCAACAGAACCAGAAACACCAGCAGAACCAGAAGTGTCGACAGAATCAGAAACACCAGCAGAGTCAGATGTACCGACAGAATCAGAAGCACCAGCAGAGTCAGATGTACCGGCAGAGTCAGAGACATCAGTGGAGTCAGAAGTTCCGACAGAACCAGAAGCTCAGGCGGAGTCTGGTGATGCAGATGATGTGGAAATGGTAGAGACAACAGACGGCTCAGAAACGGAAGAAAATGTTGAAGGAGAACTTATAAATTAGTTTAAATATATTAATTTTGCTAATTATAGTTAAGGTGGTATACTTGGCATAAGGTGTAGTTTTTTTGACAGAAACATGCTACAATTATTTTATCATGCAAACAAAACTTCGGAGGAAAAACCATGAGTAATGTACGTCGCGTTTACGTGGAAAAGAAACCAGATTTTGCTGTAAAAGCAAAAGAATTACGAGAGGAAGTAAAAAACTACCTCGGTATTAAAACAGTTACAAATGTACGTGTTTTAATTCGTTACGACATCGAAAATATTTCAGAAGAAGTATATAAGAATGCTCTTATGACAGTATTTTCTGAACCACCAGTAGATGATGTTTACGAAGAGACATTTGAATATGGGGATGCACATGTATTTTCAGTAGAATATTTACCAGGGCAGTATGACCAGAGAGCTGACTCTGCAGAACAGTGTATCAAGCTTTTGAAAGAAACAGAGGAACCAATCATCCGCTGTGCGACTACTTATGTGGTAGAAGGTGCACTTACAGAGGATGAATTTGCAGCAATCAAAAAACACTGCATCAACCCTGTAGATTCTCGTGAGACAGATTTAGAAAAGCCTGAAACATTAGAACAGAAATTTGATGAACCAGCAGATGTTATCGTATTTGATGGTTTTATGAATATGCCAGAAGCTGAGTTAAAAGAACTTTACGGTTCTTTAAATCTTGCTATGACATTTAAGGATTTCCTTCATATCCAGAATTACTTCAAGAATGAAGAAAAACGTGATCCTTCTATGACAGAAATTCGTGTGTTAGATACCTATTGGTCTGACCACTGCCGTCATACTACATTCTCAACAGAGCTTACAGAAGTAGCTTTTGATGAAGGATATTACAATGCTCCAATTAAAGCAACCTACGAAGATTATTTGAATACACATAAAGAAATGTATGCAGGCCGTGATGACAAATTTGTTTGTTTGATGGACATCGCACTTCTTGCTATGAAGAAATTAAAAGCAGAAGGAAAGCTTGCAGATCAGGAAGAATCCGAAGAAATCAATGCTTGTTCTATCGTTGTTCCAGTAGAAGTAGATGGAGTGACAGAAGAATGGCTTGTAAACTTTAAAAACGAAACACATAACCATCCAACAGAAATCGAACCATTTGGTGGTGCAGCTACCTGTCTTGGTGGTGCAATCCGTGACCCATTGTCAGGACGTACTTATGTATATCAGGCAATGCGTGTAACTGGTGCAGCAGACCCTACGGTATCTGTAAAGAATACCATTGAAGGAAAGCTTCCACAGAAGAAATTGGTTCGTGAAGCAGCACATGGTTATAGCTCTTATGGTAACCAGATTGGTCTTGCAACTGGTTATGTAAAAGAAGTATATCATCCAGACTATGTAGCAAAACGTATGGAAATCGGTGCTGTTATGGGTGCTGCTCCAAGACGTGCGGTACAGAGACTTACCTCTGACCCAGGAGATAAGATTATCCTCCTTGGTGGACGTACTGGTCGTGATGGTATCGGTGGTGCTACAGGTTCTTCCAAAGCACATAACACAGAATCAACTGCTGTTTGTGGTGCAGAAGTACAGAAAGGTAACCCACCAACAGAACGTAAAATCCAGAGATTATTCCGTCGCGAAGAAGTTTCTTACATCATTAAGAAATGTAATGACTTTGGTGCAGGTGGTGTATCCGTAGCTATCGGTGAACTTGCAGATGGTCTTCGTGTACAGTTAGATAAAGTTCCTAAGAAATATGCAGGTTTGGATGGTACAGAACTTGCTATCTCTGAATCACAGGAACGTATGGCTTGTGTGATTGCTCCAGAAAACGTAGAGCAGTTCCTCAAATATGCAAATGAAGAAAATTTAGAAGCTATTGAAGTGGCAGAAGTTACAGCAGACCCAAGACTTGTATTAGTTTGGAGAGGCAAAGAAATCGTAAATCTTTCTCGTGCATTCCTTGATACCAACGGTGCACATCAGGAAGCGAAAGTTGCTGTAGATATGCCAGTAGAAGCTGACAATTACTTTAACAAGATTAATACTCCTGCAGTAGCAGAAGCAGTAGCAAATGGTGATATGAAAGCTGCTTGGATTGCAGAACTTGCAGACCTTAACGTATGTTCACAGAAAGGCCTTGTAGAAATGTTTGACGGCTCTATCGGAGCAGGCAGCGTTTACATGCCTTATGGTGGAAAATATCAGCTTACAGAAACACAGAGCATGGTAGCAAAACTTCCAGTTCTTACAGGAAAATGCGACACAGTAACGATGATGTCTTATGGTTTTGATCCATATTTATCATCATGGAGTCCATATCATGGTTCTGTATACGCAGTACTTGAATCACTTTCCCGCATCGTAACTGCTGGTGGTGATTATAAGAAAGTGCGTTTCACATTCCAGGAATACTTCCGTAGAATGGGTGAAGATCCAAAACGTTGGAGCCAGCCAGTTGCAGCACTTCTTGGTGCATACAATGCGCAGATGGGCTTTGGTCTTCCATCCATCGGTGGTAAAGACTCTATGTCTGGTACATTCAACGAAATCGACGTACCACCAACACTTGTTTCTTTCGCAGTAGATGTAGCAAAAGAAGCGGACATCATTACGCCAGAACTCAAGGCTGCTGGAAACAAACTTGTGATGTTTAGCATTGAAAAAGACCAGTATGATTTACCAGTTTATGCACAGGTAATGAAGCTTTACGATGATATCCATGCACTTATCCAGAAAGGTGCTATCATTTCAGCGTATGCACTTGACGGAAAAGGTCTTGCAGCAGCAGTAAGTAAGATGGCATTTGGTAACAAGCTTGGTGTTACAATTCATGCGGATGTTACAACAGATACCTTATTTGCTCCAGGCTTTGGTAATATCGTTGTTGAAGTTCCAGCAGATGCTGACTTAAATGGTCTTGGAACAGTTATTGGTGAAGTAAATGACGCGAAAGCCTTCATCTATGGCGATATGAACATCTCTATGGACGAAGCTCTTGCTGCATGGACAGGAACACTTGAAAAGGTATTCCCAACTCGTGCAACAGAAGATTATACAGAAATCCAGACAGGACTTTACGATACAAAGAATATTTATGTTTGCAAGAACAAGGTTGCAAAACCTACTGTATTTATTCCAGTATTCCCAGGTACAAACTGTGAATTTGACTCTGCTAGAGCGTTCGAAAGAGCTGGTGCCGACACAATTGTAAAAGTATTTAAGAACTTGACTGCAGAAGATATCCGTGATTCTGTAGATGAATTTGTAAAAGCAATCGACCAGTCACAGATTATCATGTTCCCAGGTGGTTTCTCTGCTGGTGATGAACCAGAAGGTTCTGCAAAATTCTTTGCTACAGCATTCCGTAATGCAAAGATGGCAGAAGCAGTAAACCGCTTATTAAACGAAAGAGATGGTCTTGCACTTGGTATCTGTAATGGTTTCCAGGCACTTATCAAACTTGGATTAGTACCACATGGCGAAATCCGTATGCAGACAGAAGATTCACCAACTCTTACATATAACACAATTAACCGTCACATTTCTAAGATGGTTTATACAAAGGTTGTTACAAACAAATCTCCATGGTTACAGGGGGCAGAACTTGGTAAGGTATACTGCAACCCAGCATCTCATGGCGAAGGACGTTTCGTAGCTCCAAAAGAATGGTTAGACAAGCTCTTCGAAAACGGACAGGTTGCTACTCAGTATGTAAATGAAGCTGGCGTACCTACGATGGATGAAGAATGGAACGTAAACGGTTCTTACATGGCTATTGAAGGTATTACAAGCCCAGATGGACGTGTGCTTGGTAAGATGGCGCACTCTGAACGTCGTGGTGATAGCGTAGCTGTAAATATCTATGGCGAACAGGATCTTAAGATTTTCGAATCTGGTGTAGCTTACTTCAAATAATGGTAAAGATGAAAGGCTCGACCTCGAAAGAGGTCGGGCTTTTATTTGGTTGTAAAAAATCTTTTTGTAGATATATGGAAAAGACTTGGCAAAGAATACAAGATATGGTAAAATGTACATGTTAATATATTAATTTTGTTTAGGAAAATAAGTGGGGGATGAAACCAATGGGACTTTTCTCAGGAAATACTAAGAAAAATGAGGAGTTGGAAAGCTTAAGAGCAGAGCTTGAGGCTAAGAATAAGGAGCTGGAAGAATACAAAGCGTATGTGAAGAAAGTAGAAGAAGCTCTTTTAAAACATGTAAATGAAGTAGATGAAAATGCATTAGGCGTATCATCTGTTATGCAGGAGCTTACCGCTTCTATGGAAGAAATTTCTTCAAATATTACGACAGTAAATTCAAGTGCTTCAGAAGCAAATATTCAGGTTTCCGACTTAGCTGAGAATTTAGATGATTTAAACAACTATGCAACAGAGATGGAAGAAAGTGCTGGTGCATTAGTAGAGTCTGCGAGATGGAATAAGAATGATACCATCGAAAAGGTTACTCCGATTGGAGAGTCACTGAAGAAAGCGATGGAAGAAAGCAAGAGCGTAGAACAGATTGAAGGCTTGACCAATGACATTCTTGGAATTGCTAGTCAGACGAACTTACTTGCGTTAAATGCTAGTATTGAAGCAGCTCGTGCGGGTGAGGCTGGTAGAGGCTTTGCGGTAGTTGCGGATGAAATTCGTGAATTAGCAGAACGTTCTAAGAATACAGCAAATCACATTCAGAACATCAACTTGTTAGTAACTTCAGCAGTTGGTGATTTGGTGAAATCATCGGATGCCCTTTTGGAATATGTAATCGACCAGGTAGTGCCTGATTATGATGAATTCTTAGAATCTGGTGAGAAATATAATGCAGACGCAATTCATGTACATGAAGTAGTTAGCAAGTTCCATGAAATGGCACAGGCGATTGATGCCCATCTTCAGGATATCAACAATTCGTTAGATGGCGTAGAAGCAAGCGCAGAAGAAAGTGCTCGTGGTATCGCTGATGTGACGACGAATACTGAAAGCCTTGTGCATAACATTCAGGGCTTGACAGCAGAAGTTGCGAAACTGAGATAAAATAGAGTATATATAATAAAATGAATCCTAGATAGTTTATGGTGAACTATCTAGGATTTTTTGTTTTTTGCTTTGCTTTTAATTTCCATTCGTTTTTTTTCTATATGATCAAGCTCCTCGGTGGTAGCATTGAAATGCATGATTTGAGAAATATTACAATCAAGTATCAAACAAAGTTCGTTAAGTGTTGTGCTGCTGATAGCTTCATTATGTTTCATTCTTCTTAAGGTATTGCTCGAAATTCCCCAATGATAAATGAGTTGATATTTCGTGATTTCTTTTTCTTTTAAAGTTGCCCAAAATGGCTCGTAGTTAATCAAATTTACACCTCTTAATTCTATTGTTTCATATATGTTTTCCTTTATTAAAGATTTTAATGCCTATGTAATTTGTTGAATATTAGTTATAAATTGCTATGAGTAATAAAATGAATATAAAAATGTTGAAAAATAAGTGGATTAGATATATAATGAATGAAAATAGGTGCAATATATTGCTTATAATTATAAGGAGGATTACGAAATGAAATTAAGAAAACTTTTGGGGATGCTCATAATGATGTGTATGCTTATAGGAATGTTGCCAACGACAGCATTGGCTGGGGAAACAACATGTTTAGGATATACGGGGTTTTATGTGGAAACAGAAGATAGAACTGTTGTAGATGGTGCGAAGGTTGCAGTTGTATTGTATAATACAGAAGATGATGAAATTGTAGTTGCAGAATCTACAGATGGAAAAGTAGATATTGATGCAAATGAGATGTATCATAATGAAACAGAGACTGCGATTGTATATCATGGTAACGAATATGCTTATCTCAGAGTTGAATTTGATTTGCCGGATGGATATGCATATTATACTGGAGAAAATGAATTTGTAGATGTTTTTGAAGCAAAAGATTTGAATATATCAGCAGGATATATGTATATAATAGATGATTTGTCGATTAAGGAGTTTAAGGTATATTCTGAAAAGGATGAAGTGGTTGATGGAACATTGATAAAAGTTGTTTTGCATAATACGGACGAAGACAAAGTAGTTATTGCAGAAAGCACAACAGGAAAAGCGGAATATTCTGTAGTTTATAATGAAGAAAAGAATGTACTGATTTATAACGATATGGAATATACATATCTTACAATTGAGATTGATTTGCCAGAGAATTATGAAAATTACAATGGTGATAATACATATTCGATAACATATGATGCCGAGAATGGTTACACAGATACTTACTATTATGTAGAGGATATGTCAGATGGAGATAGTAGATTAGAAGAATCGATTCATTCTGAATTGGTTATTGATAATCAATATTATGCTGTTTACAAATTTTATAAATACGGAGAATTGGATTACACGAGTGTTAAACTTGATTTTAAAGATATAGATTTAGATGAAGATATCATATTAGAAGCACTTTCTTATGTAACGAAAGAAGATAAGCCAAAGGTTACCATAGGCGTAAAAGAAGAAAAGTTGCCAGAACTTCCAGCAAAGGTTATGGATACTTTGAGCGAGTTGGGTGCATCATTGGAGTATGCAAGTTACAATTTATATCAAGGTGTTGTACAAGGGGTTGGAATTGAACAAGTTTCATCAGATGAAGCGTTTAGTTTTGAACTAAAAAAGAACAATAGCCAGTCGATTATAGATAAATTGATAGTGTCTGGAATTGAGAATGGATATGTTCAATATGAAATTTTAGGAACTGGGCAGCAAGAAAATTTAACGACATTCGGAATACTTGAAACAGGTACTTTCACAATTCCAGAAGTAGATGAAACAAGCGATATTCAATTTGCAGATAAGCATATTTACTATTATGACATAGAAAAAGATGTATTTGTGTTAGCATCGGATGCGAAAGCAATTTATATGGAAATGGAAGACCAAGCTGCACTTCAAATTGAAATCAACCAGCGAGGTACCTATGTGGTTTCCGATAAAGCGTTGCCAGAAAGTCTTACTACGCCAAAAGAGGATACTCCAGCAGATATTCCAGCAGATATTCCAACAGATATTGTGACAGATGAAGTGGTGGAAGAAGATGTGCTGGAGGAAGTAAAGGAGCAGGAGGGCTCATTAAATATTAAAGTAGAAGAAAGTGATAAGTCAAGCTTTGTAAATTGGGCATTTGATAAGATTGAATATGTAATGGATTTTCTTCCAACGGTTCATGTAGATGTTCAAATTGACGAAGTAAACAAATGTGTGGAAGATGTCAAAGTGACTGCTGATTTTAAATATACGACAGTTTCCTTTGATTTTGACGGAGGATTGCCAGGAAAGGCAGAGGTTACTTTAGATATCCAAAATTCAAATTTGGGAAAAGAGGATGTGACGGAAGGGCAGATAGTTTACCTTTATTACTTTAATCCAGATAGGAAAGATTTCGAATATATAGATGAATCTGCGATTAAAGAAGGTTTTGCTACATTTACCATGACACATTGCTCTGATTACATCGTAACGACAGAATTATTGCCAGAGAATGTAAATGTTCCAGATACAGGGGATGACTCGACTTTCATGATGTATGGTTTAGTTTTATTACTTGGTATAGGTTGTGTATTTATGGCAAGAAAACGCAACTTGATTTAGTTATGGAGAGATTGGAAAATGTATACAAGAATAAAAGGTTTGAGAATAATAAGTTTATTAATGGTTGTAGCCATAGTGCTTTTTCAGTTAGGAACAAATTATGGCGAACAAAATAATTATTCTGCTGCAGAAGATGTGGCTGGCATCTTGGAAGGTTGCTATGAGGGAGCAGTAGCAAATTACGAGGCAACAGTGGAATTCCTTGATGAGAATTATATAGAAAAGTATCCACAGCTAGCCCTTGTACCACTGTCTTCAAGCGAAGAAGAACATGAAAAATTCAAAGAAATTGCAGCAGAAATCGTAGAAGCGGAACCAGAGATTTCACCTATTGAAGCAATCTATAATTGGATGAACGAATCTGTAAATGATGTGGAAGGTAGTCATTATGGGGTATATTATCCATTGGATGTATATCATGTGAGAGGTGCCGATAGTGATGGACAGGCAAATTTGATGTGCCAATTGCTTAGAAGTGCAGGTGTTCCAGCAGTAGTTGTGGAAGGATATACGGGAAACACATATACCGAGCTTTCAGAAGAAATGATGTACGAGGATTCGATTTCTGGTCAGCATGCACGACGTGCCTGGGTGTTGGCATATAATGAGGGCTGCTGGCAACTGTTAGACACTTGCAATGAAAGATGGTTGTGTACAAAGGAGGAAATTGCTACTTGGTATTATACACTTATTATTGACGAGGGCGTTGTAATACAAGAAGACTTGAATGGGTATTCTGTTGGTTCTTCAAGGGTTGCTGGCTTGAGTAAGGCCTGGTGGGATTACGAAGATGGCTCGGTTTCTCGTTTTAAATATATCGAAACGGAAGAATCGGTTTTAATGGAATTTAATAAAAGTGGCTGGGTGTCTAATTTTGATGGACGAGTTTTGTATTTCAAGGATAGTATGTGTAATATTACCAATTATGCGGTGAGAATGGAGGACACATTATATTACTTTGGTGCAAATGGGGAGCCGTTTAATGTTTCACAGCTGGATGGTAAGTACAAAATGAAGGATGGACGTATGGTGGTAGAAAATGGAACTTCATTTGAGATTGCACCATTTGTAGACATGCAGGAATACACTATTGAGTGGAAAACGCAAAATCCAGATGTTATTACCATTGATGAAAATGGTGTATTACATGCGGTGGGCAAAGGTAGAGCTGATATAGAATGCTGGATTACAGATGTAAATAAAGGATATGAAATCGGTTATTTTATAGTTTTATATGTAGATGATTTTGTATCAGAACTGACGATTGGCGACGATATTGAGCTTGAGATAGGAAAAACCTATACGTTTGATACTGTCACAGATAAAACATCCTCAGAGTTTTCTAATTTTTTCTGGGAAAGCACTGATGAAAGTGTGGTTACAGTAGATAATCGAGGCAAAATAACTGCATTAAAAGAAGGAACCGCAATTATTATTGCAGAATTTGCAGATGGAAGCGGGCTTAGTGATTCTTGTGTGATAACAGTGGTTGAGGCATTATTTGAAGAAGTATTTTCTTATCAATTCGTTACGGTGAATGGTTTTACAGTAGAGGAAACAAAAGTAGAAATTAGTCTGTGTAATGAAATAGAGGATGCTAATAAAGTTCTAATTGAGGAATCGCTAGTTGGTGCAGGTGATTTTAAACTCTCTTATCGTGGAAATTCTTTTGTATATGAGGATAAGGAATATTCTATGGTAGAAATATACTATCGAATTCCAGAAGGCTATATTTTAGCTGATTCTGAAGGTATTACAGAAAATACAGTATGGTATTCCGTTGAGAATTTATGTGACGGAAGCAATGAAATTACTTGGTTTTTGGAAGAAGTAGTTACAGAGCCAGAAATCCCAGTAGAGCCAGAAGCACCAGTGATTCCAGAAGTAGATTCCGATAAATTGGGCGAAGAAACAAAGGAGCAGATTGAGAAAGAAGAGGATAAACACGTAGAGGTTGTTGCACCAGATTCAAACAAAATTGATAAGGATGTATTTGAATCTATGGGCAAACATGATAAAGATGTTACTATCGGTGTAAAAGATAAAGAGAATGGTAAAATCAAGTATTCGTGGACGTTTTCTAACAAAGAGTTGGAAAATCGAGATATGGAAATCGACTTAGATATCCGAATTGCAGACGATAAGAAACACCATATTAAAAATCATGTTGGTGATGAGGACATGTTGTGTATTGAGTTTGCACATCATGGAGAGTTGCCAGGACCTGCAACGATTCGAAATTATGTCGGTGATACCTATAAGGATGGGCACAAGGTATGGTTGTATTATTATGATGAAGAAAAGGATAAAGTGTTCCGTATTGGTGGAAAGCCATTGGAAGTGAAAGATGGATATATTGAGTATACCATCACGCACTGTTCTACGTATTTTGTTATGGATAATAATTTAACAAATATAGAGAAAGATGAGACTTCTTTAGCAGATGCAACGGTATCTGTATTAGACAATGATTTTGCTAGAACATTGGCGTCGAATGAGACAGATGTTGTGGTACCAGAAACTGCGGATAAGAGCTTGATAGGAGTGTATATTACAATTCTGTTCTTAGGAATGACATTGTTGTTAACTGGAAAGAAATATAAGAAATTGAGTTAAAACGAATAATGCTAATAGCATATTTATAGATAAAAGTCAAGTCGCGATTCGCGACCTGACTTTTTCTAATTTTCATGTTACGCTATTAAAAAGTGTTTGGGAGGTTAAGATGATAGATACGAAAGAGAAACGAAAATTATCATCCAGCGAATCAACTAGAATATCTTTAGAGGCGGTGCGTTTGGGGGAAGCTGGGCTGAATAAACATAGGCAAGAACTATTGAATCGTGTGCCCAAGCAAAATGATTGGGTTGCTCTGGAACGAGAAAGTGTGACTGTGAAAGATGTTGCATATTTGTCTGCGGCGACGCATGATGAGTTTGCGTTACTAAGAGGTAAAACACGAGATATATTATTTCATGGAGTATCAGAGCATTGTTATTTCGACGAAGAGCTTATTTTACTTTTGAAGACCAAGAAATTAAGACTTGTAGTTCACTCACATGCGGATTATAATATTATTGACCCATCATTTGATGATAGGGAGTTTCTAAGATATATAGAACAGAAAGAAAGCCTAATTGATTCGTATATTACAGGGAAAGTGAGGGCTTTTAAAGCGGATATGTTTGATGAAATATAATGGAGGTAAGGATTATGTTAACTTTTGAAGAAGCAAAAAACATTGGTATTCGTGCGTGTATCGATAAAGTCGGATATGAATTTTGTCGAGCACATAATGATAATTCCACCTCTGCGTATGGAGAAGTAGATGGTAAAATGGAATGTTTTGTTGGAGTAAGTGATGAACCAGCACATGAATATGATATTGAAAAGGTTGATTACTTGATACTGACATCAAAGAAAGATTGGCCATATTTTGCTCATTGTGATGTGGATATGGCTACAGGTGAAATAGAATTTGGAGAATGCCGGATTCCAGAATAAAAGAAGATAAAAATAAATCCTAGATGGTTTAAAATTTGAACTATCTAGGATTTTTTGTGTTTATGTAGTTCTTATGGCAATTTGATAAATTCAGGTTTTCTATTATGAAATACAGTAAAGTAATCAAATCCCGCAGCCTTTAAAATAACAGGAGCTTTTTCAAATTCCCATGCCATCTGTTCTGGTGCATGTCCATCCGAACCAATCGTGATAATTTCGCCACCGAGTTCTTTATATCTTCGTAAGGTTTCCATAGTAGGGTGGGCGTGACCCAAGCCGTATTTAAAACCAGCCATGTTGAGTTCGATTCCTTTGCCTTTTGCAATCAAGGTGCGCAGGATTTCATCTATGATATCCGCAAACTTCTTGTAAGAATAATATTTATTCTTATTTGGACCGTAGCGAACGACATAATCCAAATGTCCGTATACGTCGAAATCTACATCAGATTGAGCATTTTTCAAGGTTTCTTCGAAATATTCGAGATAACAGTCATCTTCCTTGCGGCCCTCATAATAAGGTGGAAAGTAGATATCAATCTGCTTTACTACATGGGTAGAGCCGATGACAAAGTCAAAATCATTTTCTGCGATAACCTGTGCGTTTTTCTCTGCCAGATAGGGCTGTAGTCCAAGCTCAATGCCCCAGCCGATATCCAGTTTTTCAGTAAACTGTTCTTTTACCTGTAAAATTTCTTTTTTATAAGCAGGAATATCCAAATCAAAGAGCCCGGGTGTTTCTTTGTAATCAATATCTAGATGATCTGTAAAACAGATGCCGGTCAAACCTAGGTCACAGGCTTTTTGTGCCATAGCAGAAGGCATTGCTTCACTGTCTCCGGAAAAGTGGGTATGTGTATGCATATCGTACAAATGTAAGCTTCGTAAATCCATAAAGTACCTCTTTTTTGTCAAAATTGACATATTTTTTTTGGGGGTTGTCTATGATATATTGAATTGTACTACAAGTTATAGGGTTATGGCTATGTTTTTTTGGGGAAATTTTCGTCAAAATGACAAAAATTGTATGCGAAAAAAAACATTTTGTGAAAGAAATAACAAAGATAGAATTTGAAAGTAAAAATGCTTGAATTTTAGTCGTTTTTTGGGTACAATGAAACAAGCGTGAGAAGTAACTCACAAATATAATTAACATTTCTAGGAGGAATTATTAATGGCAGTTAGAGTAGCGATTAATGGTTTTGGCCGTATCGGCCGTCTTGCTTTCAGACAGATGTTCGGAGCAGAAGGATATGAAGTAGTAGCAATCAACGATTTAACAAGCCCAAAAATGTTGGCTCACTTGTTAAAATATGACTCTTCTCAGGGTAAATATGCTTTATGTGATAAAGTATCTGCAACAGAAGATTCTATCATCGTTGATGGACAGGAAATCAAAATTTATGCATTCCCAGATGCAAACAACTGCCCATGGGGCGAATTAAACGTAGACGTTGTATTAGAATGTTCAGGCTTCTACACAAGCAAAGCAAAAGCAGAAGCTCACATCAATGCAGGCGCTCGTAAAGTTGTTATCTCTGCACCAGCAGGAAACGACCTTCCAACAATTGTTTACAATGTAAACCATGAAACATTAAAAGCTGATGATACAATCATCTCTGCAGCTTCTTGTACAACAAACTGTTTAGCTCCTATGGCTAACGCTTTAAACAAATATGCAGAAATCAAATCTGGTATCATGTGTACAATCCACGCTTATACAGGCGATCAGATGACACTTGATGGACCACAGAGAAAAGGCGATTTAAGAAGATCACGTGCTGCAGCTTGCAACATCGTTCCAAACAGCACAGGTGCTGCTAAAGCTATCGGTTTAGTTATTCCAGAATTAAACGGAAAACTTATCGGTGCTGCTCAGCGTGTACCAACCCCAACAGGTTCTTCAACAATCCTTTTCGCAGTAGTTAAGGGTGAAAACGTAACAGTAGAAGGAATCAACGAAGCTATGAAAGCTGCTTCTAACGAATCTTTCGGTTACAACACAGACGAAATCGTTTCTTCTGATATCATCGGTATGACTTATGGTTCATTATTTGATGCTACACAGACAATGGTAAAAGAAGTTGGCGATGGTTTATACGAAGTACAGGTTGTTTCTTGGTATGACAATGAAAACAGCTACACATCTCAGATGGTTCGTACAATCAAATACTTCTCTGAACTCGCTTAATTAGTACAGAGTTTATAGGCCTGGCCGATTAGGCCGGGCCTTTTTATCAATTATTTAGGAGGACATTACAATGTCATTAAACAAAAAATCAGTTGATGATATCAACGTAAAAGGCAAAAGAGTTCTTGTTCGTTGTGACTTTAACGTACCTTTAAAAGAAGGCGTTATCACAGATGAAACACGTATCAACGCAGCTCTTCCAACAATCAAAAAATTATTAGCAGATGGTGGCAAGGTTATCCTTTGCTCACACCTTGGTAAAGTAAAAGAAGGTCCTAATGAAAAAGAATCTTTAGCTCCAGTTGCTAAGAGACTTACAGAAAAATTAGGAAAAGAAGTTGTATTTGTATCTGATTACAACGTAACAGGTGAAGCTGCAACAGCTGCAGTAGCAGCAATGAACGAAGGAGATGTTGTATTACTTCAGAATACACGTTTCCGTGGCAAAGAAGAAACAAAGAACGGCGAAGAATTCTCTAAAGAATTAGCTGATTTAGCAGACGTATATGTATGTGACGCATTTGGTTCATCACACAGAGCTCATGCTTCTGTAGCTGGTGTTACAAAATTCATCACAGAAAAAGGTGGCGAAAATGTAGTTGGTTACTTAATGCAGAAAGAAATCGACTTCCTTGGAAATGCTGTAGAAAATCCAGTTAGACCTTTCGTAGCAATCCTTGGTGGTGCTAAAGTTGCTGACAAACTTAACGTAATCAACAACCTTCTTGAAAAATGTGATACTCTTATCATCGGTGGTGGTATGGCTTACACATTCTTAAAAGCACAGGGATATGAAATCGGTAAATCACTTTGTGATGATGAAAAGATTGAATACTGTAAAGAAATGATGGCAAAAGCAGAATCTCTTGGCAAGAAGTTATTACTTCCAGTAGATGCTGTAACAACCAAAGATTTCCCAAGCCCAATCGATGCTCCTGTTGAAACAGAAGTATATGATGCAACAGCTATGCCAGCAGACCGTGAAGGCTGCGATATCGGACCTAAGACAGCTGAATTATATGCAGAAGCAGTTAAATCTGCTAAGACTGTTGTTTGGAATGGACCAATGGGTGTATTCGAAAACCCAACACTTGCAGCTGGTACACTTGCAGTAGCAAAAGCTTTAGCTGAAACAGATGCAACAACAATCATCGGTGGTGGTGACTCTGCAGCAGCTGTAAACCAGATGGGTTACGGTGACAAGATGTCTCACATCTCTACAGGTGGTGGAGCTTCTCTTGAATTCTTAGAAGGTAAAGAACTTCCAGGTGTTGTAGCAGCAGATGACAAATAAAAGTAGAGCACTTAATGAAGGTGAGTGTAAGCGATGCCTGAATTTAGTGTGAGCTTTGTTCGGAGGAACTTGGCGATTGGCGAGCTGAAAGCGAAGACAGAGCCTAGTGAACCGAACTACCTTATAAAAACAGGGGGAAAACGATTATGGCAAGAAGAAAAATCGTAGCTGGCAACTGGAAAATGAACATGACTCCAAGCCAGGCTGTAAAATTAGTAGAAGAATTAAAACCATTGGTAGAATCTGATTCTGTAGACGTAGTTTACTGCGTACCTGCAATCGATATCGTACCAGTAGTAGAAGCTGTAAAAGGCACAAATGTAGCTGTAGGTGCTGAAAACATGTACTTCGAAGAAAAAGGTGCTTACACAGGCGAAATCTCAGCAGAAATGCTTGTAGATGCTGGTGTAAAATATGTTATCATCGGACATTCTGAAAGAAGAGATTACTTCAAAGAAGATGATGCACTTTTAAACAAAAAAGTAAAGAAAGCTTTAGAAGCTGGTCTTACACCAATCCTTTGCTGTGGCGAATCACTCGAACAGCGTGAAATGGGTGTAACTCTTGACTGGATTCGTCTTCAGATTAAATCTGATTTAGATGGCGTAACAGCAGAACAGGTTGCTTCTTTAGTAATTGCTTATGAACCAATCTGGGCTATTGGAACTGGTAAAACAGCTACATCTGACCAGGCGCAGGAAGTATGTGCAGCAATTCGTGAATGTATCAAGGAAATGTATGACGAAGCTACAGCAGAAGCAGTTCGTATTCAGTACGGCGGCTCTGTAAATGGTGCAAATGCAGCAGAACTTTTCGGAAAACCAGACATCGACGGTGGTCTTGTTGGCGGCGCTTCCTTAAAGGCTGATTTTGGAAAAATCGTAAACTACTAATTCCTATAAAGAAATGTTGGAAAAGGGGAGTTCTTCGGAACTTCTCTTTTCTATAGAGGAGTTTTTATGAACAAAAGACGCATAGGAAATATATGCTTATCGGTTTTACTAGTTGTGGCGATAGGTATTGGTATTTTCCAACATAGCGGTGTCAACTGGGGTTCTGTATTGAGTGGTGGAATTAAAAATCCACTGTTAAATTTGGTTCGTCCAGATGCAAAAGTGGTAATCAATGACTTGTCGAAAGCATTTGATATAATTTTAGAAAATAGTCCCCGAGAGTTTTATAAGGGGTATCCGATAGATGAATCTTTCCTTCACTGGGTAAGTAATCGTTTTGGTGATGATGCAATCATGGATATTGCGTATCGTTTGTATGAAGGATATGTAGATGAAGAATTGTGGTATACCTATACCGATAATTCCATGCATGTGCTTTGGCTCATGTATTGTAAGGAGCTGGGATTTTCCACATACCAGTTAGAACATGTGCATTGGAAGGAGTGTGCAGATGAAACTGTTGTTACAATCGATTTAACAGGTGACATCAATTTGGCAGATGATTGGCACACTATGCAGGCGGCTAGCGCCAAACCCAATGGCATTTATGATTGTATTTCAAAGGAAGTAGTAAAGGAGTTGCAGTCTGCAGATATTTCTGTGATTAATAATGAATTTGTATTTAGTGATGGTGGCGAACGGCAGGAGAATAAAGCATATACCTTCCGTGCGAAAACATCGAATATTTCTTTTTTGAATGCGTTTGGTGCAGATTTGGCGAATTTGGCAAATAATCATACGTATGATTTCAAGGCATCGGGTCTTATGGATACGATTGCAACCTTAAATGGATATGGAATCGCAACGATGGGAGCGGGGGCTAACCTTGCTGAAGCGAAAACGATTCAATATTATATAGCGAATGGGAAAAAAATAGCCTTCGTATCTGCAACAGAGATTGAAAAGTATTATCGATTTACGAAAGAGGCGACAGAAACAGAGGCTGGGGTATTAAAAACATTAAACCCAACGATATATAATCAGGTGATTGCAGAAGCAAAGGAAAACAGTGATTATGTGATTGCCAGTGTACATTGGGGTACAGAGGGAACGCATCGATATAACAGCTCGCAAACGAATTTGGCAAAAGGATTTGTTGCAGCAGGAGCAGATGCCGTAATAGGTGGACATCCACATCGTTTGCAAGGGATTGAATACATAGATAATGTACCAGTTTGTTATAGTCTTGGGAATTTCTGGTTCTCTACAGGAACCCTATATACGACGATTGCGCAGGTTCAGATTGATGACGAAGGAGAATTAGCACTTCGTATGCTTCCTTGCATACAACAGGATTTAGGTACATATATGTTGTCTGGAGAAGAAGCAGATCGTTTTTATAAATTCATGGCAGATATTTCAAAAAATATTGTGATTGACAAAAATGGATTTGTATATAATACTTCTAATGGTGCCAATGAACATTTGAAGACGGATGATTACTATCAATCTGAAAAACAGTATGGCAGTTATAGTGGAAATCGTGATTTAGAAGGAAGAGCAATTGATATTGTAGGAAATCTACAATAGAAGGCTTTTACATACAAAATAAAAGAAAAGAGGAAAAGCGAATGAGCAAAAAACCAGTTGTATTAATGGTACTTGATGGTTATGGATTAAATGAAAATCCAGAAGGAAATGCAGTTGCAATGGCAAATACACCAGTTATGGATAAGTTGATGGCAGAATGTCCTTTTGTAGAAGGAAATGCTTCTGGCCTTGCAGTTGGTCTTCCAGATGGACAGATGGGTAACTCAGAAGTAGGTCATATGAATATCGGTGCAGGCCGTATCATTTATCAGGATCTTACTCGTATCACAAAAGAAATCAATGATGGTACATTTTTTGATAATAAAGCACTTCTTGCTGCTATTGAAAACTGCAAGAAACATAATTCAGATCTTCATCTTTGGGGACTTCTCTCTGATGGTGGTGTTCACAGCCATATCACACATATCTATGGTATTTTAGAAATGGCTAAGAGAAATGGTTTGGAAAATGTATATCTTCACGCATTCCTTGACGGTCGTGATACACCTCCAGCATCTGCGAAAGGTTTCGTAGAACAGATTGAAGCGAAGATGGCTGAAATCGGTGTTGGTAAAGTAGCATCCCTCTCTGGACGTTACTATGCAATGGACCGTGACAATAACTGGGATCGTGTAGAAAAGGCTTACAATGCTTTAGTAGCTGGTGAAGGTGTACAGGAAACAAGTGCAGTAGAGGCAATGCAGAAATCTTATGATAATGGGGTAACAGACGAATTCGTGCTTCCAACTGTTATTACAGAAAATGGTGCACCACGTGCTATCGTAAAAGCAAACGACTCTGTTATTTTCTACAATTTCCGTCCAGACCGTGCTCGTGAAATGACAAGAGCATTCTGTGATGACAACTTTACAGGATTTGAAAGAAAGACAGGATTCCTTCCACTTACTTATGTATGTTTCAAAGATTACGATGAAACAATTCCAAACAAACTCATCGCATTCGAAAAGGAATCTATTGAAAATACATTTGGTGAATATCTTGCAAAATGCGGAAAGAAACAGTTACGTCTTGCTGAAACAGAAAAATATGCTCACGTAACGTTCTTCTTCAATGGTGGTATCGAAGAACCAAACGTAGACGAAGCCCGTCTTCTTGTAAACTCACCAAAAGAAGTAGCAACCTACGATTTGAAGCCAGAAATGAGTGCGCCGGAAGTAGGTATGGACCTTGTAGAAGCAATCAAATCAGATGAATATGATGTAATCGTTATCAACTTCGCTAATCCAGATATGGTAGGTCATACAGGCGTAATTCCTGCAGCAGTTGCAGCAGTAGAACGTGTAGACAGCCTTGTTGGTGATGCAGTAGAAGCTGTGAAAGAAGCTGGTGGCGTAATGTTTATCTGTGCTGACCATGGTAACGCAGAAAAGATGGTAGATTACGAAACAGGTAAACCACACACTGCACATACAACCAATCCAGTTCCATTTATCCTTGTAAATGGCGAACCAAACTGGAAACTCCGTGAGGGGGGATGTCTTGCAGATATCGCTCCAACCTTGCTTGAAATCATGGAATTAGAACAGCCTGCAGAAATGACTGGAGAATCACTTTTAATAAAATAAGTGCTTGATAATGTCAAATTCTTATGATATACTATCATGAGTTGTGAAGTTATGACATAGGAGGTGTAAAACCGTGGAAATTTTAAAGACAATCTTAACAATTGTATTTATTATAGTCAGTCTTGTAATTACAGTAGTAATTTTGATGCAGGAAGGTAAGCAGGCAGGTCTTGGTGCTATCGCTGGTGCTGCTGACACTTACTGGGGCAAAAATAAAGGACGTTCAATGGAAGGAATGTTAGTAAAAATCACAAAGATTTGTGTAGGAGTATTCCTTTTGTTAGCTGTAGTATTAAACTTAGGAATTTGGTAAAACTAATGAGGCTGTCAATTATGACAGCCTCGTTTTTTTATGGAGGTATTCCGTGGGAAAAGATTTTAAAAAGCGAAAAGAAATTGTATATCAGTTTATTTGTGACGATATGTATGTTCCAATGAAAATCAAGGAACTGGCTATCGTGCTGGGGGTGAAAAAAGAAGACAGACCACAGCTTGAGGAGATTCTCATTGAATTGATGGCGGAAGGGAAAATTTCTCTTTCAAAACGAGGTAAGTATACCAAGGCGGAGGAATCGCAGGTTGTGGGTACATTTACAGCCCATGCCAAGGGATTCGGTTTCGTATCGGTAGAGGGCGAGGAAGAGGATATCTTCATTCCAGAAGCGAAGGTGGGAGATGCTCTTCACATGGATAAGGTGCAGGTGGTCGTTTCTCCGAGAGCAACTGGACGTCGCAGAGAAGGAGTCGTCATAAAAGTCTTGGAACGAGGAATGAAACAGGTCGTTTGTACCTATGAGCAAAGCAAGAATTTTGGCTTTGCCGTACCCGACAATCCACGTTTTGGTTCCGATATTTTCATCCCGTTGGAGAAATCGAAAGGAGCGGTCAAAGGACATAAGGTGGTCGTAGAGATTACCAAGTATGCTCAGCCTGGCAAAAGCCCAGAAGGCAAAGTTGTAGAAATTCTGGGGCATGTCAATGACCCAGGTACAGATATTTTATCTATCGTGCGTGCCTACGAGCTCCCAATGGAGTTTTCTGAGAAGATTATGCAGCAGGTAGAGAATGTTGCGAAAGAGGTTTCCGAAGCGGATATGGCGGGACGCATGGATCTTCGCGATGTTGTGATGGTAACGATTGATGGCGAAGATGCCAAGGATTTGGATGATGCGGTTTCGGTTACGAAGGATGGCGACAATTATATTCTCGGAGTACACATCGCAGACGTAACGAATTACGTGCAGGAAAAGAGTGCATTAGATGTAGAAGCACTAAAACGTGGTACTTCCGTTTATCTCGTAGACCGTGTAATTCCGATGCTCCCACATGCGTTGTCGAATGGGATTTGTTCGCTTAACGCAGGCGAAAATCGTCTCGCACTGAGCTGTATTATGACGATTAATCCAAAGGGCGAGGTTATCGACCATACGATTGCAGAAACGGTTATCAAAGTAAATACACGTATGAGCTATACGAGTGTAAAGAAGATTCTTGCGGACAAGGATGCGGAAGAAATCGAAAAATATCGTGATTTAGTTCCTATGTTTGAGCTCATGGAGGAGCTTGCAGGAATTCTGAGAACGAAGCGAATGAAACGCGGTTCTATTGACTTCGACTTTCCAGAAACGAAGGTGATTTTGGATGCAGAAGGCAAGCCAATCGATATCAAACCATACGAGCGAAATGTTGCGACCAAGATTATCGAGGACTTTATGCTCATTGCAAACGAAACAGTCGCATCCGATTATTTCTGGCAGGAGCTTCCATTCGTATATCGTACGCACGATAATCCGGATGAGGAAAAGATAAAGAAATTGAATATTTTTATCAGCAATTTCGGGCATCATATTCATTTGGGCAGTGAAGAATTGCATCCAAAGGAATTGCAGAAATTGCTTGGCAAAATTGAAGGTACACCAGAAGAGGCGTTGATTAGCAGACTGACACTTCGCTCGATGAAGCAGGCGAAATATACCACATTTTGTACGGGGCATTTCGGATTGGCTGCGAAGTATTATTGCCATTTTACCTCCCCAATTCGACGTTATCCGGATTTACAGATTCATAGAATTATCAAGGAAAACCTGCGTGGTCGTATGAATGACAAGCGAATTGAGCATTATGATAAGATACTGAACGAGGTAGCGAAACATTCGAGTGAAACCGAACGTCGTGCAGAGGAAGCAGAACGTGAAACAGTCAAACTCAAAAAAGTTCAGTATATGGAGCAGTTTATCGGTGAGGAATTCGAAGGTGTCATTTCCGGTGTGATGGAATGGGGCATTTTCGTAGAGCTGCCAAATACGGTAGAAGGATTGGTGCGCGTAACTGCATTGAAGGATGATTATTATCACTATATCGAATCTACCTATGAAATGGTGGGTGAGAATAGCGGAAAAGCCTATAAACTCGGGCAAGTGGTTAAGGTTCGCGTAGAAGGAACCGATAGAATTGCTAGAACGGTTGACTTTTCACTGGTGGAGGACTAGTGGGCTAGACGGGAGTCGAACCCATGTCCGAAAGTTTATAAAATTGAACTAGCAGTTTAGTTGATTTTTTATAAAAAATCGTTTATTATCGTATGTGGCTAGGAACACTAGCCACATATGTAAACTTTGAAAGGAGGATGCCTCATGGAAAAGGGCGCCAAGAAACTTATCGCCAACAACAAAAAGGTTTACCATGAATATTTCTTAGAAGAAATCTATGAAGCAGGCATCGCCCTTCATGGTACCGAAGTAAAATCAATTCGTATGGGAAAATGTAGTATCAAAGAATCCTTCGTCCGTATCGACAAGAACGGCGAGGTGTACATCTATGGTATGCACGTTACCCCTTATGAAAAAGGAAATATCTTCAACAAAGACCCACTTCGTCCAAAGAAGCTTTTGCTTCACAAAAAGGAAATTCAAAAGCTCATTGGCAAGATTGCGGAAAAAGGCTACACCCTCGTACCAGTAGAAGTGTATTTAAGTAATGGGCTTGTTAAAGTGCAAATCGCTCTTGCCAAAGGTAAGAAACTTTACGATAAACGTCAGGATATCGCGAAGAAAGACCAACGACGTGAGGCGGAACGTGATTATAAGGTGTCTATGCGAGGCTAGACCTCGTTTGACAACTGGCAGAAAAAATGTCAGCATAAATAAATATCTTGGGCTAGTAATGGTTTCGACGGGGATCATGCAGCTGGAGAAGCGAGTCGCATGCAATGCGTGAAATGGCAAACTTAAATATAAACGCTGAAGAAAATTTAGCATACGCTGCTTAATTGCGGCAGTCTGACCTAGTGCACCTACACATTAGGATCCAGGCTTCGACTATGTAGGAAACGACGCTGGCAAAGCTTTGAGTCAGTGGGCGTATCATGAAGCTACTAAAGCCGTTAGGGTGTTTATCCTCGGACGGTGGAGGGAATGTCAAACGATAAACTACACTCGTAGAAGGACAGGGAATTGGTTTTCGGACACGGGTTCGACTCCCGTCTAGTCCACTAAAAGCTGCCACACATGAAAATGTGTGGCAGCTTTTTTAGTAGTTTAGAATTATAGAAAATACTTATGGGGTAGAATTTCTTGATGTAGTAGATTATAATTAAGAAAATAGATTATGTAAAAACAGAGGTAAATCATGTACGTAAATATCGAATTTTTAGATACAGAGCAAATTGAAAATGTCATCACAGCGCTTCATCACAAGGTAGACAAGACGATTTTTATTGGTTATGAAGATGTGCCAGAAAGATTTAAAGAGAAAACGGCGGAATTTTTGAGAGATTACTGTGATGTAAAAGAAATCGTGTATAAGGATGTTTCTAAAACAGATTTGTATGATATACTGCAAAAATTACGTGAAGTGGTAGACGAAGAGACAAATGCTGGAAACCAGATATTTTTCGACATTACAGGTGGGGAAGGCTTGATTCTCGTGGCATTTGGAATGTTGGCGAAGGAATATAGTCTGCCAATTCATCAATATGATATTATTACGGACGAAATCCATGAAATGAACACGGACGATGCGGATCCGATTAGTACCTATACAGAGTTGAAAAAGAAAAAAGTAGCATTGGATTTGGATACCTACATCAAGATGAAGGGTGCTGTCATTTCTTCTAAGAAAGTGTCAGGGGAAATGGATACCAGTAATGCGACATTTATAAAAAAGACGGAATTACTTTGGGATGTGCTTTGTGATTATAAGGAGATGTGGAACAAATACGCAGAGCTGTTGAGCGGTACATTGGGTACTAAAACCTTGTACGCAGATGCTATTGTAGATAGTGGGAAAGTGGCAGATTTTGTAGATTT
This sequence comes from Agathobacter sp., assembly GCA_017409825.1. Classification (GTDB taxonomy): domain Bacteria; phylum Bacillota; class Clostridia; order Lachnospirales; family Lachnospiraceae; genus Roseburia. Next base: position 23,419 of record JAFQRZ010000032.1, on the reverse strand, counting down.
TGAAAATTATCTCGCTGCGATTCAAGATACGGAGTCAATACACAAATTGCGTATTACGACTGTGTCGGAAGAAAATGAACCGGTGCGTAAGAGAATTTCTTTCTTTTATGATAGCGAAGATATGAAGCGTTGTTTGATAAAAGCGGGAAATGTATTGGAACTGCACACTTATCAAATGATGAAAAAGCAATCGTTTGATTGCAAACAGAGTATAATGATTGACTGGGATGGAGTAGAGCACAAGGAAAGAGGCAAAGACGTATTGAATGAAGTAGATGTCATTAGTATCAAGGGGAATGTTCCGGTCTTCATTTCTTGTAAAGGTGGAAAAATGGATGAAGGACAGGCACTTGAACCAATGTATGAGCTTTCAACCGTAGCGAATCGATTTGGTGGAAAGTATGCCCAAAAGGTCTTGTCTTTAGTACATCCGATGAAGGAAGTAAATATAAAACGTGCTGAGGAAATGAACATTGAATTAAGATACTATGGTAAAGAAGACAAATGCTAGCCTTGAAGCGAAAAAGTAGGATAAAATAATTAGAACCATATAGGAGAAGCCAATGAACGTATCCGTAAATTTAGATTATAAAAATTATATATTTGATTTATATGGCACAATCATTGATATCCATACCGAAGAGGGTGAGAAGAAGCTATGGAAGGCGTTGGCGAAATTTTATCGCCAGCATGGCGCCTTTTATTTTGCGGGCGGTATTCGTCGTGGATACCACAAATATGTGGATGAGGAGTTGGAAAAGGCAGAAGAGATTCAGGTCGAGAAGGTGTTTGCGAAGCTTTATGCAGATAAAGGTGTAGAGGCAAGTGAAGCACTTGTTTTGGAGACCTGCCGATTCTTCCGTGATACCTCGACCTATCATTTGCGGCTGTATGAGTGGAGTCTGCCGATTTTGCAGAAACTGAAGGAGAATGGGAAAAAGGTTTATCTGTTGTCCAATGCACAGCGAAGCTTTACCTATCATGAGATGGAGACGCTCGATATTGTGAAGTATTTCGACAAAATATATATTTCTTCGGATTATGGCATGAAGAAACCAAATCCAGCATTTTTCCGTTTGTTGATGGAGAATGAGGGGTTAAAAGCAGAGGAGAGCCTGTTTTTGGGCAATGACCAAACGTGCGATATTTTAGGTGCACAGGGTGTTGGCATGGATACCTGGTATGTCCATACGAATTGCTCACCAGAGTATACAGAGGATGTGAAAGCGACGTATGAGTATTTATAAAAGTTTAATATATTTTTTGTTGACTTTTGATAGAATGTTGCATACTATAATTATAGAAATCATTAGATTTCAGGAGAAGCATACTCCTTAAATGCATTATGTGTCGATGAAATATAATCCGTGATGGAAAGCGGTGCATATGGAGACTTACAAAGGTGGCAACTTACCATAATCCATCTAGCTTAAGCGAAAGAAAGTTGTGATTTGAATATAGAGACCTTGCTTTATGCAAGGTCTTTTTACAAAGGAAAAGAGATATGGATAAAATAATGGAATGCGCACTAAATTTTCAGCAGTTGTGTGATGTTTCATATAAATTCATCGTATCTTTCCAAAGAAAAACACGAGAAATTCATCTAAATTTTCAAGAAACAGATTTCTTTCATCTAGCTGGATTACAGTACTTATCCGATCTAGCGATTCCAAGAAATAGAAAAACAACTTTATATAGTATTTTAGAAGAAAAATGTATTTCGGATGAGTGTTTGCAGAAAAGTAAGCATTATAATAGTCGTAATTCTGAAGTCGACGTTAAATCTAGAATAGAAGAATTGTGTTATTTGGAGAAGTATTTAGACACAGATAATTTGATTAGAATATTTTGTGTGAGCGATGATATTTATTTGAAATCAAAAATAGATGCAGAGTATATAATTGAGAGTAAATTAAAAAATAGTCACAAAACAGTGTATATTTTCTTAGCTAGAAGAAAGGAGGACGCAGATAGTTATTGTGTGAAATCTTTCTTCTTAAAGAAGAATATTGTGTACAGTGGAAATGCATTATATTGGATGTACAAAGAGAAAATTAAAGATGGTGCATCAAGAGTTTTGTATAAACACAAGAATTTTCAGTTAAATGACATAAGATAGAATGGTGTAATAATATTATGAGAAAAAGGTACAGGAAAAAGAGGGAGTTTTTCGCATTTGTTATAGCTGGAGGAATTATTTTTCTTTCTAATATTGTAATCAATTTTAGTACAGAGCTACGAAGCCTTTGGGAGCAGGATGCACAGATAAATATTGATCTAGATATCAAAGAATCTATGCAAGTTCATTTCCTTGACGTAGGTCAAGGCTTGAGTATTCTGGTCGAGCTGGGAGATGAGGTGCTTATCTACGATGGTGGAGGTCGGGATACATCGAGCTTTGTGGTGGCATATCTGCAAGAGCAGGGAATTACGGAAATTGACTATCTGATTAGCAGCCATTATGATGCAGACCATGTCAGTGGTCTGATAGGGTGCTTGTATGCGTTTGATGTGAAAAACGTAATCGGTAGTGATTATGTCCACGATAGTAAATTGTATACCTCATTCCAGAATGCGGTTGCAAAAGAAGGGGAAACCGTGCGGCATCCTTCGGTGGGAACGAAATATCCGTTTGGCGAGGCTGTGATAACGATTTTGGCTCCGGCAGAAATAATGGATGACAGTAATGCAAATTCGGTTGCCATCAAATTAAGCTATGGTGAAAGCGATTTCATTTTTACAGGAGATGCAGATTATTATAGCGAAAGTGCCATGATTGCGTCGGGCATGGATTTGGATTGTGAGGTGCTTTCGGTAGGGCATCATGGTTCTTCGGATTCTACATCAGAGGCGTTTTTGGAAGCAACGTCGCCAGAATATGCGGTGATAAGCTGTGGGAAGGACAATGACTATGGGCATCCACACAAAGAAGTGGTAGAACTATTGAATGAGTATCAAGTAGAAATTTTGCGAAACGATGAATTGGGAACGATTATCATGGAAACAGATGGGGCGGTGATTTACACCGCCAAATCCATCTGCTGTACTGTGCCGGAGTTCCCGTTTTCATAGAGGAAAAGTCCGGTTTTCTGAATCACAGCATTTGTTTCATTTGAAGTATTTTTGAGCGAGAATTCGGTGTTTTCATAACCGAGATAAATCGCACCTACACCAGATTCTTTTAGGTCGAGCAGGGTGGAGATGCCATTTTCATCCATGGTCCAGATTTTGAGTTTCTGGAATATGGAGTCAGCCTCGTCAATCCAGCCATTGCCATCCTCATCATGAGCGAGCAAGTCTTTAAAACCATTGCCGCTTTGCGTACCGAAAAGTTCGCTGCCATCGTTGATAATGCCATCCGCATTATTGTCAAGGGCGAGGTAGCCGCTGTTTTTACCTAACATGGAAATCTCATCTTTTTCCCCATCTGCGTCTATGTCAAAAAAGAATTTCTGGTCAGAAACACTGGCAACATTGGTATTTAGATTAATAACCAGTGGGTCGCAAAGGCGTGGCTGCCCGAAATCGATTTTTTCTTCTGCCATTTCCACAAAGGAACGAGACATTTCCAGACTGATGTTAAAGCTTAGACTTCTACCATCTGCGGTGATAGCGGTTCCCTGTGTGTCGAAACAGGTGGTTTCATGTTCTGCGCAGTAGTAGAAGGAGTAGTGACTCCAGCCTGTGCCTAGGTTCTGCCCCATTTCGTTGGCAAGCATCGTAATCGGATTGTTAGCACTTTGTTCGCCAGGACTAGAGGTACGTTCAAGTGTGTTTATGTCCTTGACATATTTTTCATCCTCGCCAAACAAGATTCGTATCAGGTAATCCAGACTTCTTTGCTGAATATCACGTACCATTTCTAATCGGTCTTGTACCGTAGGGATACCTTTCATCTGAAGTGGTCCAAAGCGTTTTAGGAGAGCGTCCATTTCAGAATTGGCAGAAGTATTCGAAGCGCCTTCTGTTTCATCATCTGTTGGCGTGCTGTATTCTGCGGCATCGAGCTCTTTTTGCGGAGGTGTACACATTGCTCCATTTCGGGAGTAGGACTGCTCATTTGCGTACAGTGCATTGCTACAGATTTCTTTCGAAAAAGCACCTGTTGCGTTGTCCCATTCGCTATGCTCGGCATAGCTTAATTGCTGATAGTTATAACGTCTGCTGGCATTTGTGCCAACGGAACTTGTTTGAATTATCAAAATATCATCCTCTTTCTTTCTAGGACGGTATTCTTTTTCGTTGACTCCTTTCATTGGAAAAGAAAAAGGACGACGGCTGTAAGAAAAGTCCATTTTCTACAGTGTCATCCCTGAGTTGTCCAATTTGTTGTATTTTCGGTTGGATCCATAACCTATGTAAACTCTATATCGGCGGGTTTGCAGAAATCTTAACTTTTTTGTGAAAAAAGATTTTTTATGAGAGAATATGTGATATAATATATCAAATAACTCGTGGAACTAGGATTGGTTATGCACGAGTTTTTTTATGATTAAGAATAATTGGAGTGTAACATGAGTCTTACAAAAGAAATTTATCAGGTATACTGTGATATTTTAAAAGAGGAATTGCGTCTGGCTATGGGCTGTACCGAGCCTATCGCAATCGCGTATAGTGCGTCAATTGCACGTAGTTATTTGAGCAATGCCCCAACGGAAATTCGTATCGGTCTGAGTGGAAATATCATCAAAAATACAAAGAGTGTTGTGGTTCCAGCCACAGGTGGTATGCATGGGATTCCAGCAGCAGTTGCAGCTGGAACCGTGGCAAATAAGCCAGAATTGGTATTAGAAGTATTGTCTTCTTTGACAGAAGAAGATGTCCCTGCGATGAAAGCTTTGTTGGAAACATGTCCGATTGATGTGAAAGAATTAGATACGACACATATTTTCGAGATTTTGATTCAGATGAAAAATGATACCGATTCGGTTACGGTTCGTTTGTTGGACAGACATACCAATTTAGTATATGTGGAAAAGAATGGTGAAGTTTTGGTGCGCAACGAAGCTGAGGAAGAGGACGGCGGTATCAAGACAGACCGTACCCTTTTGACAGTAGAAAATATCGCAAAGTTTGCAGACGAAGTGAATTTGGATGATGTGCGTGAACTTTTGGAACGTCAGATTTCCTGCAATATGGCGATTGCAGAAGAAGGCATTAAGAATAATTATGGTGCCTGCATCGGAAAAGTTATTTACAAGAACGGAGATTGCAGCTTGGCAGACAAAGCAAGAGCTTATGCTGCAGCAGGCTCGGATGCACGTATGAACGGCTGTGAGCTTCCGGTTTGTATTATTTCAGGCAGTGGCAATCAGGGTATGACAGCATCGATTCCAATCGTGATTTATGCGAGAGAATTAGGTAAATCCGAAGAAGAAATGCTTCGTGCATTGGTGCTTTCGGATTTGATTACGACACATTTGAAAACGGGTATTGGTTGTCTTTCTGCATATTGCGGAGCCATCAGTGCGGGCTGTGGTGCTGGTGCAGGGATTGCTTACCTTTATGGAGGTGGTTTCAAGGAAGTTGCACATACGATTGTAAATTCCTTGGCTATCCTTTCGGGAACGATTTGTGATGGAGCGAAATCCTCCTGTGCAGCGAAGATTGCTATGGCAGTTGAAAGCGGTATCCTTGGATACGAGATGTATCGTAATGGGCAGCAGTTCTACGGTGGTGACGGAATCATTACCAAGGGCGTAGAGAATACCATTGCAAATGTTGGACAGTTGGCAAGAGAGGGTATGGCTGGAACAGATAAGGAAATCATTAAAATTATGTTGGAATAATAGGTTGGGCGAGCTTTGGCTCGCCTAATTATTTTTGGTTATTCTCGATATTCGATATTGACAAACTCGATAATCGAGAATATAATTTAACTAAGGAAACTCGATAATCGAGAATAGGAGGTGTATAGCGGTGCCAAGAGCGAAATTTCATACTTTAACGGAGCAGATGTTTTACATATTACTTTGTTTGAGAAAGGAGTGCTACGGCATGGATATTTTGGACAGAGTGCCAGCGATGACGGATGGACGTGTGAATGTTGGTTCCGGAACACTATACAATTTATTGGAGCAGTTTCTTGAAGAAGGAATGATTCGAGAGACGAAGGTAGAAGGGCGTAGACGCAGTTACATTTTGACACAAAAGGGGCAGGAAATGTTAGATAACGAATATCAGCGAATCCGTGCACAGGCACAGGACTATCTGAAATTCATGGGAGAGGAGGAATCAGAATGAGAACAAGAAGAGAGATGACGATGTATTCTTTGCTAGAGTTTCAAGAGTTAGAGAGACGATTGGAGAAGAAGGCTGCAGAAGGCTGGATGCTGAAAAAGACGGGTACATTCTTTTGGACGTATGAGGCGTGTGAGCCGAAACAGGTGCACTATTCGATTGTGTTCTTCCCTAAGACGAATGCATTGGATCCAGAACCATCGGACAGCCTGGTGATGATGCGTGAGTTCTGTGAGAAGACAGGATGGAAGCTGGTGGCAGAAGTAGGTCAGATGCAAATTTTCTGCAATGAAGCGGCGAATCCGACTCCGATTGAAACAGAAGCATGGATACAGGTGAAGAATATCCACGAGACGATGAAAAAGGGAATTGTATTGACGCATAGCATTCTTCTTGCAAATGCAGTTTTGCAATTTATGATGCAGATGTTACAGTTCGCTGTGAATCCGATTGATTGGCTGAGTAGAGGCTTTAATTTTTATCTGCTGTTGTGTTGGATTGCATTGGGAATTGGTAGTGGAACAGAAATCGTGCACTATTTGCTGTGGCATAAAAAAGCGAAGCGAATTGCAGAAGAAGAGGAATATCTGTATTTGCCGAAATCCATCAAAGGTTTTCGAATTATATATTTAGCTGTTGCGATGGTAAGTTTGTTCTTCGGTATTTTAGCTCTGGTGGATTTTACTTCTGTAAAGTATGGGTGGTTCGTAGTTATTTGGACTACGGTGATAATTGGTGTACCAGTAGGTGGCTCAAAACTTCTTAAGAAGATGAAAGTATCCGCGAAGTGGAATCAAATCATTATCATTGTGCTAGCGATTGTGGCATCTGTTGGAATGAGTGCGGCGTTGATTATGACCGTTATGAAGGATGCAGATTTTATTTCTCGGGAAAAGACAGAGATGCCGTTGGAACTTAGTGATTTGCGAGAGGTAGAAGAGGATGATTTGGTGGAAAATTATCGCGAAAGCGACTCCATTTTCCTGATGTATAAAGAAGGTTACCAGCGAGAAAAGTGGGAAGAAGGCGAAAGTGTAGCAGACAGACTGATGATAGATTACACGGTTCTTGTGGTCAAACTTCCATTTATTTATGATTTTTGCAAAGAGGAGATGCTGGATCGATACAGTGATTGGGATGAAAACTATCCTGAACTGCAGGGTTATCAGGGCTACAAAAGTGTGAATATGCCACAGTGGAATGCTGTAGAAGTGTATCAGTATCATGGCTTTGAGAATGAACCGGAAAATAGATATATCGTTTGTTACGAGGACCGAATGATTCAAATCAATCTCGGCTGGGAAGTGACAGATGAGGATATTGCAAAGGTGAGAGAATCCATATATAATATCCCTTAAAGAGAGGTATATTATGATAAATGTAGATGGATTTTTATTTGAAGATGAAGCAACTGCTCAGATTGCTCGAAAAGAGGAAGAGGGCATTCGATTCATAAAAGAACGTACCGCATTGAACAATCCTGAGGTGGTTTTGAAGCTGTATAAAAAATTGTTAGAGCAGGAGCTTTTTGTGACTCCAGTGGGGATTCGCTTCCTTACGGAGTTGCAGAATATCCTTTTGACATCGGTTTATATCGCAAGGGAAGAAATCCCACCAATTCCAGTGAAAGCAACCGAACCTGCGAAGGAAGAAGAACCAGCTACGCCTGTGGAAAAAGTAGTGCAGAAACCGGTAGAAGCGGTGAAAAAGGTAAATAAGAAAGTAGACGACAAGGTTGGTGGAAGCTATAAAAAACCATTTTATGTGGCACTGTTTTTCTCTATCGTTTTGGGTGTTTCCGTCCTCGGAATGTTTGCGATTAACGCCATCAGTGGCAATAATATAAATATCATCAACTATCGTGAGCAGCTTTTGAATGAATATGCGGGTTGGGAAGCAGAACTCAAGACGGAGGAAGAACGTCTGGAAAAATGGGAAGCACTTTTAGAAAAACGTGAGAATCAGCTTCGTGAAGATATGAATGGTGGAGAGTAGGGCATGGATAAGAGTTGAAAAACGACCTTCCGAATGGAAGGCGTTTTTGGCTTTTATAACTAAGTAAAAGCCATTATGGATTCCATGAATCGCCAGTGTGGAGTGCAAAATGTAGAAAATGGAGTAGAATTTTGGTTTGAATTGGAAAATAATTGTACAAATAGTTGTACAATTTCTTGAAATGTGGTACGATAAATAGAAGATTTTTGGTGAAATTTTATAGGAGTCGCTATGAAAAAATTCAAAAGATATCTATTTATCGCGGTTGCGGTGATAACGATGTTACTGACAGGCTGTGGTGCGGAGCTTTATGAGTTGACTGCAGAGGAAGAAAATCTAATCATTCACTCAGCGGCATACTTTGTGGCAAAGCATAATATACAGCAGAAGGATGGCGTAAATGGCTATCCGTTGCCAGACAGTTTTGATGAGGAAGAAAGTGAATCGGAATCTGAGACGGAAACAGAAACAGAGACAGAATCTGAATCCGAAAGTGGTGGAAGTGGTTCGGAAGGACCAACGGAAACGCAGAAACCTTCTGAGGATATGATTACCTTGGCAGAACTGATTGGACATGCGAATGATCTAAAAGTGACTTACGAAGGCAGTTCAGTAACGAATACTTACATGGAAGGTACTGCATATTTGGTAGATGCGGCGCAGGGTAAAACCTTTTATGTTATGAAGTTCAAATTGACGAATACGACGGACGCAGATGTGGAAGTGAATAATGCATCGAAAAGTCCGATTGTGAAACTGGTGAGCGATGCGGTGACAGTGAAGTCAGAAGTTACATTTTTAGCAACCGATTTTTCTACATATCAAGGAACGCTAAAGGCTGGCGAGTCAGTAGAAACCATTCTCTTATTTGAGGTTTCAGAAGCCGTTGCGGAGAAAATTACTGCACCAAAATTGCAGATTACAGTAGAAAAAACGACAAAAACCATTAAATTGTAAAAAAATTTAAAAAAATTACTACAAAATGTATAACAATATGTTATAATATACCATATAGATGATTTTGGGAGGGAAACTATGGATACTAATATTTTATTAGAGTCTGGGACAAACGAACTGGAGATACTTGAATTTGCATTAGGAGATAACCATTATGGTATCAACGTTGCTAAGATTAAAGAAATTTTACAATATTCACAGGTGACACCGGTTCCTAACGCACATCCAAGTGTAGAAGGAATTTTTATGCCACGTGATGTAATGATTACGGTAATTAATCTTAGAAGATGTCTTGGTATGCCTGATCCAGAAGTAGATGGATTATTCATTATTACGAACTTCAATAAATTAAATGTTGCGTTCCATGTTGACCAGGTAATTGGTATTCACAGAGTTTCTTGGGAAGAGATTATTAAGCCTGATTCTACGATTAATGGTGAGAATGGAAGTGTTTCTACTGGTGTAATTAAGATGAACGACAGACTTGTGGTTATCTTAGACTTTGAATCAATCGTTTCTAGCATCAGTCCAGAAACTGGACTTCGTACTGCAGATATTGATAATCTTCAGGCAAGAGACAGAAGTGATTCTCGTATTCTTATTGCAGAGGATTCACCACTTCTTAGCAAACTTATCACAGACTGCTTGAAGAAGGCTGGATATCAGGATTTGATTGTTACCAATAATGGACAGGAAGCATGGGATAAGATTTGTGAAATGAAGAAGAATGGCACCTTGATTGGTGGTGTACAGTGTATTATCACAGATATTGAAATGCCACAGATGGATGGACATCGTCTTACAAAGCTTTGCAAGTCCGATGATACAATTAAGAAGATTCCACTTGTTATTTTCTCATCACTCGTAAATGAAGAAATGAGACGTAAAGGGGAACAGCTTGGAGCAGACGCACAGTTGACAAAACCTGAAATCGGAATGCTGGTTGATGCAATTGACCGTTTGATTGCTGAATCAGGAATCTAATTTAGTTTTTGAAAATTAAGGGATGTGATGAAACTGTCACATCCCTTTATGACATTTATTATAATTTTTTTTACGGAGAAACAGTATGGGAAAGATGCCGGCAGAAGCTTATCTGGATAAGTTATTAAATTCTGTGAATGATGAAAAAGTTAGAAAAGATAAATTCAAAGAAACAGCGAAGATGCTGAACGATGCCATGAGCTTTTGGGATTTGAAAGAAGATGATTTGAATTTTCAGGATGTATCTCATATGCCACCTGTTTCAAAGCCAGCAACGAGATCTCAGCAGGAAGATATCTTAGATGCATTGTTGTCTAGTGCGCAAAATACAGAGTTTGGGATGAATAAACGTAAACCAGACACGAATCCGATGTATTCGCGCCGTGTTTCTAAGTCAGAAGCAGATTTCTTAAGGGAATTTGAAGCGGAATTGGCAGGAGGAGATGACGACTTTGCGGATTTATTTGCGTCATTTGGTTCAGAAGAACCGTTAGAACAAGAGATTACACCAGAAGATAAACTAGAACAAGAAGATATTTATGCTGCACATGAAGCATTTGAAGCAGGCGAGGAAGATGGCTTTATGCTAGGTGATGTAGATTTGGCTTCGTTGGTAGATGCGGCAGCAGATGTGATGGCGGGAGTTGGAGCAGATGAGATTCCAGAGCCGCCGGTGTTAGAAGAAGCACCTCCGATGGAAGAGGTACCAATGGAAGAGGTACCAATGGATGACCTTCCGTTGGAACAGATGCCTGTGGATGTGTTTGAAGACTTATTTGGTGGGGAAGACGGACTGAATTTAGCAGAAAGTGTTCCGGTGCAGAATGATTCCGAAGGCATTGATTTGGGCAATTTGGGCGAAGATGATTTGATGAATCTTTTAGCCGGGGCTGACGATTTGGAAGATATTGGAAATATGCTTTCCCAAAGTGAAGCAACTGAGATTCCGCTAGATGAATTGGATGCATTTACGATTTTCGCGGAAAATGAGATGTCTGCACAGCAGATTTCTGCAGAACCAGCTGTGGAAGATGTTTCCGATGAAAAGAAAGACAAAAAGGACAAAAAAGGAGGTCTCATTGGTAAACTGAAGGATATCCTTGGAAATCTTATGAAAGATGACGAGGATGATGAGGTTGCACTGAAACCTGCGAAAAATCCTACAGCAGAGGCATTATCTGGTGAGAATGCAGATATTTTAGCAGAATTGGATGCTTTGGAAGAAAAACCTTCTAAGAAGGAAAAGAAGAAAAAAGAAAAGAAACCAAAGAAGGAAAAAGCACCTAAGAAGCCAAAGGCGCCGAAAGCACCAAAGCCAAAGAAAGAAAAGAAACCAAAAGAAGTGGACAATACACCACCGCTTCCAAAGGGACCAGTTTTTATGATTTGGATAATGGCAGCATCGATGGTTGCATTGGTGTTGTTGGGTGTGAATTTAATCAAATATAATACTCCGATTTCAAATGCAAAGAGTTTACAGAATCAGGGCCATTACGCAGAAGCTTTTGCTGAATTAAGTGGTCTGGAAATCAAAGAAAAAGATATGGAACTCTATAATCGACTTGCTGTGTTATCGACAATAGATAGTGAGTTGAATTCATACAATGCATTTACGAAAGCGGAAGTAGAAGATTGGGCATTTGATTCTTTGATTTGCGCGGCAGGAAGATGTTATATCAACGAAGAAAATGCAGATGTCTATGGATGTTTGGGTCAGTTGGAAACGTTAAAGAGAACTGTTTCCAATGAGTTAGAACAGAAATATGGCATGACATACGAAGAGGCGATTGAAATGTATACTATTCGAGATAGAGATGATTATACAATCGCTTTATACAAGAAATTAACAGAACTAGGAATTAATTGGGAATAATGGTAGCAATAATTGATTACAACGCGGGAAATTTGAAAAGTGTAGAAAAGGCACTTGCGGCAGTGGGGCAGGAAAGTGTGATTACGAGAGATTTTCGTACTATCATGTCTGCGGAACATGTGATTTTGCCAGGAGTAGGTGCTTTTGGGGAAGCGATGGAGCAGTTGAAAAAGTATGAGCTTCACAAGGTGATCCGCGAGGTGGTTGATGAGAAGAAACCATTTTTAGGAATCTGTCTTGGTCTTCAGCTTTTGTTTGAAGGCAGTGATGAAAGCCAGGGTGTGGAAGGACTACATATTTTGGATGGACAGATTCTTCGAATCCCAGATAAAGAGGGGCTTAAGATTCCTCATATTGGATGGAATTCATTGGATTTGCAGAATGATGGACGTTTGTTCCAAGGAATGAAGCAGAACCCTTATGTGTATTTCGTGCATTCTTATTATTTGAAGGCAACAGATGAGTCCATTGTCAAAGCTACCTGTGACTATAGTACCTGTATCCATGCTTCGGTAGAAAAGGACAATGTATTTGCATGCCAGTTCCATCCAGAGAAGAGCAGCGAGGTAGGACTTGCGATTTTAAAGAATTTTACACAGATTGAGGGAGGTCGATAGTATGTTTACCAAGAGAATTATCCCTTGTCTGGATGTGAATGGTGGACGCGTAGTAAAAGGCGTGAATTTCGTGAATTTAATAGATGCTGGAGACCCTGTGGAAATTGCGGCTGCTTATGATAAAGCAGGTGCAGATGAGCTGGTGTTTTTGGATATTACGGCATCATCGGATAACCGTGGAACAGTAGTGGATATGGTGCGTCGTGTGGCGGAAAAGGTGTTCATTCCGTTTACGGTTGGTGGCGGAATCCGTACCGTAGAGGATTTCAAGGTCTTGCTTCGAGAGGGGGCAGATAAGATTTCGATTAACTCCTCTGCGATTAATACGCCAGAGCTTATCAGCAATGCGGCAGATCGTTTTGGAAGCCAGTGTGTGGTAGTTGCCATTGATGCACGTCGTCGTGAAGATGGAAGTGGTTGGAATGTGTACAAAAATGGCGGACGAATCGATACCGGTTTGGATGCGATTGAATGGGCGATGAAGGCGGATAAAATGGGAGCAGGAGAAATTCTGCTTACTAGCATGGATTGTGATGGTACGAAGGCTGGCTATGATATTGAGCTCACCCGTTTGATCTCACAGAATGTTTCAATTCCGGTCATTGCTTCCGGAGGAGCTGGGACGAAGGAACATTTTTATGATGCACTTACCGAAGGTTGTGCAGATGCAGCTTTGGCAGCATCTTTATTCCACTTTAAAGAATTAGAAATTATGGATTTAAAAAAATATCTGGCCGAACGGGGTGTATCTGTTCGAAGATAATGCCGATATAGAAAGAAGAAAGATATGGCAATGCTTACCAATGATTGGGCAAAAGCCTTGGAAGGCGAGTTCAAAAAGCCCTATTATAGAGAATTATATAATTTTGTAAGAGAAGAATACGCAAAGACGACCATTTACCCACCGGCAGAGGATATCTTTAATGCTTTGCATTATACGCCGCTTAGTGAAGTAAAAGTCGTTATCTTGGGGCAGGATCCATATCACAATGTAAATCAGGCGCATGGCTTGTGTTTTTCTGTTTTGCCATCACAGCCAGAGATTCCGCCTTCTTTACAGAATATCTACAAAGAGCTGGAATCCGATTTGGGATGCAAGATTCCAAACAACGGTTATTTGGAAAAATGGGCGAAGCAGGGGGTACTGATGCTCAATACCGTGCTTACGGTGCGTGCACATCAGGCGAATTCTCACCAGAATAAGGGGTGGGAGCAGTTTACAGATGCGATTATTCGTGAAGTAAACAAAATTGACAGACCGGTGGTGTACCTTCTTTGGGGAAGACCGGCACAGAGTAAGATTGCAATGCTTGATAATCCAAAGCATTTGATATTAAAAGCACCTCATCCAAGTCCACTTTCGGCATATCGTGGATTTTTCGGATGTAAACATTTCAGCCAGACGAATGACTTCTTGACTTCCAATGGATTGGAAGCGATTGACTGGCAGATTCAGGATATCTAAAGGAATAGATACGTAGAAAGGAGCGATGTTATGTCAACAATTAATGGTTTTGATTCCAATTCGATTAACTCATTGTTTTCAAGTATGGGAACAAGTGCTTCGAGTTCGTCTTCCAATGGAGTGATGGGGATTAATCTAAATGATTATGCCAGCATCAAAAATGGCTCTTACGGAAAATTGATGAAGTCATATTACGCGTTAGATGAAGAAGAATCTACAAAGGATAGAAAGTCAAAGAATGACACGAATGATACCGATGCAACGATTCGCAGTATCAAGACGGCATCCGATGATTTGAAGGATAGTGCAGCGGCATTATATTCGGCCAAAGGATTATTCGCTCAGAATGCGAATGGAGAATATGATATGGATGCGATTTATGAGAAAGTAAATGCGTTCATTGAAGATTATAATGCGATGATTGGTAGCGTAGGTTTAGCAGAAACCGAAAGTATCGCAAAAGCTGGTGGAAATATCGTTAATGCGACATCAAATAATATTGATATGTTGTCGAAGCTTGGGATTTCTGTCAGTGGTGCAGATTTTACTCTTTCTATTGATAAAGAAAAATTTATGAAATCTAACATCTCAGATGTAAAGAGTATGTTTAGTGGTGTGGGTTCCTTTGCATATCAGGTAGGAGCGAAAGCATCTCGTGTATATAGCATGGTAGAAGATAAGGTGTCTTCTGGCAGTGCATATAAATCAAGTAAGAGTGAAACTACGTCTAGTACATCAAAAGATACCGCTAATACGATTGCGAAAATCAAAGAACGAGCAGATGATTTGATTGCGACAGGTTCAGATCTTTACCGAAACCGAGATTTGTTTGATAAGAATTTTAACGGTGAATATAATACCAATGAAATTGTAGAAGAAATCAGTGCGTTTATCAAGGATTATAATGACTTGGTTATCGCGGCTGAAAATACCAAGAGCTCTGGTGTGGAAAGTGCGATGAAGACCTTGGAAGGTATCACGGATGCATACAAGAAGGATTTGGCAGAAATTGGAATTACCGTGGACAAAGAAGATGGAACCTTGAACTTTGATGAAGAAAGTTTCTTGAATTCCGATATGAAAGAGGTGAAATCCTTATTTGTAGGAACGGGTTCATTTGCATATCAGGCTACCTTAAAAGCTACCATGGTAGCAAATCAGGCAGAGACCGAAGCGAATAAAGCAAATACCTATACAGATGATGCAACTTATGGGAATAACCATAATACCGGAAGTATTTTTGATGGAATCATCTGATAATAGAATCATTTAATAAAAGAATAAAGAAATCAAAAAAGAGTTTGCTTATGCAAACTCTTTTTTGAAATTGTAAGAAGTGAGATAGGAAATTTTACAGTTACCTTAAGATTGTCTTAATATTATTACTAAGTATTGCTATATAGTGGTATACATGATAAAATTCTTATTTGTGTGATACTAAATATGGAAATGAGGATGTTGAGATGAAAAATGTGTTAGAGTATCTTGACAATGCCGCTATTCGTTTTCCAAATAAGATTGCTGCAAAGGATGAAAAAAAACAGTGTACCTATGAAGAATTGCGTAGTAAAGCTCGCCAGATTGGTACTTATGTGGCAAAACATGTGCCTTTGCGTAGACCCGTTGTGGTTTTTATGGAAAAGAGTGTAGAGACATTACAGATATTTATGGGAATTGTATTTGCAGGTGATTTTTATGTACTTGTAGATCCAAGTTTTCCGTTACAGAGAATTACTCAGATTTTAAGTGTATTAGAGCCAGAGATGGTGATTACCAAGCCAGAATATAGAGAAAAATTAGCAGAAGTAGACTATAAAGGCGTGATAGTAGAATACGCACAGATGAAGGATGAGGAAGATACACAGCTTCTTGCAAAGATTCGTGAGCAGAGCTTAGATACTGATCCGTTGTATGGCATTTTTACATCAGGTTCTACAGGTGTGCCAAAGGGTGTTGTAATTTGCCATCGTTCGGTTATTGATTTTATTGAGTGCTTTACAGAGATTTTTGGAATTACAGAGAAAGATGTCATCGGAAATCAAGCGCCGTTTGACTTTGATGTTTCTGTAAAGGATATATATTCTTGCTTGAAAACAGGTGCGACACTTGTGATTATCCCTAAAGCGTATTTCATGTTCCCAAATAACGTGGTAGATATGTTAGAGGATAATCAGGTGACGACATTGATTTGGGCGGTGTCTGCATTATGCATGTTGAATCGTCTGCATGGATTGAAATATAAGGTGCCATCTGCGATAAACAAAATTATGTTTAGTGGGGAGATGATGCCAATCAAGCAGTTGAATCAGTGGAGAAGTCATTATCCAAATGCGATGTTTGTGAATTTATATGGACCGACAGAGATTACGTGCAACTGTACCTATTATATTGTAGATAGAGAATATTCAGAAGAAGAAAAATTGCCAATGGGAGTTCCTTTCCCAAATGAAAGAGTATTCCTTTTGGATGAAGAGGATAAAGAGGTTACCGAAAGTGGTAAGTCAGGAGAGGTTTGCGTAGCGGGAACTGCATTAGCCTTGGGATATTACAATAATCCAGAAATGACAGGAAAAGCATTTACTCAAAATCCATTGAACCTATATTATCCGGAATTGATTTATCGCACAGGTGATTTGGCTCATTATAGTGAAGATGGTCAGATGTATTTTGCTGGACGAAAAGATTTCCAGATTAAGCATATGGGACACCGTATTGAATTGGAAGAAATTGATACCGTTTTGAACAGCCTTTGTGGAATAGAACGTGCATGCACATTCTTTGATGAAAAGAAGAATAAGGTAGTTGCGTTTTATGTGGGAGACGATGATAAACGAGGTATCATTGACGATATGAAGACCAAGGTGCCAGAGTTTATGGTGCCAAATGTCTTCTTGCAGGTAGATGAAATGCCTCTGACGAAAAATGGTAAGATTGACCGAAATCATTTGAAAGAGCTGTACCAGAACGGAGGCAAGCATGGAGTATAGTGTAATGAAAGCAGCTTGGAAGGAACATGCAACGCCATCTTATGTATTTGATTTGGATAAGCTGAAAGAGCGTATGGTACTTGCACAATCTATTTTAAAAGATAGGGCCACCGTATGTTATGCCATGAAAGCGAATCCATTTTTGGTAGGAGCGATGGATGCTTATACGGAAAAGTATGAGGTTTGTTCACCAGGAGAGTATGAAATTTGTCATCGTCAGGGTATTGCACCTTCTAAGATTGTGGTTTCAGGTGTAAACAAAACCTTTGCCAGCATGCAGCGTATTATGGAGTTGAGCAAGGGCGAGGGAATTTTTACGATAGAATCGGAAGAACATTTCCGTATTTTATCAGAGGTTTGTAAGTTGCAGGAAACACAGATTAAGGTTTTGATTCGTCTTTCGAGTGGCAATCAGTTTGGTATGGATAAGGAATGCTTTGAAAAAGTGTTATTGCAGGTGGTTGCTGATGCAAATATGACACTAGAAGGCATTCATTATTATTCTGGAACGCAGAAAAAACCAAAGAAAGTGGAAAAAGAGCTTGCACTTTTACAGGAATATGCTGTACATATCAAAGAAACCTATGGAGTTACACTTAAAGAATTGGAATATGGTCCAGGTTTGTCTGTGACATATTTCCAAGGAGAAACTTCGCTGGATGCAGAAGAACAGGTAAAAGATCTGAAAGAGCAGTTAGACAAAGTGACAGAGTTTGAAAATATTACCATAGAGATGGGACGTTTCTTGGCATCCGATTGCGGCTATTATATGACTCGTGTGATGGATGTCAAGCATTCGAATGGTGTGAATTATGCCATTGTGGATGGAGGGATTCATCAGTTGAACTATTATGGTCAGATGATGGGAATGAAGGTCCCATGGATGGTGTATATTTCAGAAAACGAAAAAGAAGAGGACGTACTTCCGTGGACGATTTGTGGTTCATTATGTACGGTAAATGATGTAATCACCAAGGGAGCTATGTTGCCAAGCTTGTCTAAAGGCGATTGTATTGTATTTGAAACCTGTGGTGCATATTCCGTAACGGAAGGTATGGCATTGTTTTTGAGTCGCGAGCTTCCACAGATTATGTTTTACGAAAAAGAGAATGGTTTCACAGTTGTTAGAGAACTGATAGCGACAAATATATTTAACACAACAAGGAGATAAAATTATGAACGAATTACTTGAAATTTTAGAAGAAATCCAGCCAGGAGTAGATTATGAAAATTGTACAACTTTGATTGATGACCATATTTTGGATTCATTTAGCATTCTTTCTTTGGTATCAGAGATTGAAGATGCATTTGATATTGAAGTGCTTCCAGCAGAATTAATTCCAGAGAATTTTAATTCCGCAGAAAGCCTTTGGAATATGATTTTAAGACTCAGAGGAGAAGCATAAAATGTCTTATCATTTGATGGATTATTTTGCTTTTTTCCTTCCAGTCGTATTGATAATATATCAGCTTGTGCCACAGAGATTTAGACCTGTGGCACTTTTGATGGCGAATTATGCCTTTTTTTATATGATTAGTGGACCATTAGTGGTATATATGCTTTTTAGCACAATTTTTACCCATTACATAGGTCTTTGGCTGGAAAATGTGTCGCTTACGGCTGAAGTGGAAGGCAAAGCACTTATTATGAAAAAACGCAAGGTGCTTGTGTTTGGAATTGCAATAAGCCTTGGTATTCTGGGCGTTTTAAAATATTTCAATTTCTTTGGACAAACAGTAGCAGATGTGCTGGCTTTGTTCCAGGTGAATTTTGTGTATGAACCAATCCGCTTTATGGTACCAATCGGCATTTCGTTTTATACCCTACAGATGATTTCGTATATCACAGATGTGTATCGAGGAACGCAGAAGGCAGAGCACAATTTGCTGAAAATTGCACTGTATTTAAGCTTTTTCCCAACGATTATGGAAGGGCCAATCTGCCGATATGCACAGGTAGGGGAAGAACTGTATGCAGGAAGAAGTATTACGTTCGAGAATTTGAAGTTTGGATATCAGAGAATTGTATGGGGCCTTTTTAAGAAAATCGTAATTGCGGACAGGTTATATGCGACGGTTTCACATGTGTTTGATAATTATCGCGATTTGGATGGCTCCGTGATTGCATTTGGTGTGGTATGTTATACCGTACAGCTTTATATGGAATTTTCTGGATGTATGGATATTATTATTGCAAGTGGTGAAATCTTTGGGGTGAAGCTTCCTGAGAATTTCCGCCAGCCATTTGCAGCGAAAGATGCATCGGAGTTTTGGAGAAGGTGGCATATTACCTTAGGTACATTTTTTAAGGATTATATCTTCTATTCGATTTCGCTTGCAAAACCAGTAAAAAATCTTGCGAAAAAAGTAAAAGAGAAGTTAGGCAGAAATGTGAGCAAGTTTGTCGGACCAACGATAGCACTTTTTGGTGTGTGGTCTTGCAACGGATTATGGCATGGTGCCAACTGGACCTTTATTTTCTATGGTATGTACTATTTTGTGCTAATTTTTATTGAGAATATAACAGAGGAACCAGTACAAAAACTTGCCCAAAAGTGGAATATTAACCGAGAGAGTAGCGGATACCGAATGTTCCAGGCGATAAAGATGTTTTTTATCATCAATATCGGCGAGCTGTTTTTCCGTGCCAATACCTTACAGGATGGTTTTGCCATGCTTGGGAAAATCGTAACAGATTTTCATATCAGTGAATTACTAGGAAAGTTATCTTCTTTGAAAATGGATGTCGCAGATTTGGTAGTTGTGGCAATTGGAATTGTAGTGGTTGCGATTGTAGGTAGTCTTCATGAGCGGGAAACCAAAATTCGTGAAGAAATCGCTAAATGGGTACTTCCTGTACGCTGGGGCATGTGGTATGCAGCAATTCTTGCAGTAATCATGCTCGGGGCGTATGGTACAGGCTATTCGATTGTAGAAATGATATATGCAGGATATTAGAGAGGAAGTTATGGATAGAGTAAAGAAAATAGCAGGCGGTACAATATTCCTTTCTGGATTAGTTTTGATTCTGATTTTATTATCTGCTTTGATGACCCCTCGTGGCGAAGTATATAATATTATTGATGTAGAGAAAAAGACGAGTTACTTTTCCAAAGAAGCAAAGGATACCATTGATGTAATTATTATAGGTGATAGTGAAACGTATTCTGCATTTAATCCTTTGCAGATGTGGAAGGAACAGGGGATTACATCTTATGTGTGTGGAACGCACGCACAAAGGTTATGTGATACTCTTAGCATTTTAGAAACTAGTTTAGAAACACAGTCACCAGAACTTGTTGTTTTGGAAACAAACTGTTTGTTTCGCTACGCAGGTGTAAAACCAGAACTGTCAGACCGTACGTTGTATGAGGTGTCGCAGTATCTGCCAGTGTTCAAATATCATAATCGTTGGAAACAGGCATTTTCTGTGATGAATCCAACGGAACAGAAAAAACTGGAAAAAGAGCATTTGAGAAAAGGGTTTAAGCTTCGAACAGATGTGGTTCCATATACTGGCGGTGAATGGATGAATGAAAGTGACAAACGAAAAGCATTTGGAGAGAAAGCAGAGGAATATTTGACTAAGATTTATGAGCTGTGCAAAAAACAGGACATAGAACTTGTATTGGTAACAACTCCAGCTCCAGATAACTGGACTTATGCAAAACACAATTCTGTTAGTGATTGGGCTGACGAAAATGACGTAAAGTATCTGGATATGAATTTAAATGTCAATGAGATTCAGATTGACTGGGCCAAGGATACCAGAGATGGTGGAGATCATTTGAATTTTACAGGTGCAAAGAAGCTTACGGCATATTTTGGTTCTTACTTAAAGGATAATTTTGATTTGACTGATCATCGTCAGGATGAAATCTATAGTTCATGGAACGAAGATTTGAAAAATTGTGGTATGAAGTTTTGATGGAGATTAAAGGGATGGGATGTAAAAATAGGAGACCACTGATAATATTAGGAATCTTAGTTCTCTCAATTATGTTATTAATGATATATATGTTTGTATTTCAGAGTAAAAGTGAAATTACAATCCATGAGGATGGCTTGAAAACTATCGCCAGGGAGATCCTATAATTGGAACACCATCGTTTTAAATAAAATTTTTTCTGTATGATGGTGGCATGATTACAATTGAAGAGGGTGGAATCATTGTGGTGAGAAATAATAATAATGATGATGATGAATGGTATGATGCGAACGATTCATTTCACGAGTTGTTTTATGAGCTGTATATGGAATAAGTTTCTTTAGAAAGATTCTACATGATGAAAGGGGGCTGTAAAAAGCCCCCTTTTTGGTAGTATTTATAGATTATTCATTATCTTCATCTAAATTTACATTATATACCGTACGTTTACGAGCCATAACATCACTTTCGAGATATTCGTCGTATGTGGTCATCTTATCGATGAAGCTTCCGTCTGGAAGGAATTCGATGATACGGTTTGCGGTGGTCTGAACTACCTGGTGGTCACGACAAGAGAAGAGGATGACTCCAGAGAATTTCATCATACCGTTGTTTAAAGCTGTGATAGATTCCATATCCAAGTGGTCGGTAGGTTCGTCAAACATAAGAACGTTTGCTGCCTGAATCATCATACGAGAGAGCAGTACACGTACCTTTTCACCACCGGAAAGTACACGCATTTTCTTAACGCCATCTTCGCCTGCGAAAAGCATACGTCCTAAGAATCCACGTACATAAGTAGCATCTTTGATTTCAGAGTAACCAGTCAACCAGTCTACGATAAGTTCATCTGTATCGAAGATTTCGGTATTGTCCTTAGGGAAGTAAGCCTGGCTGGTTGTGATTCCCCATTTGTAAGAACCTTCGTCTGGTTCCATTTCGCCTGCAAGGATTTTGAAGAAGGTTGTTTTTGCAAGTTCATTACCACCTACAAAAGCGATTTTGTCTTCGCGTCCTACAACGAAAGAAATGTTATCTAATACTTTTACACCATCGATGGTTTTGGAAATGCCTTCTACAGTAAGAACTTCGTTACCGATGTCGCGCTGTGGACGGAAATCGATGTATGGGTATTTACGGCTGGATGGTTTAATTTCATCGAGCTGGATTTTTTCTAAGGCACGTTTACGAGAAGTTGCCTGTTTTGATTTCGAAGCATTTGCAGAGAATCGTGAAATAAATTCCTGTAATTCTTTGATTTTTTCTTCCTTTTTCTTGTTCGCTTCTTTCATCTGGCGAACCAGTAACTGGCTGGATTCGTACCAGAAATCATAGTTTCCAGCATAAAGCTGGATTTTGCCATAGTCCATATCTGCGATATGAGTACATACCTTGTTTAAGAAGTAACGGTCATGTGATACAACAACTACGGTATTTTCAAAGTTGATTAAGAATTCTTCTAACCAAGCGATAGCATCCAAATCCAAGTGGTTGGTAGGTTCGTCGAGGAGAAGAATGTCTGGATTACCAAACAATGCCTGTGCTAAGAGAACCTTAACCTTAAGCGCACCTGGCATATCTGCCATAAGTGTATAATGATATTCTGTTTCGATGCCAAGACCATTTAAGAGAGTAGCAGCATCGGATTCTGCATTCCAGCCATCCATTTCTGCAAATTCGGCTTCCAATTCACTGGCACGGATGCCGTCTTCGTCAGTGAAATCTTCCTTCATGTAGATAGCATCTTTTTCTTTCATGATGTCATAGAGACGTTTGTTACCCATGATAACGGTATCTAATACAGGATATTCATCATATTTGAAGTGGTCCTGCTGTAAGAATGATAAACGCTGACCAGGTGTGATGATGATATCACCATTGGTAGGTTCTAACTGTCCTGACATGATTTTTAAAAATGTAGATTTACCTGCTCCGTTGGCACCGATAAGGCCGTAGCAGTTTCCTTCTGTAAATTTGATATTAACATCTTCGAAAAGTGCTTTTTTTCCAAGACGTAATGTGATATTGCTAGCTTGAATCATACGATTATGTCCTCCATGAAACTGTATAATGCAGTTTTTTATATACTTATTTTAATAGACACCGCTATCTATTTTACCTATTTATCCATTTTTTGCAAGCCTTTTTCTAGTTTTCTTTCAATTCGTGAACTTGCCCTTAAAAAATTCCGATTTGCCGCCGCCTTATGTTTAAATTTCGAAATTTATTTTCCTCTGTATCGTGGATGCATTTTCGAACCTTTAGGGAAAACGCTTAAATTTCTTGAAACACAATTACGGCTTAAGTTTTATGTCTTTCAACCATTTTACTATCTGCGAAGTATGCTCCGATGTGGGAAAGACACTGGTACAT
>JAFQRZ010000031.1 GCA_017409825.1 Agathobacter sp. | reverse complement strand
TACTTAGAGATGCTAGGAAAGGATGTACCAGTGTCTTTCCCACATCGGAGCATACTTCGCAGATAGTAAAATGGTTGAAAGACATAAAACTTAAGCCGTAATTGTGTTTCAAGAAATTTAAGCGTTTTCCCTAAAAGTTCGAAAATGCATCCACGATACAGGGGAAAATATATTTCAAAGCATGAAGAAAAGGCATCGGCAAATCGGAATTTTCCTAAGATGAACTTTACAAATTGAAGTAGATTATATGCGTAATTTTTGGTATGATAAATATAGTGAATTCGAAAGATTATGGAGGCCAAATGATAGCTTTAGAATTAACCGATATCAAAGATTTTATGAATAAATTACTTCGCAATGACGTATTCGACCACTTTCTCTTACAGGAAGCCACGATTACCAGCAGTGCTACCTATAACATCAATGGACAAATTACCAAAGGATTTTATTCCGAAGAAGAAATCAAAGAACTACATCTAGAAGGCTGTCGATTCCTTCCGTTTGCTATGTTACGCACGAACTGTTTTGATTTAATCAAGGGAAAAAAGACACCATCTGCCTTTCGATTTGTCTTCCTGCTTTCTCCTAGCAATATGGAAAAGACCGTTTCCGCTGTTGGAAGTAGTTACAGTGCAGCCGATATTACTGGAATGTATATCAATTTAAAATACCAAAACCAGCTATTGTCTCTCACAACTGGCATCGCCTACAATGTCTTTTCTACCGATAAAACATTGGAAAATGAGTGGGACAAAATGGTAATGAAGTTTTTAAAACAGCATGAAATAGCTTACGAAGAGATTTAAAATAAACCTGTGCTGGTCGCCTCAAATATATATTTTATAAGGAGCTCTGTTCCTGAAATTCCACCATGTTTTTCCTATACCACTTTGGAACGAGGTTATTCTGACAACGTGGATTATATCGTTCTTCAATTGCGATTGTCTTAAAGTACTGGCTCCACAACCGTTCAAAATAATCCTCGTGCTTGGACAAATCAATATTCCACTGGTCTCCTGACACAAAGAAACTATCTCCAAATGCCAGATGAATCAGTGCTACATGTCTCTTTTTATCATAGATTACATAATGTTCATTTGGATAACGATCTGCAAAATGCTCCATAATCTGTGGCAGCACATGACATTTCGGTTCTATTTCACTATACAAAAATTTCCCCAAATCAAAAAAACGCACAAATCCACAGAATAAATGTGATTCATTGTCTACTTTTCTAGATAACTCTATTACACGCATGACATAAGCATCTGCCATATCTTCTAGCACTTTAGCTCCCATCGGAAATCCTTTTATCAAAAAGCCGAGCACTACATTTCCACGCTCTAAGTCATAATGGCATAAAGCACTCAATACTCTTTTATATGCAAGATAACTAATCTTCTTTTGAATACTAAACAATGTCTTCTGTGCCTTGTCCAAGTCTGTAACTACTTCTATCTGTCTGGCAAACAAAGACAGCGTGTGATTTTCTCCAATCGCAATACGGATATCACCATCTTGAAAATCTGGCATTTTATTCTTCTCTACAAAAGCATCATAAATCGCTGTGAGAATCCCTTCCAAAGAATCCTCACATTGCAAAATCAAAGATGGACATTTGTTCATACTTTGTCACTCCTCCATCTGGCAATAACAATTGACTTGGTTTCTCACTATACACCAGTTGTCTGGTGATATAATTCTCCTCTATTGGAATATGGTACATCATCTTCCCCTCACAGGTAATAAAATACAAGGCTCGTTTTAGTACCACACCCATTTTCTTAATATCTTCAAATCGCAATTTCGCATGACGGCGTGCAGCGATAATACGCTTGGCACTTCGCGTTCCTATCCCAGGTACGCGAAGCAGGGTATAATAATCTGCCTTATTGATTTCTACTGGAAAAAGTTCCAGATGCCGTACTGCCCAGTCACACTTTGGGTCAATCAATTCATTAAAATTCGGTCTGCGTTCGGATAATAATTCGTCTGCCTTAAACCCATAAAAACGAAGCAGGAAATCCGCTTGATACAAACGATGCTCTCTTCGAAGCGGCGGCCCCTCCTGCAAAGCAGGCAAACTTTCATCCTGATTCACATTTACAAAGGCAGAATAAAACACGCGTTTCAGCTCAAACTGATTGTACAACGCCTCCGACACCGCCATAATCTGGTAATCTGTCTCATTCGTCGCTCCAATAATCATCTGCGTGCTTTGGCCTGCAGGTACAAAATATTTGCTATGATGCGTCAAACCGTAACTTGATGTATCTTCACTTATTCTCGCCATATTTTTGTCAACGCTTGGCAGATATATCGACGTTCTCTCCCCTGTTGTCCTCTCCTCCAATTTCATCTGCCATGCTTTCTGAGCTACCTTTGCTGCTTTTTCTCCTCGCAACACCCCTCTGGCACTCTGGTAATCACATAGCTTATCATAGCTTTCCTGCATTTCTGCCAGCTGATTGTAATAGGTCTTTTCGTCTACTGCAATGCGATCTTTCATGCTGGAAATACCATGACTCATGCGGCTCTCCTTGATACCATTTTGAATCTGCCGCATCGGCGTTAGAATATTCGTCCGCACCTTATTCGGAGCAAGCTGTCGCAGTCCATCTGCCGTAGGCAGTTCCAAATTCACACTCATACGGTCTGCCAGATATCCTACTAATTCCACCAATTCTGATGACGCCCCTGGAATCCCTTTCACGTGAATATATCCATGAAAATGATACTTCGTCCTTAACAAAAAAAGCGTTTGATACAAAAGCCCCATGGTATGATTCGGCGAGCCTATAATCCCTGAACTTAAGAACAATCCCTCGATATAATTCCTCCGATAAAACTCCATCGTAAGTGTGCAAATCTCCTCTGGCGTAAAGGTCTCTCTCTGCACATCATTGGAAGCACGATTGATGCAGTATTGGCAGTTATAAATGCATTCATTGGTCATCAGAATCTTTAGCAATGAAATGCATCTGCCATCTGCAGCAAAGCTATGACAAATCCCACAGCCAGCCGCACTTCCTGTATGTTTCCCGTCGCCCTTTCGCTCAACACCGCTACTGGTACATGCTACATCATATTTCGCTGAGTCTGATAAGACTGTCAGCTTCTGCATAATTCCATCCCATTTACTAATCGCTTCCATAATATCTCCTAGTTCGCATCGAACACTTGTTTGTTTCTCTTATAATAACACATTTTCCTCACGGCATCAAGAACAAATGTTCGTTTTTCACTTTGTCACTTTTTCCCACATATACATATAAAAAAAGATGGGAAATATTATGGAAACAAATCAAAAAATTGAGACTCTATTCCGCGCTGCTCTGGATGCTACGCCAGAAGAAAGAGCCAAATCCAGTGACTTATTTATTGGATTTGATGCGACTGACAACACCTGGGAGGTCATCGTAAAACATACAGGAAACCTCCTCTCGCTAAAAGAGAAATACCCCTCTATCACTGTCACAGAGCTTCTAAATAACTATGGCATCCTGAAACTACCCGAATCATTGATTGACACAATAGCCTCTGAGAACACCATCACCTACATGGAAAAACCGAAGCAGCTCTTCTTTGAAGTTACCGAAGGAAAACGCGCCGCCTGCATCACAACACTACAAACCCGTGCACCAGAGCTGACGGGCCGAGGCACCTTAGTGGGCGTCATTGATTCCGGCATCGACTATGCACATCCTGATTTTCGTTTCCCTAATGGCAATTCAAGAATTGTCGCATTATGGGACCAGACCATTCCCGCCAATAGCATTTCAAATGCACTCGATTCCGAAAGCAACCTATCTGCCCCCAATGGCTATTCTCTTGGCACACTGTTTTCGCAGGAAATCATAAATGCTGCCCTTGATATAAACAATGTTCAGGAACAAAATTCCATTTGTCCAAGCCGTGATTTATCTGGGCATGGGACACATGTCACTGGTATTGCTGCAGGAAATGGTCGTGCATCCAATGGTATTTATCGAGGTGTCGCATACGAAGCAGACTTACTAATTGTAAAATTAGGCAACCCAGGACCGAATAGTTTTCCAAGCACAGCTCTGCTCATGATGGGCATTGACTTCTGTGTGCGTGAAAGCCTAAACCGCGGGCAACCGCTGGCACTCAACCTGAGCTTCGGAAATACTTATGGTTCCCATAGTGGCAGTTCTTTGTTAGAAACCTATTTGGATTCTGTCAGCGAATTAGGACGTATTTCTATCATTGTAGGAAGTGGAAATGAAGGCGTTTCTGGAGGACACATTGGTGGGTATTTGTCGTTAAACCAGCCAGAAGTCATTGAATTTAGCATTAGTGATTTTACCACCAGCCTAAACATCCAGCTTTGGAAAAATGCTTGGGACGAATTTACAATTACGTTAAGTCCTCCCGTAGGTACATCCATCACACTGCCCCAAGCTCCTGGGAGCTGGCGCTACTCCTTTGGCGAAACAGAGGTTTACTCTTACAATGGTGAACCAACTCCTTATACCCCTTTTCAGGAAATCTATCTGGATTTTGTCCCTGCAGACACCTATCTGACCGCTGGGATATGGACGATTCGATTAATTCCTCAAAATATACGTAATGGCTTATGGGACATGTGGATGCCTTCGTCTGCTATCCGTAATGAGGCTACTGCATTTTTACGCCCAAATCCAGACACAACCTTAACGATTCCCTCTACTGCTGCACGAGCAATTACCGTAGGCGCATACAACTCCCGTCAAAACAGTATCGCAGCATTCTCAGGACGAGGCTTCACCTGGAACAACCAGCAGATAAAACCAGATCTTGTTGCGCCCGGTGTCGATATCATTTCATGTGCACCAGGTGGCAGTTATGAAAGTCGTACTGGCACTTCTATGGCAACTCCTTTTGTCACCGGTACAGCCAGTTTGTTAATGCAATGGGGCATTTTGCTTGAAAATGACTTGTTCCTCTACGGGGAAAAAATGCGTGCTTATCTCATAGCTGGCACTCGCCCGCTTCCAGGCTTTGATTTCTATCCGAATCCACAAACCGGTTGGGGCGCGTTATGTGCATTTGATTCTTTATTTTCTAGATGAGATGTGTTAAAATATTCAAGTTATTAAAAATTTTGGAGTACTTACATGAGAAATCATAGGAAATTACAATATACGATAGCACTTTTTCTTTCTTTCTCGCTTCTTTTATCTGGTTGCAATTTATTACCTTTGCAAACGGATAAGAATTCCGAAACACTGGAAACAGAAAGTGGAAGTGAAATTCATTCCGTAGCAGAATCCGAAACTGAATTCTACGAAATCGAAACAGAAGAATCCACAGAATCATTCGTTCCTGTCGTACAGACACAGCTTGGCTACAATGAACAGATTAAATTAGATTTTGTGGAACAACCAAAGAAAAGAAACCGCGAAGAAGCAATTGCTAAAATCAAGGAGTTATCTCGATGGTATCCAGCCCTTTACTTTGTGTACCAGAATGCGGATAAATACACCACAGAAATGCTCCTATCTGGAGCTGGCAATCCAGAAATGGCAGACTTTTTATATGGATATCTAACTGCTGAACCTGTCGTTCGTGGAGGTTTCACCGAAGCGGAAACCTCTGAAACTTATCCTCTTTTTCTGCAATTTGACCCACGTTGGGGATATATGCCTTACGGTACCGAAGGTAATATGGGAAGCTCCGGCTGTGGACCAACCTGCTTATCCATGGCAGTATATTATTTGACTGGCGACCGCAACTGTACCCCAGATGCCGTTGCTCGTTATAGTCTTGACAATGGGTACTATGTCAAAGGAGTCGGAACCGCCTGGAGCCTGTTAGCACATTATCCTAGAACCTATGGATTGTCTTCTCGCCAGATATCCTGGAGCGAAGCAAACCTAAAAGCCCAGCTAGACAAAGGAAATATCCTCATCTGTTCCGTACGCCTAGGTAAATTCACATCCTCTGGTCACTTTATTGTCATCTATGGCTATGATGAAAATGGATTTAAAATCAATGACCCCAAATCTGTTTATCGCAGTGATTTAACCTGGGATTATGAAGAATTTAAAGCCGATATCAAAGCAACTTGGAGCATCGGAAAATAAAAAAGGAGCTGCTGCTCCTTTTTTTATTTCATATAAAGTTCATAAAACTGCTCTTCTGCCTCCGGCCGTCCGAACACAAAGCCTTGGACAATATCACAACCAAGCTGATCTAACACTGCTACCTGTTCTTCCGTTTCCACACCTTCAATAATGATTTCCATGCCTAATTCCTTCAACATTGCTACAGTATGTTTCAAAATCAAGCGGTTTTTCTCATCATTTACAATATTTATAATCATGGAACGGTCAATTTTGACACTATCAAAGTCGAACTGCGTCAGGACTGCCATATTAGAGTATTGCGTTCCAAAATCGTCCATTGAAATCGAAAATCCCATCATGTGGAGTTTTCTTGCAATATTATTAACCTCGATATGATCCATATTGCTAATCGTCTCTGTAATCTCAATACGAATCATTTGATTTGGTTCTCCATACAAATCACATTGCTCTGCAATAAAGTCCATCAGCTTTGGATACATCAAAGTGTTTTTTGAGAAATTCACCGAAATCGGTACTATCTCCCTTCCAGCCTCTTTTGCAGCCTTTTGGAACTGGAATGCTCGTCCTAATATAAATAAGTCTATCAGATTCACTTCGTTTTGCTGCTCTAACACTGGAATAAACTTTGCTGGTGAAATATATCCCTTGTCTGGCTGATACAAACGAATCAATGCCTCAGCACCCACTGTTTTTCTCGTATGAATATCCACCTTCGGTTGCAGGAACATACGGAAATTTCCTTTTCGGATTTCGTCCATAATGTCCTTTTCAATTTTCTTTGCTAGCTTCTTTGCCGCCGCATTTTCTTTCTCCAAATAAGCTCTGTGAATCGCCAAATACTCTTCCGCCTCTGTAATCGCATCTGGTATGGTAGGTTCCTGCTTCCATGAATATCCATAGCTAACTTCGAAATCGAGTTCTTTGATAAGCTCCTTGGCGTAATCTACCATTTTCTGGAATTGTCTTTGATCCACATTATGGCAAATTGCAATCACCTGGTCATCATCATAACGGAACATACTGTATCCCGTAAACACCTGACGAAGCATATCAGCAAGTGCCACTATTCGTTTATTCCCTGTTTCGTAACCCAACTGTTTGTTAATATCTTTTAAACGATAGATGTCCGCAGTAAAAACACCCATACCATTTTTAAAAATCGGATAATAATCTATCATCCAATCATTATTGAAAAATTCACGACTCCAAAGTCTAGTCAGCACGTCATGGTCTTCTTCATAGGTTTTGTTATCCGTAAGAAGCTTACGCACAAGGTCTGTTCCAAAAAATACACCCAAGCGGCTCATCATCGCCAAATCACTCATATTGCTTCTTGGGTTAATCACCATCAAAATACCAATCAGCTCGCCAAATTTTCGTAATGCAATACCAATCGTGTTATGTACAAATTTCTTTTCCAAAGCCTCAGCTAGTTCTGGATACTCCAACAGTTTTTCCTGAATATGTCTTGGACGCATAAAATCTTCCGCATCCAATAATACTTCGCATCGTTCAAACATATTCTGATCCAGCGAAGCTCTTAAGCCTTCCGCAACCCCTTGTCCAGAATTCTTGTGGTATTCGAATATTTCAGTATAAACGCCACCATTTTTTGTAACAATCGTAGCACAATCTGCATTATAATAATCCGTTAAAACACGAAGTATCTTCTCGTATTCTGTGTCTCCTGAATTGGATTCCATAATCAAGGACCAGCATTTTGCAAAGGTTTCCTGACTTTGCATTTCTGCCTCCATGCAACGCTCCACATGCTCTGTATCGTTGACATCTAAAAAAGAAATGCTTCTAGCAGAAATTCCCTTCCACATCGTATAACTGCTTTGAAGAATAAATTTTCCATCCGGAATATATTTTTTCAAGCCTCCAGATTCATGATCTTTTAAAACCTGTACATGGTTCGCGTGTAATGCACATACCGCGCACTCTTTGTCACAGCCTTTGAAAAGCTGATAACAATACATATTCTGAACTTCCTCCAGGGAAAGTCCTAATATCTCACGTCCAGCCTCATTCATGTACAATATCTTCTTCTGTATAGGCTCTACAATGGTGATGTATTGCATTTTCTGATCCAAAGCGATTTCTTCTTCCGTCAGCGCGTACTCGCCCTTGCTCTCACGAAAACGTTCCTGCTTCATCTTCTGAATTTCATTCTTGAAAACAATCTGGTTCTTTCCATTTTCCTTTGCATAATAAACAGCTTCATCTGCTTCAAAATACAATTCTTTGAAATTCAATCTGCGACCATCACTCATCGTCGCACCAATGGAAACGGTAAATGGAACCGTGCTCATATATTGCCCTAATGCGCCTTTGATATTTACGCATAAGGATACTGCTTCCTCTTGTGAGAACACATCATAAAAGCAAACCGAAAACTCGTCTCCACCGATTCTGCCTGCATAACCTCTGCCTTTTACATAGGTTTCTAATACCATACCCACATGTTGAATCACCTGGTCTCCGGCATGATGTCCACAGGTATCATTAATCTGTTTAAAATTATCGATATCTACCATTAAAAACAGCAGTCCATTATCTACTCGATCCGCCAGCTCCGTACATAATTTTTCATAGGTGGCATGATTGTAGACGCCAGACAAAGAATCTCTCTCTGCCTGATTTTTCATATTTTCCTGAGCCGCCTTCTGCTCCTGAATATTTACCATTCTCGCAACAAACTTCGTTACATAACCATTGGCATCCCCAACACTCATTAAAAACATGCGATACCATCTTGGTCCAAAGTCAGGCACAATATAACGCACATCAAATACACTATGTTTCGGCTGTGCCAAACATTTTTGTATCTCCTTGCGATACATATCCTGATCTTTTTCATAAATACGATTCATCACCATATTTTCACGCGAAATGAACCCTTCCACCGTTTCCATCACGTGAAAACGTCCATCCTGAATTTCACTCAAAATAATCGTATCTGTTTCTCTATAATATTCCAAGAACTTATCGTGACTTTCCTCTGCCATCATTTTCATAAGACCTAATTGTAATTCGCCACGTTCCAATATTTCTTTACTTACTACTGTTTCTTTTCGATTGAATACCGACATAATTTCCCCCAAAGCGATTTTTCGCATAGTATAGCTGTATTTTATCATATCATTACTACAATTTCTATATTTTTTATATATATTCTGAATACTTAATTGTGTTATAATAATAAAAACGGAAAATGAGGGGGATTTTTTATGGAGTTATTTGAGGTACAGTATTTGTATTATATTGTTCGAATCATTATCGCAGGCTTGTGCGGCTGTTTAATCGGTTATGAACGAAAAGTACGTTCCAAAGGTGCAGGTATTCGAACACACTGTGTTGTGGCCTGTGCCGCAGCACTTATGATGATTATCTCGAAATATGCATTCTATGATGTAGCAATGCAAGGAATGATGCTTGGCGCTGATGTTCGTCTCGATCCATCGCGTGTGGCATCTACTATTGTAAGCGGTGTTGGTTTCCTCGGCGCTGGAACGATTTTTGTCAACAAGAATAAAATCTCTGGCTTGACCACAGCCGCAGGGATTTGGGCGACTTCCGGTGTTGGAATGGCCATTGGTTCTGGTATGTATGTCGTAGGCATTGCCGCCACCGTCATTATCGTGGTTTCTCAGATATTTCTACACATGGACTTCAAATTTTTACAACAGGACCGCACCATGAAACTGAAAGTTTTCAACGTAACAGAAGACCACTATCAGACCAAAGTTCGGGAGCTTTTGCTAGAATACAACATCCAATTACACGAAACCAAGATTCTTAGACAAAACAATAATGTGAAAACGTATTCTTTCATCATTGATGTACCATCTGACATTCAAGAAGAAGAATTGATTTCGTTAATTGATTATGATTGCGAAATATCGACAAACATCTAATCAAAAAGGCGTCACAAATATCAATTTGTGACGCCTCTTCTATACTCTATGTTATGCTTCATCAATTGCTTTACCAATATCAGTACGCATATATTTGTTGTCAAAGTGAATCCACTCTGTTGCAGCATACGCTTTTGCTCTTGCTTCTTTTAAATCTGCACCTGTTGCTGTGATACCAAGTACACGTCCACCATTTGTTACGATACTGCCATTTTCATCAAACTTGGTTCCTGCGTGGAAACAGAAATAGTCCTCTTTGCCTTCGAAGTTTTCAAAGCCTGTAATTGGAAGCCCTTTGTCATACGCAAGTGGGTATCCATCGGATGCTAATACAACACATACATTTGCTTTGTCTTCAAATTCTAAGTTAATCTGGTCAAGTGTTCCATCCACACATGCTTCCATGACATCAATAATGTCATTCTTCAATCTTGGTAAAACTACCTGTGTTTCTGGGTCACCGAAACGTGCATTGTATTCCAATACTCTTGGTCCGTCTGGAGTGAGCATAAGACCAAAGAAGATAACGCCTTTGAATTCACGTCCTTCTGCTGCCATCGCATCTACCGTTGCCTGATAAATATACTTCTGGCAGAATTCATCTACTTCTTCTGTGTAAAATGGACTTGGTGAGAAGGTTCCCATTCCACCAGTATTTAAGCCCTGGTCGCCATCTTTCGCACGTTTGTGGTCCTGTGCCGAAGACATAATCTGGATGGTCTTTCCATCTACGAAAGAAAGTACAGATACTTCACGACCTGTCATAAATTCTTCTACTACCATGGTGTTACCAGCAGTACCGAATTTCTTGTCTTCCATGATTTCTTTTACCCCAGCGAGTGCTTCTTCTAAGGTATTACAAATAAGAACACCTTTTCCAAGTGCAAGACCATCTGCTTTCAGTACAATTGGCATCTTCGCAGTTTTTAAATATTCGATTGCTTTTTCTGCATCATCGAAGTTTTCATAAGCAGCAGTCGGGATATTGTATTTTTTCATCAAATCCTTTGAGAATGCTTTTGAGCCTTCTAAAATAGCTGCATTTTTGCGTGGTCCAAATACTTTTAATCCTTCTGCTTCAAACGCATCTACTACACCACCTACGAGTGGATCGTCCATACCGATGATAGTAAAGTCAATTGCGTTTTCTTTTGCAAAAGCTACTAATTTATCAAATTCCATTGCACCTATGCTCACACATTCTGCGATGCCAGCAATACCAGCATTGCCTGGTGCACAGTAAATCTTATCTACTCTAGGGCTTTTTGCCACTGCTGTTGCGATAGCATGCTCTCTACCGCCGCTTCCTACGATAAGTACTTTCATGTTTATCTCCCTTCAAAAAAACCAAGAAAAGGTTCACTGGACCTTTTCTTGGATGCTTGGCACCATAGGCTGTCTCTTTTGAAACAGCCTGTGAAAATTACTCTGTGATAATTGCATGTCCATCCACAATCGAAACTTTACCGTTTGCGATAAGGTCGATTGCTTTCGGTAAAATCATCCATTCTGCCTGCTCCATCACACGTCTTTGGAGCACTTCTGCTGTATCACCGTTTTCGATATATACCGCCTTCTGTAAAATGATAGGACCAGTGTCAGTTCC
Organism: Agathobacter sp.; assembly: GCA_017409825.1. GTDB lineage: Bacteria > Bacillota > Clostridia > Lachnospirales > Lachnospiraceae > Roseburia. Next base: position 24,849 of record JAFQRZ010000031.1, on the reverse strand, counting down.
TTCATCTACGAAATGCACTGTCGCACCTGTCACTTTTACACCTCTTTCCAATGCACCTTCGTGAACCTTAAGTCCATAGAACCCTGTTCCACAGAATGATGGAATGAGAGATGGGTGTACATTGATGATACGATTGCGATACTTTGCAATCATTTCTGGTGGAATCACTACGAGGAAGCCTGCCAAAACTACAAGGTCTACTTCGTAGGAATCCAGTTTTTCTAAAAATGCTTTATTGAATTCTGCACGAGTTTCATAATCCTTTGGAGAAATACAGATACCCTCGATATTATGATTTTTCGCACGCTCCAAAGCATACGCATTTTTGTTGTTACTGATAACTACAGAAATCTCTGTATTTGTGATTGTACCATTTTCTACAGCATCGATAATTGCCTGCAGATTTGTACCACCACCAGATACACATACTGCTATTTTTAGCATAATGTAACTCCTTTTTCTCCGTCAACAATCTTACCGATTACATAAGGTGTATCGCCTGTGCTTCTCATCGCTTCCATAGCTGTTTCTACGTCTGCTGGGTCTACACAAACCATCATACCAATACCCATGTTGTAAGTATTGTACATCATATCTTCTTCTACGTTTCCTTTTTCAGCCATCAATTTGAAGAGCGCTGGAACTTCGTAGCTGTTCTTTTCAATTACGGCATGTTTTCCTTCTGGAAGCATACGTGGAACGTTTTCCTGGAAACCGCCACCTGTGATATGGCTACATGCTTTTACAGTAACACCTGCTGCTTTAACCGCTTTGAGTGCTTTTACATAAATTCTTGTTGGAGCAATAAGTGCTTCCCCAAGAGTTGTGCCTAATTCTTCGTAGTATGTATCAAGTGTTTCTTTGTCCATGTTGAAAATTTTACGAACAAGTGAAAAACCGTTAGAATGAACACCTGTAGAAGCCATACCGATGATAACATCACCATCTTTTAAGTTTTCACCAGTAATGATGTCTTTTTTATCAACAACACCTACTGCGAAACCAGCTAAGTCATAATCATCTTCTGGCATAAGTCCTGGATGTTCTGCTGTTTCACCACCGATGAGTGCACATTCCGACTGAAGACAGCCTTCTGCAACACCTTTTACGATAGTAGCAATTTTTTCTGGGTAGTTCTTACCACATGCAATATAATCTAAGAAAAATAATGGTTCGCCGCCTGCACAAGCAATATCGTTTACGCACATAGCAACTGCGTCGATACCGATGGTATCATGCTTGTCCATAACAAAAGCAAGTTTCACTTTTGTACCACATCCGTCTGTACCTGATACTAAAGTAGGTTCTTCCATTTCTTTAATCTTTGCTAAAGAGAATGCACCTGAGAAACCACCAAGACCACCTAATACTTCTGGTCTCATTGTTTTCTTTACGTGCTCCTTCATAAGCTCTACTGATTTGTAACCAGCTTCGATATCAACACCGGAACTCTTGTAATCCATTATGCTTTCCTCCTGTATTTAACGTTTAATAAATAAGTAAAATAGTGTCCAAAAAGACACACTTATAGTATACCTTTGAACACTATCTTTTTCCAATTATATATTGTTATTTTTGTGATTAGTTTTTCTAATAAAGCTTTTGTCTTTTTGAATCAACGCTTATAAATTCTCATTTTTAAGTGCATCTAATGGATTGTCCCCTTGAATCTTTCTCATGGAATACAGCATTGTCGCAAATACAACTGCAAATACGCTAAATATAGCTATCGCAATCGCTCCCCAAGGCAGATAAAATCCCGCGCTAAAACCATTGGAAATGACACGATAGATAAACCAGGTAATAAGCGCCGAAACTGGTAAGCCATACAGCAATGCACGACTTCCGTATAAGATACACTCAAAATTCATCATGCGGCTCATTTCTTTATTTGACATCCCCACAGATTTTAACATCGCAAACTCACGTCTTCTGAGAATAATATTCGTGGATACTGTGTTAAACACATTGGCTGCCGCAATTAAGGAAATCAGCACAATAAATCCATACGAAAATACATTTACAATCAAAATAAGCAAACGATTTTCTTCTGCCGCTTCTGCATAATCCGTCAACATTCTTTTGCTAAGACCTTGCTCCACCACGGTATTCTTCATCGCTTCATAAGATAACTTATGATTTTGGGATAAAATATAATGATCACAGAAAAACGTTTCCTTTGCCATTTCCTGCAAAACAGTTTCTCTTAAACTATATGGATACACAACCGAAAGTTCATATACATCATTTACATAATATGGTCTGCCTTCGACCACTGCGCCTACCTGCAATGTTACGTTCTCTGTACCACTCCCTAACGTAATTTCACATTCTTCTGAGTCTAAAAAATGCTTTGTTACAAATTTTTCTGCTTCATAGTCAAAAAATGTACTTCCGTCAATTGCAACACCAAGTGGTTGCTCTGGATTTGCATATTTCGTTTTATCCAGCTTATGCTCTTTTAAGAATTCATCATATACGCTATCTTCTACAAATACCACCCCAAAGAAAAGTTCCTGCCCGTCAATTTCTATCCTGCTACCTTTCTTTGCTACATACGTTGCGTCGGTTACAGCTTCTGCTTCATCAAATAATTCAGATAATACTTCATGAGAAATCATACTCTTAAAATCCAGATTTTCGACTTCCTCATCAGTCATATACAACGTTGGATCATAACTATAGACGATATCGTATCCATTCTTCTCAAACCCACTTTCTACCGCATCCGTCAAATAACTTGTAAACGCAGATGCAGAAACAAAGAGTACAATACTCATAAAAAGACTTAATACCGTCGCACGATATTTCTTCTTATTGCGTTTGTAATACTTATCTGCAATCATTCCAGACAGACCAAATACTCGATGAACCATCTGTTCCAATCTAGTTGTTCCATCTTTTTCTGTCTTACGCAATTTCTTCTTTTCATGTTTGGAAAGCTTTACATCTCCACTCTGTCGAATTGCTTCTACAGCCGTCACTATGGTGGCACGTTTTGAAGGAATCCACGCCGAAATGAGCACTGTAGCCAATGTAATCACACAAGCTGCTACTAACGACACTGGGTAGATACAAAGGGAAAGGGGAACCGTATAATCCATCAAGGAACTAAATGCTTTTCCAATAAAATGGAAGGTCACCCCCATACCGCCTATCCCCGCTAAAATACCGAGGGGAATACCTATCAAACTTACTACAAAGGCTTCAAAGAACACCATCTGACGAAGCTGTTTCTTCGTTGCTCCAATTGATGAAAGCAACCCAAATTGTTTGGTTCTTTCCGATACCGAAATGGAAAACGCATTGTAAATAAGGGATACTGAACCAAACATAATTAGCCCACATAAAATAGCTGCCAAACCGTACAGCACACTATAAAATCCAACAAAATCGGATACCCCCATATAAGTTAGCACACTAGAATTATATGAGGCCCCTGGCAAATATCCATACCATTCTAACGCATCCTTTGGGTCTTCCATTTTGAAATAGAAATTATAAAGAGCCTCTTCTGGTCTTACTTTATCCATCACGGTAATTGCTGTATAACCTGGTGCAGAATAGTTTTCAAAATCTGGTCTTTCATAAAACCCTACTACCGTATAATTGCGAGTTTCTACTACCTCTAAATGTTCATATACTTCCTGAGTTTCTGGGTCATCACCCTCTGGCTTTTGGAAAGGATTATGCTGTCCTAATACACAACCTTCACTAACACGACTTCCAAGTTCTAAAGCAAGTACTTCACCTACTTTGTAATGTACATCGCCATTTTCCGCCAAATGTTCTGGCAAAAGAATTTCGTCGGATTTTTCTGGCAAACGCCCACCGGTCAAATGTACTGGCATCGTCTCACAAAATCTTTTATCCGCGCCTATCACATAAAGATAGGGCTTATATTCATTGGTACATCCTTCTGCATAGGCATAACCCAGCTGCTGGCTGTACACATAGCTTTTTATTTTTCCCGCCTGAAATAATTCTTTTGTTTCCGGACTTGCAAAGTCTGAACCTTCCACATAAGAAACTGGATTCTTTATAAATTCAAAAAAGCTCTTGTCTGCTTCTGTTACACTAACATGCCAATCTCCTGTTTCATGAATGGCATCCTGTAACATAAAATTCTGCAACGTAGAAACAGTGGTCGTAACTGCTGTAAACATAGCTGCCGATAGAATAATGCCTATGATTGTAACAATCGTACGTGTTTTGTTTTTCTTTAAAATTTCTAAGGTTACTTTGTTAAAAATACTCATGAACGAATCACCTCATCTCGAATGATTTTTCCATCCTCGATAGCGATGATGCGGTCTGCCTGAAGAGCAATATTTTCATCATGGGTAATCATAATCAAGGTCTGATTATATTTCTTATTGGAAAGCTTCAAAAGCTCCACGATTTCCTGACTGTTTTTACTGTCCAGATTTCCAGTAGGTTCATCCGCAAGCACTACTGCTGGTGCATTCATAAGCGCTCGTCCAATAGATACCCTCTGTTGCTGTCCACCGGATAACTGATTTGGCAAATGCTTTTGTCTTTCCTCTAATTTCAACACCTGTAAAAGTTCCTGTAAACGCTCCTTATTTACTTTCTGCCCATCCATAAGTGCTGGAAGCGTAATATTTTCTGTCACATTAAGTACAGGAATCAAATTGTAAAACTGATAAATCAATCCCACCTGACGGCGACGGAAAATTGCCAACTGCTCATCGTTTTGTGCATATACATCACATCCGTCTACATATACTTTTCCACTGGTTGGTTTATCTACACCACCTAAAATGTGTAAAAGTGTGGATTTTCCAGAACCCGAAGGCCCGATAATCGCCACAAACTGTCCTTTTTCAATGGAAAAGGATACGTTATCCAAAGCCTTCACTTCGGTTTCTGCTTTTCCATATATCTTGCTTAGATTTTCTACTCTTAAGATTTCCATTTGTTTTCTCCTTTTCTTACAAGAGAGATGCCCTCTGTGTCTTACAATCAAAATCTATCATGTCAAGATGACAGTCCCATGACTTTTCCCTTACAAATCCGTCACTTTTACTTCAAGACAACTCTTTATAAAAGCGCAGGGTAAATTTCGCCCCGTTTGTCTTTTTATTTTCCACCTTAATCGTGCCATTCTGTGCAGTAATGATGCCTCGAGCCAAAGCCAAGCCTATGCCAAAGCTTTTATCGTTTGAATTTTTCCCTTTATAAAATCGTTCAAAAATATGTGGCAAATCTTCTGGTGCAATGCCACACCCCGTATCTTCCACTATAATTTCCTGATACAAAGCATTTTCACTCGCCTGTATCTGCAAAGTTCCTCCCATTGGTGTATGCTCCATACAGTTTTTGACAATGTTTCCTATTGCCTCACTCGTCCACTTCACATCTCCCACAAACTTGCCCTGTGCTTCTACTTTAACCTCCAGACCACGCAGTTCGATTGGCACCAAAAGTGGTTCTACACTTTGCATTATCAAATTTTTCATCAACACATTTTCCTTGTTTAGCTGAATCGTTCCTGCGTCCAGTTTTGAAATCTTAAGCAAAGTCGTAATCAGCCAATCAATTCGAGATAATAATTCATACAACTCACGAATGGTTTTCTGTCTTTTTTCTTCTGTAATATCTGATTCTGCCAAAAAAGAAAGCAACAAATTAATCGAGGTCAAGGGAGTCCTGATTTGATGCGAAATATCTGCAATGGACTCCGCCAGATATTTCTTATCTGCCAAAAGCTGTCCCTGCTGTTCTCGCAAGCGCACTACCATTTTCTGTACTTCGCTCTCCAAAATCGCTAGTTCTCCTTCCTCATATTTGTCAAAGGAGATATGTATATCATCATGCAGGATACGGTTGATATCTGCGGACAATGCCTCAATTCTTCGATATCTTCTGTAGGTATTTACTAAATGAACGCCATTCAACATAGCGCATACTACCAAAACACAGCCTCCACAGGCTGGATTCCATAGCCCTGCTACAATGCTTGCCACAATGGTAATCACAATTAACACCAAGCATTCATTTCGTACTTCTTTGTTTCTTAATAGCCTCATACGCTCTCCTTAATCGACACGATACCCCAGTCCACGAACCGTCTTTATTATCTGTGGATTTTGTGGATCATCCTCTATCTTTTCTCTTAGACGTTTGATATAAACCGTCAATGTATTGTCATTTACAAACTCTCCTGCGATATCCCAAATCATTTCTAAAAGCTGTGTTCTAGAAAGAATGGCTCCACGATGATTGATAAAAGCCAAGAGCAGACGATATTCCAATGCCGACAGATAAAGTTCCTGCCCATTCTTCTTTGCCGTACCCTTTACTGTATCTACAAAAACATCACCAAGCACTGTCACAGAACCAGCACTTCCTGTTAGGCGAAGAATATTTTTGATACGCGACACCAACTCTCTTGGTCGAAATGGCTTTGCTATATAATCATCCGCCCCCAAATTAAATCCCGTTACGGTACTATACTCATCGCCGGAAGCAGTTAGAAAAATGATTGGAATATTATAATCTGCTTTGATAGCAGAACAAACCGCAAACCCATTGCCATCCGCAATCGAAATATCCAGTAAAACTAAATCAAAATGCTCCTGCTCTACAAATTCTAACGCCTTTTTCTGTCCACTCGCTGACGCTATCGAAAACCCTTCGTTTGTTAGAAATTCCGTCAGATTCTCTACGATTCCCTTATCGTCTTCTACAATCAATATCTTTGTCATCACTTGTTTCCTTTGTTCCTTTTATGATGTGTTTATTATAGCCGGTTTTATATCACAGGTACAGTTACAATATTGTCACTTTTCAGCAACAAAAAAGGCGGGATTGATATATACTCATCCCGCCAGCTTTTCTACATTTCATCCAATGGTTTATTAAGTTCTTCCGTTCCTGGAACCACGAATCTACCATCTACAATGATATCTTCTGTACTTCCATCTTTTCTAATTACTTTGATATGTCCCAATTCATCATACGGAATTGTAATATCTGTATGACAGTTGAAGTAAGCCTTTGACATGTCTGTCTTTCTCTGGATAGAAACTTCATTGTCACGAGCCACAATCGCTTTGCCATCTGGATTGTAAGTGATATTGTCTTCATCATAAGTAAAGCAGGTATCGCCAACCGCAAAGTGTGGGCCAGTTTTTTCAGCAATGAGAATTGGCAATTTAGCAGCGATATCGTACTGGCGTGCCATCTTATAGGCAGTGGTGTTTGTTCCAATAGCAAATTCGCCAAGTGCCAATGTATCGTGATGATGAAGGATATTATCCTGAATGTATTTCTTGTTTTCTTCCTCGTTTTCAAAGTTCGTACAGGTGTAGTTCGTAATCATACCATCTACGAAATCAATTTCAAGGTTCAGATAATTATAATTTCCAAGGTAAACCTGGCTTACATGAAGCTTACCTGTCGTTCCTTTTAATACTGGAGAAGTAAATACTTCACCAACTGGAATATTTACATCTGCCACACAGTTTTCAAAGGCAGTCTCTTTCTCAGGATTTTCGAGTGGATAGATAGACACATACAAATCTGTCTTGTTGCCATTCGCGCCTAAAATGTGTACCTTTTCCGCCTGATCTAATACATCAATCATCTTCTGCTGCATATCACGGTAAAGCACATAATCCAAGGTGTTCAGCTTCACAGTTTCAGCAAAGATTTCTTCAAATCGCTCTCCGATTTCAGGAATTGGGTAAGCAATAATCGTAAAGCTTCTTTCTTCTCCATGAATCGCCTTGTTTAACATCTGTCCAAACTGACTACGTTCATAGATAGAAAGCTGCTGCTGTTTTTCATCCAAGCGAATATTTGCATCCTTGCTTGCTGGAGAAAATGGCACCTCTCCAAACACTTCAATTACTGCTGGGCCTGCGTATCCTGGACAGATATCTTTGTATTTTTCAAATACTGTACGGTATACTTCTAAGCTTCTTTCTACATAGGCCTTGTCCATCCAGAGTGCATGGTTTTCTCTGTGGTCATAATCATACTGCTTGTTTGCAGATGTGCTGTATGGACGGAGTACACAACGTAAGTTTAACTTTTCAAAATTCTTTACTGCAACACGAACCATACGTTCAAAACCGATTGGATAACGCACTTCTGCTGTGGTCTTTTTGCTTAAATCCTTCTGAGTCGCCACAAAGCCCATACGATATCCTTCGGTATAGGTATCTGCCATTGCCTGCATCTCTTCGTCTGAGAAGGTATTTAAGAACTGCGAAATACCAATTTCATTTTCCCCTACAAATAAACCATAACGATATAAATATGCAGTAGTAGATAAATTACTATCCATCACAATATCTGCATAATAATCATAATCTGGGTTTACAAGACGTGCAATTGCATCTTCATTGAACACCTCTGTATAGTCATGCATGAAGGAATAAAGTGCATCTTTTACCAAAGAAAGCTCTACTGCCTCTTCACAGAAATAGCTGTATAATTCTACAAACAACTCACTTAAAATACATACATTCTGCAAGCTTCCTTCAAACACGCTCAAACGGCAGCCACGGATTCTCGCATGAAGGGCAGTCAAAATTTGTCCTGCTTCCACGCCGAACTGCTCTACGGCATAGCTTGGATTCGCATAGCTTGTATTGTATGTCTCACCTAAAATATCTGCATAGAGCTTCTCATTGATTTCCTTGCCTTTTTCTTCATCCATGCTAGAAATCTTCCCATTTCTTGCATCATCCACAATAGTATTTAAAAGCACCAGATACTGTGCTGTCTTCTCAAAATAATCTGCATATTTTCCTGCTTCACTAGCATCCTTTGCCAATTCTGCCACACGCTCTGACACCAATTCATAGCGCTCTAACAATTCTTCATTGCTTTCTTTAATTAATTCTAAATATTTCATATCAACCTCTCATAAATCCCTGCACATAATTTCCAACCCACAAAACAGTAGACACGATGGACACACCTAATGCCATTCGTGGAAATAATGTAAAGGAGTCTTCTTCCCTTAATGTGGAAATCGCCAATCCCATTGATACGATTGCCACTAGCATTGCCAGCACTCCCACTGCACCATAATATGCAGAAAGCTGACCTGCTGCCTTATATGATAAAAATACAAAAACAAAATAAGTTACAAAAGTAACTACTGCCAACCCAAAAGAAACCATCGCTTTTTTGGAATGCGTTTTCTCTGTAAACTTATAGGACCTTCGTCTTCTTCTCATCCTGTATCTTCCTTTTCTATTCCTCTTATCCTTTTCGCCTCAAACTAGTTATGCCCGTAAATATTTTATATATGAAATATCCCAGCATACCACCTATCGTATTGAGTAACAGGTCGTCCACATCAAAACTTCCGACCCTCGTTACCAGCTGAATCACTTCAACGAGGAGACTTAACTCTAAACTAAGCACAACCACCAACAATAATTTTCTGCACTTTACAAAAAGACTTGGCAGAAACATTCCCCAAGGCATAAAAACGCAAATATTCCCTATGACATTCAGCCCAAACAAGCTCCAGTAACCTGTTCGAATACCCACGCCGTAATATCTCCCAATCTCTTGAAACAGAGTCAGATTGTATCGATACTCTGCATGATCCTCTCTGCCAAATCCAGAGCTAAAAAAAACTACATATACCAGCAAAAGTAGGTATGCTACAAAGCATACCCACATTACCAGCTTATTATCTTTCTTATTTGCAGCCATACTGTTCGTAGTATTTGTCAATTGCTGCTTTGATTTCATCGTCGATTACCACTCTGCCCTGGCATTCACGATTGTGTAAATGTTCTGTAACTTCTGCCATTGTTACGATAGCTTTTGCATCAAAACCATAGGTTTCCTTGATTTCATCTAAGGCACTCTTTACGCCACCAAGGCCAACTTCCATACGGTTTAAAGAAACCATAAGACCTACGATTGTAACATCAGCAGCACCTTTTACCTTTGGAACGGTTTCTTCCATAGATTTACCAGATGTCGTAACGTCTTCAATCATAACCACTCTGTCACCATCTTTTAACTTGCTACCAAGGAAGCTTCCCTTGTCTGCACCATGGTCTTTTTCTTCTTTTCTATCTGAGCAGTAACGTACTTCTTTGCCATATAAATTGCTGTATGCAATCGCTGTCACTACTGCAATTGGAATACCCTTGTAGGCTGGTCCAAATAATACGTCAAAGTCATCACCATAGTTATCATGAATCGCTTTTGCATAGTATTCGCCAAGTCTCATGAGCTGAGAACCTGTTACGTAAGCACCTGCGTTCATGAAGAATGGAGATTTACGACCACTTTTCAAAGTGAAATCACCAAACTTTAACACGTCACTTTCTACCATAAATTCAATAAATTCCTGCTTGTATGCTTCCATTTTCTAACCTCCGTAAGCCTAGTATCTCAATTTAAAGTGATTTTATCATAAGTAGGAGGGGTTTTCAATGTGTAAAGGCAAGAAAAATAACCTGTTCCACCACCGTAAATAAACTAGATACCAAATAATACAATCCGACACCTGACGGAATCATAAATACAAACATACCATTCATTACTAATATCATTATAATTGTCCCCATCGGTGTTTTCTGCATTTGTTTCTCTTTAAAACAGGGCATATATGAAAACAGCATTGGTACAATCTGAAGTATCAATGTTGCTATCGGCAATATGCAAGCAGTATCACTTAATAGCAACGAGGAAACCCAAGGTAATAACACACTTGTAGCATCTTCAGTTATCACATTCCTTATCCCGTGATAGAGTCCTATCATAATAGGCATTTGAATCAATGTCGACAAACAGCCCATACTTCCAATTCCATTTTCAGCATATACTTTTTGCAGCTCCTCATTCATCCTATTTTGATTGTTGGCATATTTTTGCTGTATTTCTGCAACCTTCTGGCTAACCTCTTTTTGCTTTTCTAATTGCGTTCTTTGCTTTATATTTAGAGGTAATAACAAGAGCTTTATGCTTAATGTAATCATTACAATGGCGATTCCATAATCTCCTGTTAAACCATAAAACACTTGCACAATTTGTCCAATGAAATCTGCTATCACATTCACTAATTATCACCTCTGTTCTTATCGACAAAGTGATATTTAAAGAATGGAACTAACATGATAAACACCCACACAACATAAAATGCAATCAATTGAAACGATACAAATATATCTCTTGTATAAGAGTCCAGCATTACAAAAATCGGTAATAAAATACAAGTTGTTAGCCATACTGCTGATAACACACGTATCACCTTTGGATTGTTTAAAAAACGTGCAACGCATCCATTTCCAGACACTAAATTTTTTAGTCCTGTATACTCTGTAAAATCATCTATAATCTCTTGTATTTCAATGAAATGATTTCCTTTTTCTTCTTCCGCTACGACAAAATCTAAATATGTATCTACATTTATCTTTTCTAAATTCGTATCATTTAATACCTTTTGACACAGTTCTAGAGATGCAGCTATTTCTTCCTTTTGTTTTCGCAATTCCTCTGTTTGTCTTTCCAATGCTACTGTAAGTGTAATACTCCCTTGAAACACTAAATATATCGTTTCAATTGGAAGTCCCATTTTTCTATACAGTAAAATTGTTTTTAATCTGTTCACATCCTCTGCTGTATAGTCCCTGTATCCACTCTCTTCTTTCCTTGTCGGTGCTAATAATCCCTTCTTTTCATAGAAACGAATATTGCTAATTGATAAACCTGTTTCGTTTGCAACTTCACCTATTTTCATGGTTTTTGACTCCTTTTTTTCTTTTACGCTACACCCTAAACTAGGTAGAGGGTCAAGGGGATTAGGATATTTTTTATAACCTTTTTCAATTTCATTAATTATCTATATAAGGTAGTAAAATTGTCCACTAAAAAATACCTCTCTTTGATAAATATTTAGTCTATCAAAAGAGAGGCCTATTAAACACAGATTCTCCTACGCCCAATTTTTATTTTAACTTATTCCTTTTTATCCAATGGTTCTATGCAACTTGCCATAGTATCCATCAATTTAGATAGACCTTCTGCCTGTGGCCGCTGGATCGCTGATACCGATACCTGATATTTTTCATTCTGATCGGTACTGCTTGTATTCTCTCTGGATGCCTTTACCTTTCCTTGCACACTTACACTATATCCGAACCTTTTTGGGGTCATATCTGCACTCAAATCTGCATTTTCTGAGTTCTTTGAAGTCGATGTATCTGTAACCTCCATCTGGAAATTGACGTCTACATTATCAATCAACAATGAAGGTATAGGAACTAACCCTAAAAATGGTGCTTCTACGTGAACTTCTTGCGTTCCTATACTATCAGATATCTGAACGGGATATTTCAAATTAAATTCTAAACAACGTGCTTTCGCATCATCTTCAAAAGCAATTTTATTATAAAAGTCCAAGGCTGAATCAGTAAGCTGTTTCTGAGCTTCACTTACAGCAATCAATGGTGCAGAAATTAACTCGTTCATTGGTAAACCTTTGAAAGAATCTGCTGGCACACCTGCTTTTGTATTTTTCTCTTCGTCTTCTGCTTTTAATTTTTTTTCGTCTTCCATAATAACCTCCAAAAGTATGGCTAAATGAACCTATACTTTATTTCTTGCTCTACAACTTCCACTTCACCATGCTTTACCGAATCATCAAATCAAATTTACATCTATATATGAATTTTTCTCTTTAAAACAATTTTTATCTTTTACCTATAATATCATATTCTTTTGTAACAGTACTACCATATATGATAATAGATAAATTATTATTTTGATATATTTTACCGTAATATGAATTTTTTATTTCTAGTCATTTCTGCCAAAGATGTCTACACTAATAAATTATATCTACTTCTATAAATTCCTTATTTAAGCACTTTTGACAGCAAAAGCCGATTGGTATTACACCAATCGGCTCGAACTTATTTTATGTGTACATATTCTACATTCTCATTTAATATCCGCCGTTACTCTAGCCCCAAAAGTCAAATTTACTGTTTCCAATAGCTGCATATATGCTACCGCTTGCATTATAGGCACTGTTTAAACTTCTAATATTTTCCTCCGCATTATTTGAAACCTTTTCAGCTAAAAATCTAATTTTATTTACAAAATCGCTTTCTGTTCCAAACAAACCTTCTAGTGTTTCAAAATCAGTTGCTTTTATCTTCTCCATATCAACTCTAGCAGTTCCGTCTTTCACAAATGTAATTCCTACACCAGAAAGACTTTCTTTTGTTTCTGCTGAAGCTTCTAACATCATTTCTCTGTAAAAATTATTCATAGTATTTGGTGTGGATTTTAATGCTTCCAGCGTTCCATTATATCGTTCAAATAGTTTTTCTATTCCATCATATACCTTTTGATAATCATTACTTGTTTTTGCTTGTTCAAATACACTATTTTCTCCGCTTTGTATCAAATTATTAGCAGCTTGCATTAACTTGTCTGCTTCTTTATCAATCTTCTCATAACTTCCCTTTTTCACTGAAGTTTCATTGCTTTTATTCAGAGCATCCAACAAAGTATTTTGTTTTCCATCACTCTTAATGTAATTTAACAAAGAAGTATGGTTTATTGGAAGCCCCGCCTTTCTTGCTGATTCATTTAACATCTGTGTCGTAATTCTCATACCACAACCTCCTACATCATCATTAACGACATTCTTATAGAACGTCCTTCTTCAATATCTTTCCATGTTCCGTCAATCACTTCATCTGTTGGCATACCACAAATTGTATCACCCAACTTCTCTTTCAACCCATTCTGTAACATACTGTGAATTTCTCGTTCTGCTGATTGCCCAGACTGCATCGCAAGCATACTATTCATGCTATTAAAACCTGAACCGCCGAAAGAACCAAACGAACCACTTTTAAAAAATGCATACTTGCTATAATCAATTTTACCTGTACGAAGCAACTCCATATACATGGCATGACGAGCCATTCTCTCCATCCACCAGTCATATTGGTCTTCATCATCATTCTTGTTTTTATTCATACTAATGGAATCTCCACCACCACAAGCAAGCACATTAGCAATTTCTCCATCCTCTCCGATAGCGATTGCTTGAGACATTCCAACTGTACAACCAGGAGATATTGCTTCATTTCTTGCGATATCATAAGCCCACCAGCTCTCGATACGTTCCATGACTTCCTGTGCAAATTCAGGATCATTTTCCACTCTTTCCTGTGCTTTCGGATGTATCATAACAGCCTTGCACCCTGGGGCTATAGGTATATATCTTTGATTCTTTGGATTAGCTCTCGTTGGGCTCCAGTTTTCTATCTGCTCTACTGATTTTTCACTCTCTTGAAATAATGCTTCAAATGGATAATCATTTCTTGTGCGCCAAGCACTACTTGTTGCATCTCCTACATTGTAAACAAGATTCGGATACTTAGCTTTTAACATACTCTCCAATGATACTTTCTCTGTTCCTGCTGTTTCCTCAGTTTTGGCCGCATCTACCGATGCAGCACTCTTACTTTTTAAAACTCCACTAAAAGAGTTTACCTGCTCTCTTCCCGACGTTTTATTTTCTGTATATCTCCCACAGTTCATCATAATTGAACCAAACTGCATACTATCTATCATAGTACCCCCTTCCTGCAACCCATCTGTCAGTCAAGGTTGCTCTGCTCTCCATGAAGGTCCGAGCAGTTTAAATTCCTGAAATTACATTACTACTTATTGAACTAATTGCTCTTTCATATGCCGAATACGATGGTGTAACTACTTGAGATGAATCCAAATAACAGAAAGCAACTATCTCATTAAATATTTGTCCATTACTCATTTGTTCCATCATGTGATAACGATATTGACTTTCTAACTCCTGTCTTCTCGTCTCAGCAATCTCTTTGCTACGCTCCATTTCTTCTCTTCGTTTTTCTGCTTTCTTTTCTCGCTTTGCCTTTTGTGCAGCCTCAAATTCTGCTTTCTTCTCAGGTCCTTCTTCACCGCTAAGATAATATGTTACTGAGCCATCCTCATGTATAACAACTCCACAAGAAGTCGTAACATGCCCCATCGCTTTCATAAATGCCTCTGTCTCTGGTATTGAGTCAAAATGCTGCTGTATTTTTTCTTCATAATAGGCAGCCTTTTCAGGATCATTTGCCATCTGTTCCAGAATATTTGGTGCAATTACAACATTTGAATATCCTGATGTTCCCATTCCCAGATTATCCATACTATTCTGGTCTTTTCCGACAGACATAATCATTACATTTCCAAACTTTGACCTAAGTTGTTCGGTATAAACATCCACTTTTGACATATTTGTATCTTTTGCTTCCTGCAATCTACTTGCAAAATCATTACCACTTACAGATGCTCTCTGTGTTTGATTTGCTTTTTGATATGCCATTTGCATAACACTTGCTACATTACCAAGATTCACTTTCCTCTCCCCTTTCATTTTGTAACATAATCGTTAAAGTAAATTTTTTATTTTCAACAGACCAATCCACGCCACCGTGATATTTTTCTGCTGTTTTCTTGATATTACTTAGTCCGATTCCGTGAGCCTCTTTATCTTTCTTATCCGTTATCGGAAACTCGGAGTATTTTTTCCGAATAATCTTTCCATCAAAACTGTTCTCTACTTCAATAAAGAACATCTTTCCTCTGGTAAATGAGGACAGCGTAATAAAAGCATCTGCACTTTGGTTCTGCTCTTTTAGTTTCTTACAGGCTTCGATTGCATTATCCAAAGCGTTTCCAATAATAATTCCAATATCATAGCCCTGAATCTGCAAATCATCTAGGAATAGTAGCCTATCTGTGTTTAACTGAACATCTGGCATAACCCGTGTCAATTCGTGGTATTTCATATTCAGTAGAATATCCACCACTGTGTTGCCTGTTTTATACTGAAATTCCAACTTATCCATCGTCTGATTCAGTTCTGAGAGATAGTTCTGCAACTCCACATTTGACTTAACATCCTCATTTACTGCAAGCTGCATAATTACGGAAAGCGTATTTTTCATGTCGTGCTTCATACTACGTACTCCACTGTAGATATGTTCCATCTCTGCAATGTGTTCCTGCATACTCTTCATTTGCTTTTCTAAAATGAATTTCTCACTTCTTTCTTCATTTACCATAATCATGTCTTGGAACAGTTTCACGCTACAAACAATAGACAGAATCGACAATATCATAACTGATGGAACCACAGGAATGAGTTCTGGATACTTATCAAATAAATCCATTGGCATTCCATCTTCCATCGTAATAAGAATGGTTCTAAGTAATACGCACAACAAAAAGCCAACACCCCCTGGAGTCAGTAAATAAAACAATTCCTGTTTACTGACAAAGTGCTCTTTTCTTTTGTAATTCTTAACCACCATCTTTAATGATTGATAGAACAACATACCATACACAACCATCATGCTTAGCTGCAAAATGCCTGCCGTCCATGAAATCAAACTCTCCACTGATTCAACGGAAATATATCCCTTTTCCAACAACACAAGCCACAAATCAAACACTTTATCGCTACACATGGAGATTGTTATGGAAATAAAAGAAGATATATCCTTCAATGCAACAAAAGTAATTGTTAGAAAAATAGGCATTTGAATTCTGGAACAATAAAACACCTTAGCCATTCCAAATACAACTACCAATAGCAATACCTGTTTTCCAATTGTATCTTTTGTTTCAAATACAGTTGGAAAGAAACCATCCAGTAAATAGTCACAAATGACATAGAAAATGATAACGATGTATTTCCCGTAACCCCAAAACAGATTCTTTCGATCCATAAAGGAATCAAAATAATACGCAAGGCAATATCCTGTAAAAATAGTGGTTACAATTCCAAATAATTCACTTACCACGCTATACAAAGATGCCACCTCCATTTTTCAGATATCTCATATATACCTTTACAAATTCTCCATACTTCTCCTTTGCCAAGATAATGCTTTCACTATTGTTTAAGGTAATACTGTCATTACTGTATTCCGTAATGAATGCTAAATTTACGAGATACCCTCTATGACAGCGATAGAAATTCTGTTTTAACTGTTTTTCCAACTCACCTATGCCTGCATAAGCATCTATCACATCTGTCTTGGTATGGATCTCTACCTTTTTTCCTCGACTTTCAATATACAAAACATCATTCTGCTCCAAAGTGATATTACGATATCTCGTCTTAACAAATAATTGTCCATTTGCCTGCTGTTTTTTCTTTCCCACTTCTAAAACTGCACGCTTAAAAACGTCTGCAAATTTCTGCTCGTCAATTGGCTTTATCAAATAATGGAACGCAGCTACATCAAAAGCATCAAAAACATATTCCTTTACGCCAGTGATAAAAACTAAAACTGTATGTTCCGTTTTCTGTCTTAATATTCTGGCTGTATCTATGCCGTTCATTCCATCCATCTGTATATCAAGGAATACTATGTCATAGCATTTATCTGCTTGGATTAATGTTTCTCCTGTGGAATATGTATCCAGCAAACACTCTGCCTGCTTATCCTCTATCAATTTTTTTACATGCTCTCTAATGAATTTTTCATCATCTACAATCGCAATACGAATCAAATTATCACCCTCTTCTTTCAAAACAGAAATGGCACTTATCTCCAATCAATCCATTGAAAATAAATGCCATCCCTTGTTGCTGATTATATCGTAAAAATATTTAGTTTTTCAATTGCAAAGGAACCAAATGCTACCTCTATTGGAACGAAAAATTTAGTTATTCAAGTACCCTTGTAACAACTCTTCATCAGACCAAACTCTTTCATATGAACCTCCGAGTTCGTCTATAATATCACCCCAAGTACTAAACTCGCCTACGTCTTCCATATGGCTCCTGTTCTCTTCTAACCATTTCCATAACAAATCCCATGTCTCTCCAGTTATCTTAGCACTCCAATTCTTCTTATAGTCCAAGTTATCGTTATAAGAAATATTGTCAAATCCAATCCTTACAAAACCTGTTGGTGTTCGCTCCATCATTCCACAGATTTCAAAAGAAGCATATATTCTTCCATATTCTGGACTTGTGACTAAATTAGGATAACGGTTAAAATATTCTTCTGCCAAAGCATTATATTTTGCCACATCCGCTGCATCTTTAAGAAGCACCTTACCGCCTCGTCCCTCATCGCCAGGTCTCATTACATACTGTATTCCTGTTCCAGCGTGAGTTCCAATGTAGTAACCATCTAAAGCAACCTCTGGAATATCATCTACTCCTATTGCCTCTGCTAATCCATTTTCTAATTCCACATCTACTGGTAGTGCATCATACCAAGAATTACCAATGCCTGGAATTTCACTAATCAAGACTCTTGTTCCTGTTTTCTCATCTACTCGAATCTTCAAATTGTCAGCAGAAAATACTGCTACGCTTTGACCATTCTTTAAGATTCTCATACCACCTTTTCCAATCGTTGGTTCAGGAACAAACTTATAGTTTGCAGTTTCATGTTCTTTAAAGTTTGAAACTTTTATTTCTGTTCTTCTAGTATTAGATATTGCAGATGTTGAATCTAAAGAGATTTCATCAGAACGTCTTTGGAACTCCTCAATAAATTCATAGAAATTATATATTTTACTTTCTCCTACAAAACGAAATGTAGCGTTAGTACCTTCTGGACATGTATTGATTAACATTTCATATAAGGATTTTTTCTTATGCTGATTGCTTTGAATCTCTCGGTCAATAGCTTCTTGTATTTCCTCTGCTGAATATTCTTTACTAGCAACTTTTTTGTTTGTATTCTTGATAGAATCTATAAAACTACTCATATCAATTTCATCATCCAAAAAATCTTTCCAAAAGCCTTCTTGTGATGCAAATCTCCAATCACTATCTTTTGGAAGCTGACCAATAAATTCCATTACTTTGTTATATTGCTCTTTGTTTTCAAATGGAATAGACCATTCGTATCCTTCGGTTTGTCCTGCTTTTCTACAAAAGATTCCTTCCTCTGTATACCAGGTAATATGTAACACATCTTCGCCATTCGAACTACCTATCGGATAGGTACAAGATGTACTCTCAGAAACTATCATTTCCGTTGTAGTTGCATCTATCACTTCTTCCGTGTTGGTTTGTTGCTCTTCCATTTTTGTATGACGTTCTTTCATCAGTGCTTCCATAGCCTCTTGGATAGAATCAAACTTCTTTAAAAATTCATCCCACTCTTCAACAGTAAAAGTTTGCCCTCCAATTTGGAAAGACTCATTTACTTCATCGTTATCAAGTTTTTCCTGCATTTCTTCTATCTTCTTATGAATTTGTGATAGATAGTCACTATTAGAATTCAAAGATGACCCAGTGTACTTTTTTAAATTGTCAATTATCTTTTCACACTCTAATCCCTGTTCATAGGTTTGAGGTATGTTGTAAAATGATTCTTTTGCATTTCCTAAGATACCAATCCAGTCTCTTTTTTCTGTCCATGCCGCATTCTCATTAGAGAGACCACTACAATATCCATTATACTCTGCCTGTGCGGAATACGCTGTCATCTTGTTAAAAGACTTCATTCCTTGATCATTTGTAAGACCTTGGTCATCCAAATAAGACATTAACGCAAACATTTCCATTTTGGTAGCATTGTTTGGATTAACCTCTTTCACTCTTACTTCATAATCTCCAATCTTAATAACTGGATCTTGTTCCGTTGAGGAATCTGCATACATTGCAATATATCCCTTGTTTCCAACCGTAGTGATACCTATTTTCTTCCCGTTACTAGATGATTCCGAAAGCGATGTTGCATTTCCAATTGATTCACCACCAAGTCCAGACACATTATGCCCTATAGCGCGACTTCGGTTTTGTGTAGCATAATTTTGTGCATAGTATGCCCCTACACCATTGATACCCATATTTCTCCTTTCTGCAACTCATCTGTCAGTCAGAGTTGCACCACTTTCCGAAAGGTCCAAGTGGTTTAATTATATTATTTAGCAAAAAATAAGCGTCTATCTTCAAATTCAATCCTTTGAAAATAGACGCTCTCCTAGCTATTAACTATATCGACCAATATTCATTTTTTCTTAGCGTAATGGAACGAAACCTTATCTGAATGGGAATGAATCATTTATACTAAACAATTCCACCATTCTTGCTTTGCTGTTCCCGAAGCTTATCCAACGATTTTGCTCCATCTGGGCTGTATAAATCCAACAACTCAAAAAAATTTCCTGACTCTTTACACCCATGCAATAACAGACGCATACTATCCGCATCTTTACCAAACAACATACCCAACAGACTCATATCATACTGATTTTGACTATCACTTAATATTCCCTGCTGGTGTAAATCCTCCATAAAACCATTTGTACGGACTTCCGAACCTATTCGCATAGCCACATTATATAAATCCGGATCTACAGTATGAAGATAATTCAGGTAGCGTGTCTCAATATTTCTATTGGGCGTGCCACTCATCATCCAATTCGCAATATCTTCCACAGAAGCTTCCATCCCAACATCATCCAACAAATGCATAAGCCATCTTCCACTTTCAGTCTTTGTAAAGGTATATTTTCCATCTTCAGAATACAATGTATTTGACCATGAGTTTTTCGGAGCTGCCTGGTCTCTGACAAGCACTTCAAACGCATCCATTGCGACTTTAAAGGGATTGTCTTTTGCTTCGTCTACAGGCAGTTCCATTTTACCTAATGCTACTGCAGTCTGTATCAGTTCATAATCAGTTATTGCTTCTCCATGATAATAAAAAGAGTTTTCTTTCTTTAATTCTTCAAAAGAATCTGGGAGTTTTACTGCCTCTAACTCTTCTTTGGAAACATTTACCCATTCTTCCGTTTTCTTACTCCCCGCTGTCTGCATCTGTATCCTCGGACCATTTGTAATCTTTGTACCATATTTTGCATTTACCATATGTTCCGTTATTATCACATGTGCAAACTGAAATAAGCTCTTTTGGTTTCCTGAATTTCCATACCCTTCAACTTTCATCGCATACGGAAATGATGAACCACTATTCGTATTCAAAACAGAGTAAGTCCCTGTATAAAATGTATTTGGTGCTTGTATTCTCATAATAAAACCTCCAATCCAAACAAAAAAACAGCGTCTATTTTCAAATTCAATCCTTTGAAAATAGACGCTTTCCTTAGCTATAACATATATCGGCATTTACACATTTTTCTTTATAGAATGGAATTGTCGTTATCTATATACTATATTTAAACTCACCACATCATTTGATCAAATTCTCCTGTATCATGATAATTATCTTCTTTTTCTATCTTGAGTTTAAATAACTTCTCATAATATACTACAAATTTTCTATCAAACAGTAATCGTTTTCTTATAATCCGTTCTGACAAACCCATATTATTTAATACCAATACCCTAAAGAAACTCTTATAACAATAATTAACTGCTTGTAATTCTTCTATAGTTAATATAGGTCTTGCCTCTTTGGATGCATGTGTATATACATCTCTATCATTTATTATCTTACCAATAATTTTCTCACTCGCTTCTTTAGCTTTTGTTCTTGGCAATCCTGATATAATTTGAATGCTCCCTATTGTAAATTCATTCATACACTTTCTGAAATTCTGCCCATTATAAAATGTATATTTCTTTACAAATGCCCTATCAGTCTCGTCCAGTTTCTCCATAAGCTCGTTCTTTTTATTATCAAACTCTACTTCTTCACTCTCATCAATCTTTGTCCTCTGAAAGCCCTCCACAACTTGCATAACCTTCAAGAATTTATTGTATGTGCTTATTTTTATTTCCTCATCCAAAAGTATTTGCTTATAGGCTTCACAAGCCAACATACACTCATTCTGAATCTTATAAAACACCGTAATAGCCGAGCCAATCCCCTCTTCAAAATCAGAAATCTTAAAAAGACCTTTTCGCAGGTAAGATCTGGTATCAAAGTTTGATTGCAATGAATTAAGTTTATTCTTAGGAAAATTACATAATCCTACTGTCTTAATCGAACGTTCACCATGATTCAAAGGCACATCCCCTATCGTAATAATTTCACCTGACAGAATCTCAAAAAACAAACAAATACTATTCAGTAACTCGTAAATTTCACTAATATTTCTTTCCTTTCCACCCGAATATTGAATCCTGCCATACATTGATACATGCAGCCCATCTTGTTCATGCGTTATTGAAGGAGCAACAAAATAGGAAAACCCATGACCTACCATTTTTGAGACAACATCACCTTTAATATCACATTCCACCCTAGGAAATGCTAATTCATCATAATCTATTTTATATGGATACACACCTAGTAGCTCCGTAATCTCCGTGATTTCATAGTTAATTCCAGTAAATCGAATTTCCTGAGAAGAAATCCACAAATAATCAAGCAGAAGCAAAGATGACATATACTTCAAATTAATTATGCTTTCATTACAGTCCGAGCCCATCCTGTATGACTTATTAACTAATTGACACTCTACTATGGTTATATATGTCGCCTCATACTTAACAACAACATTTACAACAGTTTCACTTCTTACTTTATCATAAATTTTACGTTCTACTTCTTTTATCGTAATTCTTGTTATGCATTCCTCATCTATCACCAATTCAGAAAGATAATCAACCTCTTGACCATTTATACTTACCACGCGACATGCATAGGTAGTATTTTTTTATATCCATGAAATCCTCCTTTCCTAAAATCACATATTTATAATCTACTCTTTTTCTAGCAACCAATCAGCGATATCATACACCTCAATTCCTTCGTATGTGTATTTAGGATGCTTTGTTCTTGCAATAATCATCTTGGGATAGGCGTCCTTTATTTGCAGCAACGTAGAATATTCTCTCTCAAAAGTTTCCGGATTAGATATATTATCACTTACTTGAATATATATTTTCTCACTGCCACGCTGTGCAACGAAATCAATTTCTTTTTGATAGAGTTTTCCAACATAAACTTCATATCCCCTACGCAGAAGTTCTACGCATACAATGTTTTCATATACTCGCCCATAATCCATATTTCGACTACCCAATATTGCATAACGCATTCCTGTATCACACATATAAAACTTATCCGAAGTTTCTAAATATTTCTTGCCTCGTATGTCGTATCTCTTAATGTCATAAAATATAAATGCATTACATAAATACTTGATGTATTTTCCTATCGTCACATGATTTGTCGGCACTTCATTAGCAGTCAAAATATCACTTACTCTATTCGGAGAAGTCAGATTGCTTATATTATCCATCAGAAACTCACTCAACTGACGGAGCACCTGCGTATCAGGCAAATTATATTTTTGTACTAAATCTCTATTTACAATAGTTTCGTACACTTCCTTGATATAAGTTGTTCTATCCAAGTCAGTGTTGTATGCATATGAACCTGCCAAACCACCCTTGATGAAATATTCTTCAAACAATTTGTCCTTGTCTGCTTGGTCACTATAATACTCACAATACTCCTTAAAACTGAATGGGAACATATGAATTTCAATATATCTTCCCGTGAACAAAGTTGCCAAATCAGCACTAAGCAAAAAAGCATTTGAACCGGTTATATAGATATCATATTTATTTTTCGAATATAAGCTATTGATTGCTAACTCAAAATTTGGACATAACTGTACTTCGTCCACAAATAGATAATTCTGCTTTTCCTTATCGTATCTATCTTCCACATACTTGTGCAAAGCGTGATATTCCTTTATTTCTTCAAATTCCAAATCCATAAAGTCAATAAAAATAATATTGACATCTTTAAACTCGCTTTTCAAATAATTAATATAAGCCTGCATCAAATTAGATTTTCCGGAACGTCTGATACCCATAATAATCTTTATATCAGGAGTATCCTTTAATGCTTTAATTCTTTCCAAATATCTTTCTCTTACAATTGTCTTCATATCTTCACCGCTTTCGAAACTTTAATTTTTTTATTGTTTTGAAACTAATCGTATTATAACACCTTATGTATAATTTATTCAACCATTCACTTTCGAAACTTTAATTTTTTTCATATTTCGAAACAAACTTTTTTCACAAGCCTACCTTGTATGTAGCTTGCATGTGCACACATGCAAGTAAGTATGCAAGCCTAACCATTCATTTGTGACACATTATGATATCCTATACACATCTTCCGTATTACCTTGCGTATTTTCTTCCACTCTTACTGTCGCTTTTTATCGCTTACTTTTATCGCTTGTTCCCCCCCCAAAAAAACAAAACCCATGCACTCACCTCCGCAAGCACATGGGTCTCATTCATTTCTTATCCCGATATTTGACGTCTCCGTCCAATTCCACTACACCATTTTCCTATAAAATACGATAGCTTTGCATTTTTACCAAAAGTCCTCAAACCCTTGAAAACACTGACGTTTCAGGCATTTTCAGAAGTCTTAAAAACATGCAAGCATAAATTATACTTATAAATAGCCAAACATATTTCTGTCCATACCTAAAAGAGGGCAGGTGCCACCTGCCCGTCTTTTCTTAGCAACAGTTTTTCTACTGTTTTTATGTCTCATTTAGTTTTCCTTTTTTAGCACTAATCCTTTTTTACCTAAGTATAGTGCTCCAATTCCGATAACTAATGCAAGGATAAACCATATATATGCGTTACTTACATCTCCCGTCTTTGGAACTTCGACTTTTACATCATTATTCTGCTGATCAACATACGCAAGAGCATATGTTGAAAATTGGTCGGTTTCACAAGAGATGGTTTGATTTGCTGCATTATAAGTACAAGGAATGACTGTGGCTACTCCATCGTGTACTCTAATCATCTGGTATGTTCTTGTTACGGATGAATTTGAATTGATAAGTGAACTCGGCACTTTCAGCGTA
>JAFQRZ010000030.1 GCA_017409825.1 Agathobacter sp. | reverse complement strand
CTGCATTGCAACATACTGGAATACATAATATCTTGGAATATATGCCGTAATAAGAAGTCCATCTTTTTTCAAGACACGAAGAGACTCTTCAAAACATTTCTTTCTATCCTCTTCATTAATCAAGTGATAAAAAGGTCCCATATTCAATACAACATCAAAAGTTGCATCCTCGAATACACTCATATCCGTTGCATCTAAAACTCTTGCGTCCATTTCATATGGTTTGTCTTTTGCTACTTCTTTGATAACTTCAATATGCCTTGGTGTAATATCAGTAGCAGTAACCTCATGTCCTTTATCTGCAAGATAAAAAGCATACACTCCAGTTCCAGCTGCACAATCAAGTATCTTTTTCTTACCCACTATCAATTCGTCCAATGCTCTTACTGTTGTTATAAATTCAATTCTACGAGCATTGTTTGTGGATAATCTTTCTTCTTCTCTATAATTTTCATAACTTTCAACTACATAATTTTTCATATAACTTTTCTCCCTATAATATCAATTCAATTATTCGTTCTACTACTTCGTTAGTGCTCATATTTGTTGAATCAATACTGGGGTAATCGTATTCATCGTAAAGAGAAAATGTGTTTTTCATTCCTCTTTCCATTCGTGTTCTATCTCTTCCATCTTTTTCTGCACGACTTATGTTCTCTTCTCTAGAACATTTTAAAATAACTATCTTTTCTTCAAATTCTATTTCATCGCTTTTCAGTTGGGAGATAAGATTATCGTATATTTCTTTTCGCTCTCCATGCCAACTGTATGTAAAGATAACGTTCTCTAACTCTTCGCACACAAGATAGTTATGCAATATATCATACATATTCTTTGTCACTGTCTGCTTTGTGACCTCTGTAAATAGAAAAGGATTCATAAAACGACACCAGTCTGAATCAACATATGCAGTTTTGGGGAGTTTCTCTACCAAACACTTTGCCGTAGCTGTTTTTCCAACTGCATTTGGTCCTACGATTACTATTAGTCGCTTCATCCTATCTCCTTTCCTTTTTAACACTATTACTTTTTATCTGCTCTTTTATTTCCTTTAAATTCTTTTTCTACATGACAATGCTCACACTTGTCCACTAGCTTCATTCCTTCAAAATCTAATTCTAGAATATAAGGCATCCAATCAATAATTCGTAGAAAATCATCACAACCAAAGCTGTTATCATAATAATTTAAAATTCAACTTAAAGCAGTACCATGCGTCCCAATTACAATTCTTTTATTATCATTATCTAACAAAATTTCATTCAATGCAGCTACATTTCTCTTTTGCACCATAGCAATAGATTCCCCTCCTTGCTCATGGTAATTATGATCACTCCAACGTTTTTGAAACATTCCATGGTTATTACCATCAGCTCCTTTTTCACGTTCTCTAAGGCGTTCATCGGTAAATATCTCTTTTTCAAAAATCAATGCTGTTTCAGCGATTGTATCTATGCTTCGTTTGTATGGACTACTATAAAATACATCTATTTCTTTATCTTTTAAAAAATCTAATACCACCAATGCATCTCGTTTCCCTTCTTCTGTCAATGGTCTCGTTCTATCGTCTTCCCATGTATGCTCTGGCTGTGCATGACGTACAAAATATACTTTTGTCATATTCTACACCCCTTTCATTAGTAATTAATCTAACAACTCCATATTAATAGATTTCTCTGTAAATCCACACTTTTTATACATTTCATATGCAGCATGGTTTTTAGCATTTACCTGTAATTCGATGCCATCCAAATTCTTTTCGACTTTTATTTGCTTTAAAAAGTCAAACATCTTATGCCCTATTCCCATACCTCTGTAATTTTCGTCTATTGCCATTGTATCTATAAAAATAACATCACGTGTTACATGAGATGGACTCTCCACATGTCTATATACAATTTCCAAAACACCCACCACAGAACTATCGCTCTCTGCAACATAAAATGTATCGTTTTCTACTATTTTCTCAAATATATCTTCCGGAATTAAATTCTCATTGTGTCTATAAATGTCAGGTCTCCATTCGACATGCATATCCTGTACTTGTGACATGATTTTAATAACGGATTCATAATCTGTTTTCTCTGCAAGTCTAATCTGAATATCCATATCCTACCTCTAGCACTCCACTTAATCCGACTCTTTCCGCAACCGCTTCCATTCCTGCCTTTATTTCGTCTCTGCTATAATCGTTTTCTTTCAAAAAAGCATCCGTCTTTTCATTCAGATGGGAATATAATAAAATTGCCATCTCAATACCGTTCGGAGCTCCTTCATCTAATAAATCATACAATTTATTTTCCGCTTCGTTAATTTGACCGTAGTCAACCATATCCAAGAGTTCTTCTAATATATCCGTTTTTTCTATACGAGCTTCCAGCTCCTCCGTTACCGATTCCGTATCAATATTAAATAAAATCTTTGCCAACGCTCGTGCGATTTCATGCACGAGTCTCATGATATAATCTTGTTCAAACAACTAAAATGCTCCTTTATCCTATCGTCCCCAATTATTTTATAAAACTATTCTCACTGCCCAAATTATATGGACAAATATCCCTACACTTATGACAAGCGATTCTCCAAGTCTGTGTTTCGTTATCCTCCCCAAATGCATAATCCCAACATACCTGCTGATTCATTACAGGATTTTCAAGTGCATTTACAGGACAAACTTCTACACACAAATTACAGTTATTACAGATAGGTTCTTTTAGCTCATCTGCCTCTAACTCTTCTGAACATAAAACTGTCCCTAACCATACCATGCTTCCAAATTCAGGTGTAATCAACAACGAATGTCTTCCTATTGTTCCAAGTCCAGCTGCTTGTGCAGCATGCTTCTGAGATACAATCGAACGCCATCTATTTGTTTTTACATCCCATTCACTATCATTCGTTGGGATAGGTACACACATAACTCCGTATTTTCCATCTCTATACAAAAATTAAGGGCTATCATGTCCATCTTTGGTGTTATTGTATTTCTCACCTGTGTATAAGGTGTGTGTGAATTACAAGCTAATGTTCCTACTGGAAATCTACAAGCAAATGAAATAACTGATTTACAGGCAGGAAACACATCTAATGGATGATTCCCTTTTGGAGCACTATCGAACCTATCAAGACTGGCAATTCCACATAAATCCACACCCAAACTTTTCATTATCTCTTTTACTTTAGCACTATTTATCTTCATACTTCCTCCAATATCTGTTTCTGTACTTTTTTACTAAAACTATGAAACACAGTATCATACGCATGGTCTATCATATTTAGCAGTTCATCCTCCGAAAAATCATTCAAATAAATGGTATTCCAATATGGCTGCTGTACTGGTGGACAATGATATCCCCTGACCACCTTTTCTGGATAAACCATTCTATAAAACTCTCCCATTTCCCTCGTACACTTCAGCGTAATTTTGTAATCCCATTCATAAGGATAAACCTGTGCGAAAATTTTACCATTTAATTTGTAACATATAGGCACATCTCCAAAAGGATATGTTTCATCTGCCTTATGTTTTTCTAAACAATATTGTTTTATATCTTCTACTTTCATAGCTGCTATTCTAATACCTTTTTATAAAAATGATTTCCTACTAACATTGCTCTAATAGATTCGAATTTGCATTCACACAATTTTTCGCAAAGAGCAAGAACTTCATTATTTTCGTAATCGTATACCTCATATCGTTTTATTCCAGCCTCTAAACGAAACAGAAATACGACTCTATCATTTGTGAGATACTCATTCCAATATCCTAATTCAAGATACTTTGTTATGAATCCTTCCCAGACATCACTTTTTTCTTCCGGAAAAGAAACCATAAAATTATCTCCATCATTTTGTATATCAAAGCCTTGGCTTGCTAATTCCATGATTCTATTATCGATCCCCATAACATATGAATAATACATTTTGCACCTCCAAAGTACAAATCTACAACTAGTTTTATCATACCTCTATCCTGCTTTTCCGTAAAGAATTTTATTTTCCCACTTCTGAACGTAAAAAAGGCTCCCGAGATTTCTACACTACGTAACGAGAAGTCTAGCATCCTGCCACTTCGTGCCAGTCTGCACGCGGCAGTCGCCGCTTAGAAATAAGCACAAAAAAGCCGAGCGCGAACTCGCGACATAGTCGCTCGTGTTTCGGGCTGTCGCCCTATAAACATCTTCGCGGACTTCGCGATTTGCTACGCAAATCCCTCAGACGCGTTGCGCCTTCATAAACACAATAAAAAAGGGACTTTCGTGTGAACACGAAGTCCCTTTTGTTATTGCGTTTTCTCAGTCCGCTTAATCGCGATTATTCAACGATAGTAGCAACTCTACCAGAACCTACAGTACGTCCACCTTCACGCTCCCGGTTTTGGATTTGTCGCTATCTTCTACCATGCTTTTTGTTGATTTTATGCTATTTTTAGGCACTACATACATTATGTATTTTTATTTCCCAAAATTATTGGAGCCATTTTGGAGCCATCTAAACTCTAGCACATCAACCTCTATTTGTCTATCTTTTTATTGCAACAATTCTTATGAAAACTGAAATTTTATCGATTACTCCCAATCAAAATTTTCTTTTCCGGCACCGACTTCAAAATGGTATTTACCGATGCCGAGGTCAATACCTGAAAAGTGGCCTTCCCCTGCGGTGATGGTTACTTTACGCCCGTCACCCTTGACCATGTAAGGCTGCTTGTTAAGCGCTGTAGGAGCATACAGAAGCGCATCCACGCCGTCAACAAACCATTGCGGTGCAGTTCCATTATACTGGCTTATTTCCGCTGCAGTTTTGGATTTATGCTGTACCCCCTGGGTCTGACCATAGCCGATGGCGATCACGCCATTGATGCGGACATCCTTGGTTTCCAGATGCTTCATGGCACCCTTGCCGTTGAACATACCGCCAACCCACCAAGTATTCAAACTGAGAGTCTGGGCGTACAGACACAAATCAGCACCGCAATATCCCAGTTTCTCATCCAAATCAGAACATTCCTTGCCTGCAAGCACGATGTAGCTGTGGACAGTCTTGGTCAGCAGCATCTTTGCCATACCACCGATGCCGTCAGAATTGCCTGTAACCAGTTTCAAGTTCAGTCCGTGAGCG
>JAFQRZ010000029.1 GCA_017409825.1 Agathobacter sp. | reverse complement strand
GTCTTTCGCTCATAGTGTCCTCGTTGCGTTACTAAATTCACAGCCCACAAACTGTGGTCTGTTCATTAAGTAACGACGGGCCACTAATGGTCCCCTTTTATATATGCTCCCTGTGCTTTTCTTACTTTTTGAGGAACTAACTGAGTCCATCTTCTCGAAATTGTAGATACAATATAGACAAACCTAATTTACCAGTAAATATGCGACTTGGCTCCTCTATAGAGAAATTCCGATTTAGTTACGAATTGGGGAATATCCATAGAGTAAGAAACGAGGCATTTATATATATAAATATCAGACCTTTCGAGCTGCCGTCGTTACTTAGTGAGTAGCAAGTGTCAACTTGATACGAACTTAGTAACGCAACGAGCAGGCGAAGAGTGCAAACGTGTCTGAATTTTATATATACAAATGCCTCGTTTCGTAGTTTATCGAAAAACTTAATTCTTAACTAAATCGGAATTTTATTAAAGTCTTGCGTCAAAGAGACCACAGAAGCTATCGATAGGATCTTTACCCTTGAATGCATCTGGACCAGCCATAAGCTGTTCTACTAATGCGTCAAGTGTGGTATCTAATTTATCGTATGCATTGATATATGTACGAGCCTGTGGCATATCTGCAAGCATGGTAGGAGCACCTACACCGATTACTACTACAGGAAGTTCAAATACATACCATGGAATTTCTCCGCCACCTTTTGACATACCAAATGCTGGTCTACCATTCTGTACATCACATACAGTAAGAATGATATCCTGTCCAGCTACGAAATCTGCGATAGCATTCTTTCCAGCAAAGTACATATCGATAGAAGGTTTTTCACCCGCTTCAATCTTCTTCTGCATTACATCAAGTGGACTTTCGTATACAAATGCATCAAATCCTTTTGCAATGAGACGCTCTTTTACTTTTTCTGCAGCACTTGGACCACCACCGAAGCCCATCAACTTCATAATGCCATCCATTGGGCCTGCTGCTGGTTTGATGTTTACGATCATTACTCTCTTATATTTCTCTGGAGTAATAGGTAATACACCTTCGTCTTTATATTTTACAAGAGTGATAGCATCTTCAGAAATTGCTTTCTGCATATCTTTGTACTGCTGAGCACCAAGTCCAGCAAGTGCTTCTGGTCCAGGAACCATAGCATCTTTATCCATCTTGTGAAGCCCCATCTTCGCTTTTAAGCCGATGATTCTAGTAAGAGCTTCTGTCATACGCTCTTCAGAAATGATTCCGTTTTTGTATGCATTGTACATTGTTGTGAAGTCTTCTTCTGGATCATTGAAGAATAAGAACATATCACAACCAGCATTGATTGCAAGTGGAAGCATATCTACACGTTTCATACGGTCTGTCATACCAACCATATGAGAAGCATCTGTTACTACCATACCATTGAAGCCTAATTTATCACGAAGAAGTGTTGTCATAAGGTCATAAGATAACGTAGCTGGCATCATATCATCATCTTTGATATCTGGGTTCAATGCTCTTGTATAAGTAGGCATCATAATATGTCCACCCATAATTGCATCCAAACCAGCATCGATGAGTTCTTTGTATACATAGCCATAAGAAGCATCCCATTCTTCTACAGACATATCGTTGATATTGTTTGAAAGATGTGCATCTCTAAAATCAAGACCGTTACCTGGATAATGTTTTGCAGCACATGCAAATCCGCCTAATTCATGTGCACCTTCCAAATACTGAACACCCATTTCAGCCACGCGTTTTGGGTCGTTACCAAATGCACGGGTAATAATTTCAGTATTCTGCCAGTTGTAAGCAATATCTACTACTGGTGCAAATGCCATGTTGCAACCGATAAGTTTTGCTTCTTCGTTTGCCATTTTACCAAGTGCACGAGCATATTCTTTTTTGCCTGTAGCACCGATTTTGATACCAGCACCGATTTCTGTTCCTCCAGGTGTAGCACCATCGCCACCTTTTTCTGTATTACATGCGATGAATGCAGGAACCTTAGAATATTTCTGAATATATCGGTTCTGGTTCTGTAATTCATCTGGACGGCCTGGATTGTAACGTAATCCACCTAAGTGATACTTTCCAAGTAAATCTTTGATATAGTCTTCTTCTTTTGACTGTGTCAGCTGGAAAAACAACTGACCTACTTTTTCTTCATCATTCAAAGACGCGATAGTTTCTTCTACCCATTTGATATCTTCGTCTGACAAGTTATATGGTTTTGCTTTCAAATCAACCATTGGTATTACCCCCTTAAAAATATGTTAAATTGGTTACTTTTTCGATTTGTTTTACTACCCTATTTCCCTTAAAATCCTTTTCCTATTCTTCGCTCATCGCACAGTATGCATCCACCACACGGTCATATTCTTCTTCTGAATTGATATTGCTTACTGTAATTTCTGCTCCGTCGTCAGAAAGACTTTCGAAAAGATATAAACCTTCTTCACTGAGTGCATCTCCTACTACCTCAGCGCATACAATGTATTTTTTGCCTTCAAATTCGAACTCATCTGTGATGGCCCATTCCATTGTCTTGCCATTTAACTCATAGGTAAATGTATCATATTCTACCATTTCGTCATCTTTTAAGATTTCTTCGTTTGCCATAATTGTCTCCTTTTCCACATCCAGCTTATTCCAAGCCTTTAATCGCTGTCTTTAATCTATCCATCGCTTCCACTAATTTCCTATGTGGAAGTGCGAGATTCATACGAATGCAGTTTGGTCCATTGAATGCGACACCTGGCTGCCAGATAACGCCTTCTTTAATGCCGGCTGCATATACCTCTTCAATCGTTCTTTCATGCTTCTCCAGCCACTTCGAAAAATCTGGAAAAATCATGTAGGTTCCTTCTGGTTTTGAAATCTCGATTCCCTCAAATTCATTCGTAAAGAAATCACATGCATAATTTACATTCTCTGTCAGCACCTGACAAAGCTCATCCACCCATTCATAGCCTTCTGGCTTGTACGCACCAATAAGAGCATGTACGGATAAAAGATTCGCCGCATTATAATGACCCAAGGAAGACTCTTTTCTTACACGATCACGCAAGTACTTATTGTAAATAATATGGTAGCTGCCTACCAGACCTGCTAAGTTAAAGGTCTTAGATGGTGCATATTCTGCGATAACACGCATCTTTGCATCCTCGCTGATGGACTGTAATGGAATATGTTTGTAATCTGCCAAAATCAGGTCTGACCAGATTTCATCACAGATAACCATCACATCATGCTTCTGGAAAATTTCCATCGCTTTTTCCAATTCCCAGCGTTCCCATACACGACCCGTTGGGTTATGTGGCGAACAGAAAATCGTGGTATGGATATTATGTTCCACAATCTTCTTTTCCATATCTTCAAAATCCATACGATATACGCCGTTTTCGTCTTTTACTAATTCGCTATGAATAATATCGTAACCATTATTCTTCAGTGTCATAGTAAATCCGATATAAGTAGGTTTATGGATTAAAACCTTATCTCCCTTAGAACACAATACACTAAGTGCAGAAGCGACACCGCCTAATACACTATTCTCGTATTCGATGCATTCTCTGGTAAGGCCTGTTACACCATTACGTTTTTCATGCCATTCAATAATGGAATTATAATATTCGTCTGGTGTTATAAAGTAACCGTATTCTGGATGGTTCACACGCTCGATAATCTGTTGTGGAACAGTAGGCACTGTCGCAAAACTCATATCTGCAACCCACATTGGAATTGGCTCAACTCCCTCTTTGATGGCAATCCCCTGTGTCATTGCACCATAACCATCCACAGCCATGGTATTTCTTCCACCACGATTCATAATCGTTGTAAAATCGTATTTCATCTTATTTTCCTCCGCAATTTGCACACAATTGTGCACGTTATTGATATTATAACAGAAAATTTCAATTTCGTATAGTAATTATTGCTAAGTTTTGTTATAATGATTGCATAAAACTTTTTAAAGAAAAGGAAAGAAAAAGGAGGATTTTTACAACATGAGACAGATTTACAATCTCAACACAAAATGGGCATTCACCAAAGATGCTTCTGAAGCACCTAAGACAATGCCTGAAAAATGGTACTGGGTTACATTACCACATACCTGGAATGACATCGATGGTCAGGACGGGGGCAATGACCTTTACCGCGGAACTGCTTACTATGCAAAAGAAGTAGAAAAGGCTGACTTACCAAAAGCTGACCAGTACTACTTAGAATTTAACGGTGCAAACTCTTCTGCTAAGGTTTATATCAATGGTGAAGAAGTTGCTGTACACCATGGCGGATACTCTACATGGAGAGTAAACGTAACAGACAAATTAACAGACAAATCTCTTATCGTAGTTGAAGTTGACAACGCTGCAAACGATACAGTTTACCCTCAGATGGCTGACTTCACCTTCTATGGTGGTCTCTATCGTAACGTAAATATCGTAGCTGTTAGCGAATCTCACTTCGACCTTGACTACTATGGTGGCCCTGGTATCGCAGTTACTCCTGAAATCGACGGCGATGATGCAACTGTTAAAGTAGATGTTTACTTAACAAATGCGAAAGCTGGCCAGGAACTTATGTACACATTGAAAGATAAAGAAGGCAATGTTGTTGCAGCTGACAAAGTAGCAGCCGATGAGACAAGCGTTACCTTCCGCATCAAAAACGTACATCGTTGGCATGGACGTAAAGACCCATATCTTTACTCAGCAGAGGTTTGCTTAGTAGATGGCGAAAACGTTCTTGATAACGTAGCAACACGTTTCGGTTGCCGTACTTATGAAATCGACCCACAGAATGGTTTCATCTTAAACGGTGAAGAATATCCACTTCGTGGTGTATCTCGTCATCAGGATAGATGGGGCATCGGTAATGCTCTTCTTCCAGAACATCATGACGAAGATATGGACCTTATCTGCGAAGTAGGTGCTACTACTATCCGTCTTGCTCATTATCAGCATGATCAGTATTTCTATGATCTCTGTGATGAAAGAGGTATGGTAATCTGGGCTGAAATTCCTTATATTTCAAACCACATGCCAAATGGTCGTGAAAACACCATCTCTCAGATGAAAGAACTTATCACTCAGAACTACAACCATCCATCTATCGTAGTTTGGGGTCTCTCAAACGAAATTAGTATGCAGGGTTCTAGCGATGATTTATTAGAAAACCACAATATCTTAAATGACTTATGTCATGAAATGGACCCAACACGTAAAACAACTATCGCTATCGTATCTATGTGTCCAATGGATGACCCTTATGTACAGATTCCAGATACCGTATCTTGGAACCACTACTTCGGATGGTACGGTGGTACTACAGCAGACAATGGTCCTTGGTTCGACGAATTCCATGCGAAATATCCTAACCTTCCAGTTGGATGTTCGGAATACGGTTGTGAAGCTTTGAACTGGCATACATCTGACCCACAGCAGGGTGACTACACAGAAGAATATCAGGCATACTACCACGAAGAACTCATCAAACAGCTCTTCTCAAGAAAATACATGTGGGCTACCCATGTATGGAATATGTTTGACTTCGGTGCTGACTCACGTAACGAAGGTGGCGAAAACGGACAGAACCACAAGGGGCTTGTTACATTTGATAGAAAATACAAGAAAGACTCCTTCTATGCTTACAAAGCTTGGTTATCTGACGACCCATTCGTACATATCTGTGGAAAACGCTATGTAGACCGTGTAGAAGACGTTACAAAAGTAACTGTTTACTCTAACCTTCCAGAGGTAGAACTCTTCGCAAATGGCGAAAGTCTTGGAAAAGTTACAGCAGAAGATCACTTCTTCTACTTCCAGGTTCCAAACAAAGGCGAAACAACACTCGTTGCTGTAGCTGGCGACCAGAAAGATGAAAGCTTCATCCGCAAAGTTGCTGAATTCAACAACGACTACAGATTAAAAGAACAGGGTGCTATCCTCAACTGGTTCGATATCACAGAAGTAGAAGGATATATGTCACTTAACACCAAGTTAGAAGAAATTATGAAACAGCCAGCCGGTATGCAGATCTTTGGCGAATTCATGACTTCTATGATGGGACCAGCTGCAGCAGCTGCTGCTGGCGGAGAATTAAGCGGTGATATGTTCAAGATGCTTGGCAGCTTCACAATTCTTCGTCTCCTTGGAATGCTTCCAAAACAGGAAGGTGCTCCAGCAGTTACTAAGGAACAGCTCCTTGCAATCAATGAAAAATTAAATCAGATTCCTCTTGCATAATAATAGCTTAGCAATTTAGTTTTTCTAAATAACACGACCGCCCCTCAATTTATTCATTTATCGCTGTATTGACATAAGGCTTCTAAATGAATAAATTGAGGGGCGGTCTTACTTTTGGGATTAAAAATATAAATTACTGTGCGATTCTGCTATTCCACAAGAGGAATTTGAATAAATTTTCGCTAACTGCTTCGTCTATCGGTTGTGGGATTGTTTTAGTTTTTCTACGTTCTCTTCGACCTGCTTCTTATGGAGTGGATACCAGAACCAGAGGATGACGCCGAGGAGAGCAAAGCCGACGGCTGGTACAAGGGTTGAGATATTGAAGATTCCTTCTCTGACACCCGCTTCTACCACTGTTGTATCGGAATATCCGATAGCAGTAAGCAAGGCTCCCACTAATCCTGCTGCACCTGCTTGTCCGAGCTTTCTAGCAAAAGAATACAGTGCATATACCGAGCCATCTTCTCGAATCCCATTTTTGATTTCCGAATAATCAATGACATCCGTAATAAGAGCCCAGGAAATCATGCTAAATACCCCCAGTGACATCCAACACAATCCCTGTAAAATTACATATACCCATACATTCTGTGGACGCACCACATACAAAAGCAGACAAACTGCTGCTGCCGCAAAACTGGAAACTACGGCTACCTCCGCCTTTCCGAAACGTAATGAAATCGGTTTTGCTATCGCAGCAATCAAAAGTGATCCCGCCAGCATAATTACCATTGATATCGATTGTGCAGTGGTATTACCATAGTAAATCGGGAACACATAATTCGCCATGGATTGCAAGGTCATCTGCGCCAACAGCATCACGATAGATGCCGCGATAATCGAAATCAGCGCCTTATTGGTAAATGCATTTCGAAGCATGGCAATGACGTTATTGTCTTCCTTCTTTTCTACATTCGACGGAATATGCACACGTTCCGTCACCAGGCTATAACAAATCAAATAAGACACAATCGCACAAATCGAAAACACACCTGCGATAGTCGTAAATATTTTTCCATTCAACACCATAATTCCGTTTACCTCTTCATAGGCAATTAAGGGAATGACGGCACCTACCAGCACACTGGCAAAGGTAGCACCGATACTTCGGTAAGTTGACAGCGACTGTCTGTCCCCAGGTTCCGCAGAAATCGCCGATGCCATGGAACCGTACGGAATATTGATGGCCGTGTACAAAAAAGAACCCCATAATATATAAGTCACAAACAAATATCCTATCTTAAATCCCAAAGACATCTCTGCCAGACTGCTTTGATAAATCAAAAACGAGGAAAGTGCTACCGGCAAGCACATCCTACGAATCCAAGGCTTGAACTTTCCGTGCCCTGTCGTCGGGCTTTTATCACAGATTCTCCCCATCGCAACATCTGTAAATGCATCTACGAAACGTGAAATCATAATAATCGTTCCGACTACTGCCGCTGGCACACCCATCACATCCGTATAAAATTTGAGTAAAAAAGTGGAAGACAGCACAAATGTAAAATCATTTCCGATGTCTCCCATTAAATATCCAATCTTATCTTTTAATCCAAATGGTTTTGACATAGTATCTCCTCCTCGCAAATTACGCGATTATTTCTGTATACTATGTTTCCCAATTTTTCATAATATATGATATTTTCAAATAAAAATTTACAGTTTTCTCCTCGTATCTTTTTTTCGCAAATACACATTCTAATCTCGAAAGGAAGGTGTATATCATGGCAAACAAAAATAATCAGAACAACAAAAACAACCAGAACAAAAATCAGAACAACAACTTAAGAAACAGCTATTCCGAAAGTAGCAAAAATGCTTCAAAAGACAGTTACAAGGATAGCTATAAAGACAGCACAAAAGACTGTCGCTGAGCTGTAGAACCACTCCCGGAATCTACACGACCTCGTAAAGATGGTCCTGGGGGAGATTAGCTATCTGCTTTTGTTAAATTGAAATAGAGGGGTTATTCGCCCCTCTCATATTTCAATATACATACTATTCTGTTTTTATTTGATCTGCAAATTTCTTTCGCAGGAATGTCACCACAAATGGTATACTCGCAAAGGCTGTCATAATGTCTGCCATTGGCTGTGAAATCTGCACACCCAAAAGCCCCCAGAAATGCGTCGTAATCAAAAGTGTCGGTATAAACATCAGTCCGTTACGCATCATAGATAAAAATGTCGATGCTTTAACCTGTCTGGTACTCTGATACAGCATATTTACTGGAATCGAGAACGGTAAAAACATGGAACCGATACACGCCGCACGCAGTGGCAATACGCCAACTTCCATAACTGCTGGACTTTTCTGGAATGCATATACGATATGCTCCGCAAAAATAACACTTGGAATGGCAAGACAAGCTACCATACAAAATCCAATCGCCATTGTAGCTAGCAAGCCACGTTTCACACGGTCATAATGCTTCGCCTGATAGTTAAAGGCTGCCACAGGCTGATAGCCCTGACCGATACCAAGTCCCACGCACATAACAAACATACTGAAACGGTTTGCAACACTCATTGCTGCAATGGCAGCATCTCCAAATGGTCGTGTTACATTGTTCAAAAGACCACCAGAGAAGGATGCTAGCCCCTGACGTACCAAGGCTGGGAAACCCACTTTCATAATAGTGAAGTATGTATTGGCTTTTCTACTCAAGGAAGAAATACGAATCTTACTTTCTCCCATTTTTAGGAAAAAGTATAGCAAAATGCTAAAACTAATGGTTTGAGATGTAGCCGTTGCTATACCAGCACCAAGCACACCCCATTCAAATACGATAACCAATAAGTAGTCCAGGAAAATATTAATGATTCCACCTGACACCAAGCCAATCATGGAATAAAATGACTTACCCTCATATCGTAAGTTGTTATTCAAAACGAAAGAACCCATTACGATTGGACAGCTAAGGAGCACGCAAGCACCATACTGTCTTGCATAAGGCAAAATAGTTTCCGTACTTCCGAGAAATCTAAGAAGTGGATTTAAAAACAATAAGCCCAATACCATAAATACTGTACCAAATGCCAATCCAGAAAAGAACCCTGTCGATACATATTCAGACGCCTCGTCTTTGTTGCGTTCTGCCAATGATTTGGAAACCAAAGTGCCTGAGCCCTGCCCCAGCATAAATGCAACCGCCTGGATAATTGCTTGCAAGGTAAACAGAATCCCCGTGGCTGCCTGCGGACTCTCTCCCAGTGTACCTACAAAGTAGGTATCCGCCATATTATATAAACTTGTTACCAACATAGAAATCGTCGTTGGTATCCCTAAGGAAACGATGAGTTTTACCAAGGGGGTTTTCGTCATTTTATCGTATTGTGTCATAGTTTCTGCCGTTTTCATAATTTGAACACCGTTCAACCTCTATTTATTCTATTCCCAAAAATGTTTTCGCTGATTTCATATCGTAGATTTCATCTGTTTCCAGAACCGCGCGGTTAATTGCCTTGCCAAGTACATGGGCCGCTAGCGTACCTACAACATCTGCACTGGACTTTACTTTTCCCGTCGCCAAAGCATATACCGAATCTCCATCCATGGAAGTATTCACTGGACGAATGGTTCGTGCGATACCATTGCTTGCCATCGCTGCGACTTTGTTCATTTCCGCTTTATCCAACTTGGCATTCGTTACGATACAAGCAATCGTTGTATTTAAAGAAAACATACTCGCCAACTGTAACAGTTTTACGGCTTCTTCCTCACTGGAAATCATACCTGTCTTCTCTTTATTCATAAGCCCTGCCAACTGCTTCTGGGAATCCATCTCGAATACATCACCAATGGCATTTACCGCTACGATAGCCCCTACTTGAAGCATTCCAGCCTGTACGGCATAGCAACCGAGGCCTGATTTCATAGAAAAATCTGCACCATGTAGTTTTCCAACGGTCGCACCCATACCAGCACCTACGTTTCCGTTTCGTTCTATATTTTCTTCACTATTCAAACAGGCTGCATAACCCATAGAAGCATCAGGACGTACTTTTCCATCCACGCATCCCAAGTCAAAAATGCAGGAACCTACCACAATAGGAACAATCGCATCTCCTACCTTTACACCACGTCCTTTACCTTCCAAATAACGCATCACACCACCTGCGGCATCTAAACCAAAGGCACTTCCACCGCTTAAAAGCACTGCATTGACACCATCATTGCTCATCAATGGATTGAGGAGCTGGTTTTCTCTGGAAGCTGGACCGCCACCACGAACATCTACACCACAGATTGCTTTCTTCTCTGGCAGGATTACGGTACAACCTGTCGCATGCTCCTCATTCTGTGCATGCCCGATTTTAATCCCCTTTATCTCATGTAAACTGATTTCTTTCCAATCGCTCATCATTATACCTCGATATCATTTTCATCAATGACAAACTTTCTACATTTCTCACAATGGTATACTATCAATCTTCCTCCATGTGCAAGTGAAGTTAATCTTATATCATGTGGATCTATAATACTTTCTAGGAATCCTCGTTCTTCATTTGGTGTCCAATATAACCCATACGTCTGATACTGGTCAATCCAGCCTTCTTGCATTTTCTCTTCACAATACGGACAAATCATAGAGGAGTCCTCCTTACAATACAATTCTAATAGACATTATAAACTAGAATACATAAATTTACAAATTCTA
Source organism: Agathobacter sp. (assembly GCA_017409825.1). GTDB lineage: Bacteria > Bacillota > Clostridia > Lachnospirales > Lachnospiraceae > Roseburia. The sequence goes on along the minus strand of JAFQRZ010000029.1, from coordinate 71,302 downwards.
ATATCCACATAAAAAAGGGAGGTCGTACAAAAGGATATTTGTACGACCTCCCCTTTATTTATGTATACATAATTCTTTCACTACCAAACATCTTGGTAAGCACAACTACAAGCACGCCAGAATATACTACATTTGCGATACATGTGATCACCACTGGGAGCATCTGATAATCCATCGAGAATACGCCATTCATACACTGCGTTGTGTTATAAATTGGAATCAGATACCAATACCACTCCTGTGGCATTCCATTTCCCATCATATTCGTAACGCCTGTAAGTGTTACTACCAGCATCAGCGGAGTTGCCATGTTGCTTGCTTCCTTTACAGATTTTGCAAAAGCAGAAATAATGGAAATCATACCAACAATCAGTAGTGTAGTTGCAACGATAACAAGTAAAAGCACTCCATAATCTGCCACATCATAGCCAAATTTCACATCTTCTAAGCCACCCATCAGTTTTGGAAGAGAAAGCATAATACCTGCGAAGCTAGAAATACCACTAAACAAACCGATTACACTAAGGCTAATCATTTTACCTAATGCCAAATCTCTACGTTTCATTGGTGTAACGAGTAATGTTGCAATCGTTCCACGTTCTTTTTCGCCAGCAATTGATTCTGCCGAAGCAGAAAGACATCCTGTGAATAACATCATAAGCACCAGCATTGGCATAACCATAGAGATAATCATTGCAGAAACATCTTCGTCAGATGCCAAATCATACTCCTTATCACCCTGACAAATATCAAACTTGTTTGCAAATGCCTGCTCATACTGGTTTAAGGTTTCATGCATGATACTGTATGCACTGCTAGATTCTGTATCCGCAGAATTATAATAAATTTCTACATTTGGAGCAGGTGTCGTAGCTGTCATCACATCATAGCTAAGCATTTCTACATCGAAATTCTCTGGAAATACTACCAAAATATCTGCTTCATCTTCACGAATTGCATCTTTTACTGCATCTGCTTCTTTTGCCTCAATCTTGGAAATTTCCACTTCCTCTACTTCTTCCAAGAAAGCCAACGACTGTGGCATATTTACGATATTGATTTCATAGACATAGTCATCGTCTGGTTCATACATTTCCGTCATACTGCTTCCCATGAACGAATACATTACATAAATCAGCACACCTGGCAAAAGCGCCGTTGCTACCATTCTCTTATCCCCGAAGAAACGGGCAAATTCTTTTTTAATAATTGTAATTAAATCACTCTTCATTTGTTTGCCTCCATTTCTGCACAGATTTCAAAGAATTTATCTTCTAAATCACCGTCTTTTGTCAAATTTTCTAACGTATCACTAAGCACCATTCTGCCATCCATAACAATACCTACTCTGTCACAAAGCTTTTCTACAAGGCTGAAAATATGAGTAGACAAAAGGATTGTCTTGCCTCGTTCCTTTAATTCTTTTAAGTAATCCGTTACCACTCTCGCGGTAAGTACATCCAATCCATTCGTTGGCTCATCAAAAATAATGATATCTGGATCATGCACCAGTGAAATCACAAGGGAAGTTTTCTGCTTCATACCTGTAGACATATTGGCTACCTTTACCTCTGCAAATTCATCAATGCCAAAGCGTTCAAACATTGCTTTCTTTCTGGCATCTCTTACTTCTGGAGCTACTCCATGCAGTTCTGAGAAAAAGTCAAACAAATAATTTGGTGTAAAGAAATCCTCTAATTTTAACTCACTGGTTAAAAATCCAATCTTCCCACGCACTTCTTCTGGATTGGAAACGACACTGGAGCCATCAATCCATGCATCCCCGCCATCTGGCTTAATTAAGGTCGACAACATACGAAGTGTAGTTGTCTTCCCTGCACCGTTTGGTCCCAAAATACCGAAGATTTCACCTTCGTAGGCTTCAAAATCCAGTCCATCGACTGCCACCTTTACTTTGTCCTTCGTTTTTTGAATCGTCTGTTGTTTCTTGGACAGCTTGAAGGTCTTACGAAGACCTGCTGCTTTTACTATTACTCTCTGTTCCATTTTGTACTCCTTTATTTCTTTCCTCGTTCCATTTTTTTCGCTTCCATAAAATATGCAATCTGCATTACCAGCATAATCGTACTTACGCAAAAAACTGGTAATAAGCCTGTGTTAAACGACATCATTCCAATGATGGTTACCAGCCATAAAATCTGACATACACCTCCTGCACTTTTATATGCGGCGTACGATGCTTTGTAAATCATAAGCTGTTGTGCTTCATCACAGCTTGCAAGCCATTCCTTGCTAAAATTCTTATCGAAAACATTTCCCTTTTTCTCTGGATTTAACTGCTTCGTTAAATCAATACATTTCTTTTGCAATGCAACGAAAGTGAAAAGTGCAACTACGAAAATTGCGATATCCATCAGCGATACAAATGCTCGAAGCTGTCCCTGTCCCTTCATAAGAACCAATCCTATGTAAGTAGTAAGTCCAAAAAGAAAATAATTTACGCTGGTCATGATTGCAATTGGAAGCATTGCAATATCTAATTTATTTTCGATATCATCTAGCACATCCTCATTGTCTTCATCCCAATCTTCAGTCATTTTCTTCGCTTTTTTATAAAAAACATAAGAAATCCCTACTCCTACCATATTTACCAGCAAGAAAAGAGCTGTCGCCAAATACATCAAAAATTCCATATTAAATTCAATTCCGCTAGTTGCAATTTTAAACCATTCCAACACTGGTCTACTGAAAAATCCACCAACGACACCTACTAAAAATGCTAAAATCCATTTTATAAAAATCTTTTTATCTGTCTTTTCTTTCTTCGTTTTACTCATCTGTACCATCCTCCTCGTACTCGAATATTTCTTCTACCGTTGCTCCGCACACCTTAGCAATCTTAAGTGCCAAGGTAACGGATGGCGAATAATCGCCTCGCTCTATCTGACTGATGGTCTGCCGGCTGGTGCCAACCAAGGCCCCCATCTCCTGCTGATTCACATTCAGCTTGGCTCGATACTCCTTCAAATGATTATGTAGTGGCATCCTCTTCCCCCCTCTTTACTAATTTCGTCGCTTCTGCATTAAAAATCATATTAAAAACCATTGCCCACATGAGAATCATTGGAATTCCAAGTGTCCAATTATCCATAGAATAGGTAAATGACAAGCCTAGCAATGCACCTATGATAATTCCGGTAATATTGAAGTCTTTCTTTTGTTTATCCAGTACATAAACATCTTCACCCCAAATAACAGCTTCTGCCATTCCAAGCTCGATATATTCTTTCAAATTTGCTCGAATCGAGTTTTCAAAAGAGTCTTTCCATTGCTTCTCTGTCGCCCAATAAACCTCTACCAGCTTGTAGGCATACGATTCTTTCTTGTTTTTGCTCTCTTCCTTCGAAGACTCCTCCCAATTTACTCGCTCAAATATGTAATAGCAGACGATCTCTTTCTTCTCCTGCGTCGCAAATACTTTCCCTTTGTTTTGTAGCACGGAAAGCACTTTCTCTTGTAGCTGGGCATCATCAAAAATCTTCTTCGCTTTTCGTTTGCTTACTTCTGCGAACGTGTATGCATCTTCTATCGCTAATACTTCCTTTACGGATTCCTTTATTTTACCCATTTCAAACCTCCGAAAAACCGTTTGACAAGTTTCTTTTTTAATTTGACAACTTTACTTGTCAAACACAATATATCATTGACAAGGAAAGTTGTCAACTGTTTTTTACCCTAATTTTTCATTTTACCTAATAACAGGATTCCGACATAAAAAAAGCTGCCGCAACGCGACAGCTTTACATCTATTCTAGGGAAGTATTATTACTTGCAAGCTTCCAACGCCTGTGCTACATCCGCAAGGATATCCTCTACATTTTCGATACCTACAGAAAGACGGATAAGGTCTGGACCTACACCTGCTGCAATTAATTCTTCATCGTTCATCTGGCGGTGTGTTGCAGATGCTGGGTGAAGTACGCAGGTATGTGCATCAGCTACGTGAGTTGCAATCATGGCAACCTTAAGCTCTTTCATGAATTTTTCAGCCGCTGGTCTGCCGCCTTTTACGCCGAACGAAATGACACCACAGGTTCCATTTGGCATATATTTCTGTGCTCTTTCATAGTATTTATTGCCTGGAAGACCTGGATAATTTACCCATGTCACACAGTCATGTGCTTCCAAGAATTCTGCTACCTTCTGCGCATTTTCACAATGACGTGGCATACGTACATGAAGAGATTCGATACCAAGATTCAAAAGGTATGCATTCATAGGCGACTGGATTGCACCAAGGTCACGCATGAGCTGTGCGGTTGCTTTCGTGATGAAAGCACCTTCCAAACCGAATTTTTCTGCATAAGTTACTCCATGGTAAGAATCATCTGGAGTAGTGAGTCCTGGGAATTTGTCTGCATGAGCCATCCAGTCAAATTTACCAGAATCTACGATACAGCCACCTACTGTCGCATCGTGTCCATCTAAATATTTGGTTGTAGAATGGATTACGATATCTGCACCCCATTCAATTGGACGGCAGTTGATAGGTGTTGCAAATGTATTGTCAACGATGAGTGGAACACCATGTGCATGTGCCGCATTTGCGAAGCGTTCGATATCAAATACGATAAGTGCTGGATTCGCAATGGTTTCACCGAAAACAGCCTTTGTATTTGGCTGGAATGCAGCTTCCAATTCTTCATCTGAGCAGTCTGGATCTACGAAAGTAAATTCGATACCCATACGTTTCATTGTAACTGCAAACAGGTTATAGGTTCCGCCATAGATGGTAGAAGAACATACTACATGGTCCCCATTTCCACAAATATTAAAGATAGAGAAGAAGCTAGCTGCCTGTCCAGAAGATGTAAGCATTGCTGCTGTACCGCCTTCTAAGGCACAGATTTTCGCTGCTACATAGTCGTTTGTTGGGTTCTGAAGACGAGAATAAAAATATCCGCTTGCTTCCAAATCGAATAATTTACCCATATCTTCACTTGTGTCATATTTAAAGGTTGTACTCTGTACAATTGGAATCATACGTGATTCACCGTTTTTTGGTTCGTATCCAGCCTGGATACACATAGTCTCTCTTTTCATTTATTTATCTCCTTTTAAATTACTCTCTTTAATTATATAATGCGGACGGCGTTTTACCTCCATGTAAGTTTTGGAAATATACTGTCCCATGACGCCCATCACGAAAAGCTGTACGCCTCCAATAAAGGTAATGATACTCGCCGTGGAAGGCCAGCCCGCCACAGGATCTCCAAACATCAACGCTCTGCCTACGATAAAAAACAGTGCAACTGCGGATAGTCCAGTCAAAATCAATCCCAAATAGGACGCTACATTAATCGGCGTATTGGAAAAGCTTACGATTCCTTCTACCGAATATCGCAATAATTTCCAGAAATTCCACTTCGTTTCTCCAGCAGAACGTTCTACATTTTCGAACTCAATCCATTTCGTCTCAAATCCTACCCAGGCAAAAATCCCTTTTGAGAAACGATTGTATTCCTGCAAAGAAAGGATACTGTCCACCATCGGACGACTCATCACACGATAATCTCTCGCTCCATCCACAATATTGATGTCCGTCATGTGACGCATCAATTTATAGAACATACGAGCAAAAAAGCTTCGAATGACTGGTTCTCCTTTTCGGGAAACACGACGGGTCGCAGCATTATCGTATTCACCAGATTCTACATAAGCCACCATCTCTGGGAGCAAAGCTGGTGGATCCTGCAAATCTGCATCCATCGTTGCTACCATATCCCCCTTGGCCGTTTGTAAACCCGCCAAAAGTGCTGCTTCTTTCCCAAAGTTACGGGAAAAAGACACATACGTTACTTTCTCATCCTTTTCTGCCAAGTCCTTCAATATGCTTAAGGTCTTGTCCTTGGAACCGTCGTTTACAAATACATATTCAAAGGAATACTCCGGCATTGCCCAAATCACTTTATTTAATTCATCATACAAAATTTCTAATGTAGATTCCTCATTATACATCGGAACCACGATACTAATCAACTTTTTCATTGATTTCTCCTGTCGTTTCTGCAGCTACAGCGATTTCTTTTTGTGGAGAAGTGTTTCTCTGTTCCCACATTTTGCGTCCTAACATCGTAAACACGAATAAGCAAATGCATACGACACTTATGACAGCACCAATCACCAGACCAGGGGTCATATACTTGAGTTCAATGTCATGATGCCCTTCCTCTAAGTATACACTAATAAATGTATCTTTGAAATCTAAAATTTCAGTTTCTTTTCCATCGACATAAAGTGTCCAGCCTTCTTCGTTTGGAATGGACAAAATCAATCTACCCGCTTCTTTTACATCAATACTACCTTTGATGGAAGTATCGTTGTACGTTTCCGTCACCATCGTCTGTTGACTTAGCGCTTCATACGCCTCCTCCACAGCCTTCAAATTCAATTTATAAACCGTAAACGTAATTTCCTCTGACTTACTATTGGTAATCGTAATCTGATCTCCCGCCTGACATTCCCCTAATTCAAACAAATATCGGTGTGTCGTTTTGTTATAACGGGTAATCGGCCCGCCATTGATTTGGATATTCAAATTGTCGGCACCACAGGTCTCATAATTTGCGTAGTAAATACCATCTTCTGCCACTGTAATCGTCGTCGTGCCTTCCTCTACCTCCATCGTCGCGTCTGCTTTATACAGAGTATTTCCATTGGAGCCAAGTGCATGTACCAATCGATTGATATGGCTAACCTTTTGTCCTGATTCATAATACCACTTATCAATCACGTCTTCATGCATCATAAATCCAAGTGGCAGACAGTATTTATTTTCATATAAATAGTATTCTCCTGACGTAGCGATGAGCTGACGCAGTGCGTTGCTGCCCATATCATTGTCAGAAAGCATGTATTTCATCGAAAGCATAGACGAAATCACTGGTGTCGCACCATTATAGCAATAGTAATTTCTGCCACCTTCCATATACAAGCTCTGATAAAAATGGCTCACCTCAATATTCATAAGCGAAGAAAAAATCGTTCCAGATGGGTATCCATATAAACAATCATCATTTTTCGTCTTACGCTCGTAATCCTCCACACGATAAAAGGTCATCGCACCATTTTCCGCCTCCAAATTGGCATCCATTTCTGCAAAATCCAAAAGTTCATGGTAATCTTCCATTTTCGCCAGATACGCAGTTCGATCTAAAGAGTAAAAACCTGTAATCGCCATATTTAAAATGACTTCGCCCATCGCTAGCCCAAAAGCAAAGCTTTTCATCATCGTACGAATCTGTTTCGTTCCAATTTGATGCAACACAAAGCATATTCCATACGCCGCAATGAAAATTCCGCTCAAAATAAATGCGAGGGAATCTGTAATGCTGGCATCCGTTTTTACACCGCCAGCGATTAACACCGCAAATGTAAGTGCCATTGCAACGACCGCATGCCAAATGCGGCTTCCTTTGCGTTTGAGCAGTGTCTCATATCCAATTACTAGCATCATAAAGATAAAAAGGAAGGACTGTCTGCCTGGCAATGAATTTGGAAAACGAAGCCCATGCCAGAAATAATCCAAATAGTTATTCGCAAAGCTAAGAATAAACAGCACCAACATGAGCACTCTCGGAAGCTTCTCCTTCCAGTTGATTTGCTTATTTAACACATACATCAGCACCAAAAGCACCGTAAATGCACCACAATATAGATTTGGCCAGTGGTCATTGCCCGTATACGGTGTCGCTGTTGTACAAAGACGCGACAATTCCTCTATGATTCCAAAGTACCACTCTACCGCTTCTGGAAAGCTTGCATCTGCCGATTCCGCATAGCTTAATACCTTAGCTTCTGGAATTAGAAGTATCGCACCTGTTCCTCCCGCCAAAAGCGAATACCATGCGAAACGTACGCAAGCCATAAATTTTCCTTTTTTCTGCTCAAAGAACAAAATCACAAAATAAAGCACAAGGAAAATGCAAATAATCAATGAAATATAAAAATTACAAAGGATGGAAAGTGCCAAAGTCACATAATACAAGGCTGGTTTATTCTTTTTCACCAAAAGCTCCAATCCTAAGATAATCAGCGGCGCCAATGCAATCGAATCCATCCACATGATATTCCAGCTATAAGTCGCTACGAAACCAGAAAACGCATAAGCCGTAGAAAAAACCAAAGCTGGAAGCACCGTATTCGTATGATACTTGCCATCTTTACCAATTAATTGGAAATGCTCTCTCAAATACCAGAAGAAAAATAATCCCGCCAATGCAATCTTAATCCAGATAGTCACTGTCATAAACTCTATCACCAACCCCTTTGGGCAAAGCAATAACAGCCAGTTCAGCGGACTTGCCAGATAATATGCATAAAGCGCCACAAAATCGGAGCCTAAGCCTAAATTCCAGGAATAAAGAAAACTTCCACCACTCGTCAGTTTTTCCTGCATTTCCATAAAAAATGGACAATACTGGTGATACATATCCACATGCAGGATACAATTATCTCCAAACGGATAAATTCCCGCTGCGGCACAGATAATCACACTCACCACAAATGGAATCCCAAATGCCAGCACACTCCATATCCAATTTTTCTTCAACAATGCTACGATTTTTTCACTCATTCTTACTCTTCCTGATAATCAAACATATAATAATACTGCAGTACTTCATACTGATTCAGCAGTTTTTCTGAATCTGGATTCTTTTCTAATTCCAAAAGGAAATTCTGATAAGCTGTCGTTGGCATCTCTGCTCTTTCTAACAGATTTGCCGCCAAAAAGCTGATATCTGTATCGGCTTCCATCTCTTCCTCGATATCATAGTTTGCCCAGATCACATACGGAACCACATAACGAAGCTGCGCCTGTTCTACACTCATATTCACTGTGTTCACACCATTCCAACGCAAAATTGGTCTCACCACCGAATCACTTGGCTGATGGTCCCCGAAAAACACAAGAATGGTCTTTTCCTCTTCCATACGGAAGTAATCCACTAATTTCTCAAATTCCTGGTCCGAAACCTTCATCAAGGAAAGATACTGGTCTAATTGAACACTGTTCAAATCCTCTGCATGAATGTCAGCTATGAAATTATCGTGTTCTTCTGTATAGCCTCCATGGTTCTGCATCGTCACTTCAAAAATGAATGCTGGCTTTCCTTCTTCTTTGTCCTCAAAGGTATTGATAATTTTCTGGTATGCCGTCTTATCACTGACATAATCGCGAATGTAATAACGATTCGAAAAATCAAATAAGAAATACGATTCCTGGAAACCTAACCAAGGATATACCTCATTTCGCTTCCAGCCAGATGCATTATAAGGGTGCATCCCGTAAGTAGCATAGCCTAAATCCGCCAGCTGGCTTGCGAGGGAAGGTATCTCCCCACTAATATACTGCTGATATGGAATACTTCCTACTGGGAAATAATCCATCGTATGTCCTGTTAAAAACTCAAATTCGGTATTCGCAGTGTTTCCACCACAAACCGAAACGGTCAGATTTCCCGTCACGGTATTCTCATGCCCTTGCTGCAAGGAGTGGATGAAAGGCATATAATCCTCATTTACCTCAAAATCTCCCAACACAGACAAATCTGAAAACGCCTCATTCATCACAACAATGATATTTGGCTGTTCCTCCTGTAGTTCTTCTACATATTCGGTCGTATACTCTTTTAATATCGACTCTGCTCGTTCCACACTATATCCCGTCGGTTTGTCTACATACACAAAAGCCATATCCATCGCAAAAGTTACTGCCATTCCATTTACCTTTGTCATATGAGCTGGTGTAAACAAAAATGGATACAAATAACTGTCCGTCTGAAAGTCCTCATCCCAAAGCAGATTGACAAAGGTACACAGCACCAAACCAATACAGATGGTTGGAATAATCCGCAAAAACACACCATACGGAAACTTCAACTTCACAAAATGCAACAATAGAAATAGCAATACAAATCCACCACACACTAGTAAAAGCTCTTTCGTCGGTGTAAAATCATAGTTTCCCGCTACACTAGCGGCCGTCTTTATCGAAAAAATGTCCCATGGCACCAATGGCGTCGAGCGAAATGCCATCACATAATGATTTACTAATCCATACACCAGTGCGATTACCGTCTCAATACGAAGCGCAAGCCTTCCACTTCCCGTAATAAAAAACAGCAGCCACGCAATCAACTCAAACAAAAATATATTATATAGCTGTGCCAAGCTTCGTACTTCCTCAAACGCATTATGCTCAAATGCCTCCATTAAATAAAACAAAACAATCGGCACAATCGTAAAAATTAGCACACGAAGTATCGTAAGCATACGTCGTGTCGTTTGATCCAGTTCCTCTTCTTCAAGGAATTTTTCCTTCTCTTTTCTCATTTCTTCTTCCTTCCAAATCTGTCCCAAATACAAAAGGAGCAGATACACTAGATTTCATTCTACCATATCTGCTCACATTTTAAAATTATTTCTTTCGATATATTGGTTAAATTTCACTTAATAATTGGACAAAACCAATCTTCTACGATACAAACTGTCAATTTGGTCAATGACACGTCTCGCCTGACCATATCTGTGTGGATTGATGCTAATCACCATAAACTCTTTCGCACCATTAAACTGCTCTCTTTTAAAAAAGGGAATTCTCTTCGAGTTTCTCGTAAACGGAATGCGTGCATCCATCAACGCCTGCACGGTCAAAATCCCTGCATTCTCATTCGTCGTTCTACACAACTCAATATCATTTCCTGTAAAATTTCCCAATTTCTTAATCGTCGCCATGACACCCCGTACCTCCTACATGACTGTTTCTTACATTACTTTCACTGAAATCTGTTTCCCAAGTCCATCTGCCACCTTCACCAGAAAGTCCAAACTTGGATTATAACGCCCACTTTCCAAACGAGAAATGTTCGATTTCTTCGTGCCTACCAGCTCTGCCAAATGCTCCTGCGTCATTCCCTCCGCTTTTCGCACTTCCTTCAACTGGCGCACCACATCTTCTCTGGGCGAAGTCAATTTACTCAATACACTATTCTCCTATTTTCGAACCGAGCTATGCTCTAAAGTTATCATATATGATAACTTTTGTCAAGTAAAAAAGACCATCGACAAATTAATATTTGCCGACAGCCTTTCTGTAAGCTTTATAGTCCTAACAGTGATTTGGTCTGTTCAATAATCCACGCAGCAAATGTTTTACAAGCGGCTTTATTTAAATGACATCCATCACTGGAATATGCGGTAGATAAGTCTCCATTTCCATCTACAAACATCGGATTTGCATCCAAATAGAAAATATCCTGCCCATTTGCCAATGCTCCCTGAGCTGCATTGATTGCACTCATATTGGATGTTGCAAAAACAGGACGGCTGCTAGAGTACCCTGAGCTAACATATAGGTTTGCCATGATGAAAACTACAGTACCCGGCTGCTTCTGCTGAATCAAATCCACAAGCTGCTTTGTTTTTTGAGCAATTACCGATGGCCCATTTCCTGCTTCATTGATACCAAGCATGATATACACTTTGTCATATCTTACCTGATCAAGGAGTTCAGAAAGCGAAACATTTCCTACACCAGCAACATCCACCCTTGCACCATTCAAAATTCCACTTGCCGATGAACTGGTTGCTGAGAAAAAGTCCGCTGTACCTGTATATTCTTTCGTATACAATCTGAGGCCCTCTGTTCTAGAGTCTCCGATAAACAAAGCAGTATCCATAGAAGCCGTTAAATTAATTGCTGTACTAGCTGGACTCGTCTTTCCACAATGTACACATACGCCATCTTGGTAACTGTGTCCACCGTAACTACCGGTTGCTCCACATACACTACAGGTCGCTGGAGTGGTGCAGGTCGCTCCTGAATAGCTATGTCCTTTGGCATCGCCACTTGTTGCACCGCATACACTACAAGTCGCTGGAGTGGTACAGGTCGCCGCCGTAAAGCTATGCTCTTTGGCACTGCCTTCCGTCGCACCACATACACTACAAGTCGCTGGTGCTGCACAGGTCGCCTCTGTGAAGCTATGTCCTAATGCCTCGCCCTCTGTTTCACCACACACACTACAAACCGCTGGTTCGGTACAGGTCGCTTCTGTTAACGTATGTCCCAATGCCTCGCCATTGACTTCTCTACACAATGTACAGTACGAAGGTGTTTCACAGGTAGCTTCCGTGTAAACGTGCTCACATACCTTTTCGCTTTCCTGTGTATTTTCTGTAGCTTGACTATTTCCGCTACTTGCACTATTTCCACACCCTACTAAGATTACCGTGAGCAATGCCATTATCATTAGTAAGTAGTTTAATTTTCGCTTCATAAATTTACTCTCACTTTCTAAAACGTTTCGTTTATTATAACACATTACATAAAAAAGAAAAGACCCAGACGTTTTCGTCTGAGTCTCTCATTTCATGCAGGAGATGGGACTTGAACCCACACGAGGTCGCCCTCGTCAGATTTTGAGTCTGATGCGTCTGCCATTCCGCCACTCCTGCTCGTTCGTATCGAACGTATCTATATTAGCATAAGACTACTTGGAATGCAAGTAAAATTTTATTTTTCAAGGCCGAATTTTTCGGCCTTGAAACTTACTCCCCCTATGCATCCACCTTCACAGTCGTAATAAAAGCATCAAAACCTGCTGCTTTCACCCTTGCGAGCTGTGCCTCTGCATTTGCTCTCACACGATATGCACCGACCTGTACGCGATACAATACTTCATCTGCGGCATCTTTTTCCGCCTCAATCTTCTCCTCGTTTTCTTCCTGTTTCGTCATGCCAAAATATTTCGCAATAGCTGCTGCTTCTGCTTGTGCCAGCTTGTCCAAATTACTATCGTCCAAAAGCCAGTTCGTAATTCTAGTATTGGTATGAAAGGAATGTTCCAGAATCATGCCAGGCACATTTACTGCTCTCGCACCATTTAAAACGCCATAATAATTGTCATTCAAGATACCATCACCATTTCTGTCATTATCCGACTTGCGTGTAACCACTCGGTAACCTTGGGAAACACCCATCTGCTCCGCAATCACAGGTGCAAGTGTTTCTGCAATTTCCTTGCTGATATCATCACAATTCGTTGTCGTATCATCATACAAACGATATACCGAAACATAATCTACCGAATCGTTCACATAGGAACCGACCGCGTTGGAATGATTCGAAATAAAAAGAGCACAACCCTTTGCGGTTGCACCCCTTGTATATAATGCTAAATCCGTCGCTTGATTATCCCTTGTTGTAATTACCTTGAATCCGTATTGTTCCAGATATTTCTTCTGGAGCAAATGTAGCTTCCAAACCATATCCGATTCATAGTATGACCTCACCGCCGGACTCTGATTATATTTGCCATAATGACCTGCATCTAAGCAGATTGTAAGTTCTTTATTTGCCATAATTATTCTCCCTTCTTTTCCTGCAATACTTCAATTGCTCTTGTTAATACATTTGGTAATGGAATCCCCATAATGCCGAGGTTCTCCATAATCGAAATCGTTTCATTTGCGATAAACGCAAGTACAACTCCTGTTTTGATATAGTCTACGCCTAAAGTTACATCTAATCGATAGGCAATCATCACCACCAACAATGTTCCTCCTTTTCTACATAAACCTCTCCACGCGGAATAGCTGTTGAGTGCCCCTGTTTCTGACTTGCTGCTCTTTTTCCACACTGCTGCAATGAGCAATCCAAGACAGAAATCCACTCCCATCATGGATAACAGAGTAAATAAATCCTCTGTCCATCCGCCGAGAAGATGTTTGAAGATAAATGTGCCCAAGGTTCCGAATAGTGTTAATACAGTTGCTTTTATGCTGTTCATATACTTTACCTCTCTATCTTATTTACTTTCATTCCGTAATCCCATATACTTCATACATGATCCCAATTGCATCTAATTCTTCCTGTGTAATACAATTTCTAATCTGTACTTCATAACTCTGTTGCAAAGTTACTAATGGCTCTACATAGGCTTTTATTTCCAACATCAGCGAAACAAATTCTTCTTCGGTCCATTCTTCGTATTCTGCACCTGTAGAATTCCATTTTAGTACTGGATTTGCACCTAATTCCTTCTCGATGCTGTATGTAGCATAATGACTCGTCATCAAACTCTGTTTTTCCAACGTAACGTTGTACCTTGCTTCCATTCCATTATGACATTTTGATACGAGAGGATGATTTTCTAAATACAAAGCTAATAAATCCTTGGATTCTTTAATCTTGTCAATTTTATTATTTTCGAAAGCAAGCTTAGAAGCCTTATCTGCTTCGATGGCCCTCTCAGCTTTCATTACATCTTTTTCTTCAACTGTTATTTCAATTATCTTACCATCTACCACTTTGTAATTATAAAAACCATCCTTATCTATAAAGATGAGGTCTGTGGTTGGTTTTGCATATTTTTTACCTTTTCCATAATCAACTAATATACCATTATCCATCGAATCATGCCAAGAAGAAAAAATGTCTGTAACAAAATTATTATTATCGTATAAATAATATATATAATATGTGTAAGTATCATTTGTATATTCTACAAAATCTTCACCGACTTCATAAACTACGTTATGATTTTGACATGAATGTAATAAATTTTCATCATCATCATATATATCAAATCCAGAAGTGTTTTCAGGAATGTTAACACCAAATAAACGAGTCCTTTCGAAATTTATAACATTAAAATCATCAATATTGTAAAATTCAACCATATTATTGTATTTTATTTTCATTAAATATTATCCTCCTTTACTTCCATCTACCAATACCAATAACATCTATCGTATATGATGCAGAAACAGTAGATACAGGTCTATGTAAATATGTAGTCCCAGCACTTGATGTAGTAACATTTCCTGCCTGTGCTCCCCATGACGTATATTTTGCAGAAGCAGATAAAGAAAAATATGGACAAAGAACAACATAAGGATTTGATGCAAAAGAATATGCCCATGTACCCAATGATATTTCTGGGCTTTGATATATGCTACCCCATGCAATATTAATAGCTACAGTTGTAGTGACACCTTTAACACAAATTAGAGTACCATCAGTAAACTTGAAATAATAACTGTAATTAGAGCCATCCCAACTTCCATCAAAATTTGTAGCTCCTGTAGCAATACCATTTAATTTAGTAACCATCGCAGCCGTCATAAGACCATTCGCACTTGTTGTAGCCGCACTGTATGTTGTATTGCTATCAGCTCCCCAAGCAGCAGTACCAGCAGCACTCCATCTTAAAATCTGTCCACTTGAACCACCTGCTGGGATATGTTTGTTTCCAGCAGTTGTTGGATGAGTATATACTGTATTGGTATCTGGAGGCACTGCCCATGTTCCATCATCGCGAAGGAATTTTGTAGTTGTACCACTTCTCTTAGGACATAGTCCATTGCTTGTTGTTGATACTACACCGTAGGTTGTGTCTGTTGTTTTAAAACCACTGTCATTTGTAAGCTGTGAAACTTTTGTTGGAATCGTAGGTTTGTTGCTCAAATCAGTATAGCTACCACTAAATGCCACTGCTTTTAAGTCAGTAAAAAACTTTGCAATCTTTCCAAACATTACCGAGAACTTCTCGCCAGAAGCAATATTACTTCTGACGGAAGCTTGAGTAAACGTCACTATATTATCTTTCGTATCTCCATTTGGTGTCTGGAATGAACCAGCTAAACAGTCCCAATATCCGTCATTTGTGCGGTATACATTCGTTCCCGCTGGAAAACTGTGTCCGACACCTTCCTTAAATGTTGCATCTGTAACAAAGCTGTCGGATATATTAAACATATATTTTGACACTTGATTTTTCGTCGCAGATAAATCTGCAAATGCAATGGTTCCCATAGGCACAAGTCCATTCATCGACTGAGATATCTGTTTTGCCTGTTCTAAATAGTATTGAGCATTATCCACCGTTTCATTTTCTCTTAAACCAGTTCCGCCGTGTGTATACGACTCCGCCATCAATGACTGCTGTCCTGCCAATTCTGCTTTTTCATTAGCCTCTAACGCCCGAGCCGTCGCATTCGCCTCACTTTGCGCTGCTCGTGTTTCATATCCTGATAAACTCACAACCCTATTGTCAATCTGATCTAATGCATAATCCATCTTATTTAGGTTATCTTCATTTATCGCTGTGTTTGTACTAGGTTCGTTTTCCCAATTTATTCTTGAATATAATTTTTGCATTTTTTGCTACCTCCTTATAGAAAAAGACTGTCATGCGTTGATTGATGATGCATGGCAGCCTTACATTATTAATTTTTGCACTTTATTGAATAACTATAGAGTTCTCCATCCTGATAAACAAATCCCACCAACAGCATCACCATAGACACTGTCTTTATAAATCACCAAAAAGAAAGTAGTTCCATCTAATGGAGTTCCTTTTGGATAAAATGCAACAACATAACCGCCTGTATTTGCTGCACCACCTAGATATGAACCATTAATGTCGAACCCGCCAATGTTGCCATTTTTTGAATATAAAGCGCCATTCTTAGTTACACCGAATTTTCCTCCAGCACCAAATGCTAAACCCGTAACTAACTCATCGCCGACATAATATGAACCAGGTGCACCAGTGCACATGAAAACATCTGGCATTGTATGATTTCCCCATTTTCCCGAAAATAGCGAATCATCATCTACAGAAAATCCTCCAAGAGAGGAACCTTTACCAGCTGTAAGCACACCACTGATATTAGCATTAGTCATATAAGCCACTCCGGTTGTATCTACCGCAAAATTTCCTTTAGCATAAATATTACAGTCTTTTGAAGCATTTAATGCATTTATATACGCATTTTTACCATTTTGTGACAAAAATAATGTGTCAGCAGCCTCTCCATATGAACCTAAGTAATCCGACTTAATATCCCAATTTGCAATCTTACCGCCAGTGGATTCCATAGAACCCTCTTCATTTATCTTAAAATAATTATTCGCAGTAACAACTCCACGAAGATTTATTTTACTTGCATCAATAGTTATATCTTCTGCAGTCTGATTAATTGCAGAAATAACTTCATTATTTCCAACCTTTTTACCAACCTCTAAACTAATCTTATCAGCCTTAACTTGTATAGCACTATTCATTTCTTCTTTGGTTGAGTAATTCTCCAAGCTCTTAGAAACGTCAAGTGAAATTTTTTCTGCAGTTTGAGAAATAGTACTGGACATACTATTTAACTGTCCATTTACATCAGTTTCAAACTTCTGCATCTCTGACCTCGTTTCATCCAGCGTACGTGTCAGCTTATTTGTTTTGCTCTGCAACTGTTTTAGCTGCTCAGTAGGACTGTTTTTCATTTCGCCACAGGTCTCTGCCCCCCTAGCAATATAGGTATCATTTAAAGCAGTTATACCATTTAACTGGCGGTTGAAGATAGGAACTGTGAGCACTCGCTTATCTGCAATTACTCTAAGCAAATCCCCTACTTCTCTCCAAGGTGCGCCTTTACATTTGAGTTGTGACGGAGTGTAATCCAGATAGCTGGCATACTCGTAAAAATTCTTAGTAACCATCTGTAATGTAGCGGCTGTCGCACCATACAACAAGAAGTTCCCTTCTACGACGTAGGTATTTCCATCCACACCGTATGAATATCCTACATCTTCGGAATCTTCTCTAATCGTGACCTTTGAAATAGATTGTACATCAAACTCCTTATACGTTAATGATCCCTGGTAATAATCCGCTTTTGACAATCTATCATCGTAAATATCATCAGGGTATACATTGTCACTTGGATATAAATCGTCGCTTGGATATAAAGCATCATGTTCATGGGTTCGCATATGCACATATTTGAACTTACCCGCATTATTGATAACACCCCATGCTGCATTCAGCTCGCATAACTTTTGTAATACAGTCAGCCCTGTTAGATTTTCAGCATCCACAGTACGCTGAAAAGAAATGCTATCATTTGGCAACTCTACACTTTCTTGCTCGATTCCTAAATACGCAAACAAACTATCTCTAAATGCTTTCTGCGAAATAGGGAAGGCAAGTCCGTTGTACCATTCTGTAACATCTGTATTCGTCGCCCAGAACAAACTATCATACGCCACAATCTCTCGATATAAGCGATCAGAAGTCATGTTATCGGTATAAACCTTAAATCTACCAAGCTGTATCTCATATTCGCCTACACCAATACTTGCATTGAACCAAAGGTTCTTGTACCTCTTGGTTGATGCAGCAATTTTTGTCTTAAAACAGGCACTTGATACTTTCCCAAACTTCAGTTCATCACTATCACAGAGCGTTTGCTCTAATTCCATGCTCTCCGATGCTATATCTTCATTGTCAATCACTGTTCCATCATCAAAGGTCAATACTAAATTCTTCTGCTCAGCACTTAAAAAGGCTTCTTTCAATTCTTTCGAAACATTAAGCATAATCCACCTCCTTTCTTAGTATTCAATGAACTCAAGTTGGAATCCATTGTAAAAAATTTTGTTGTTCTCCAAATCAACTCGACTGATAGAGTACTCTATATCTGGAACATAGAACTCCCCAGTCTTGTAGTCATCGGTATCTGGACAGTAATATTCCAGAATCATCTTCTTTTCTTTCTCGACCGAGAAATGACTGCGAATGAATGACATCATCTCATTTAATTCGTCATTCCACATCGGTTTTGTTTGGAAAGAGATCGTGCTAGGCATATGGTCCAATACATTTCTCTGCAATTTCCCATTTGCATTCCTAGAACTATCTAAATCCACTCTTCTGTTTGGTACTACTTTGTAGCTTTCTTTGAAAACAAAAAAGAGAGGAAATATATCCTCTCCCATCTTTAATAAATATCCGTTAAATGCCATATATACCTCCTAATCATTCATTTAAAATGCAAATGCACTCTCCCCATTTCTATTAATGTAATCCCGGTTTTCACTTCGCACGGCCTCAAAAACAGCTCTCGTGGAAATCCCTGTGTCCTTCGCAAGAATCTGTCTTAAAAGAGCATTCTGCTCTCTTAGAAGAGCGTTTTGCTCTGAGTTCGCATTCCTTACCCCTCGAGCAATCCCCTCCGTAATCTGCATATTATTGGCAACTACTGACTGTCCATTGTCAAATCGACCCATGATTTCACCGTGGCTCGCACGGAACCAGCCATCTTCTGGGAAACCGCCAGTGGCGTATTTTTTGTATACAAATGAGAATTTGGGTGTCCCATTTAAGCCAAACAACTTAAAAATATCAGCATAATCATCTTTCGCATCAAAGGTTATTTTAAACTTAGGTATTTTTATTCCAAGTTTTAAATCATCCAATCCTTTTTTATCATTCTTCCACCAATAGTGAAGTTCTTGCCATTTTTCCATTGTTTCTGTTAGGAAGTCGGAAAGCCCTACCGTAATTTCAGACAATTCTCCGTTTTCATCCCACCATAATTCTGTTTCTAACCACTTATTGAATAATCCTATTTGCATACCACTTGCAAGTTCTTGCCATTTTTCTGCAGTAAACCACGGTGAAACATCTTCTGTCCACCAAGTCGCTACATTCGTTCCCATATTTGAAAACATTTCTGCATAAGATTGGGTTACTGCATCATTGGCAGCTTGGATATCTGTTTGATATGTTTCAACTTTTTTTCCGATTCCAGTAATCATATCTGCATAAGATTGCGTTATCGTATCATTTGCGGTAGTCGTTTCCTGTTGAAATAATTTTACTTTATCCGTCAGACCAGATATTTTTTCTCCCAAAACATCTACTTGTGCTTGCTGAACTTCTGTATTAACCTTTTCTGTATCATATAGATATAATGCAGCCTTATCCATCACACCTTTTCCACTGCTCTCCCTAGCTTCTTCTCCTACTTCATGAACATTATTTAGTAATTCTCCATATTCTTTTCCCAGATTGTAATAGAATGCTAATGCGAGCTTAGAAAACATAGATAATAATGGAATATCATCATCATCAATCTCCAACCAATCTTCTAACTTTTCTTGAATATAAGGTTCCAATTGATTAATGCTATCACTTATGTCTATTCCATTTTCGACTGTCTCCGCTAACTCCTTTTCAAGAAAACCACCACTACTACTTTCTTCTCCTCCAACTGCCATTGAAGGTATTTCTATTTTTGCAACAAATTCATCAAGCTTAGAAACTAATTTGTCCACATTTTCCGCTGTGCTAAGAAAATCATCCAACATTTCTCCTGATATTTTCTCTAATGTTTCAAATGTACTTACTAAACTTATTTCAAGTTGTAGTGTGAGATTGCTAATATTCTCCTCCGTTTTCATCCATATTTCTCCACATTTTAAAGTAGTACTATAAAGCGATGCAAATGCTCTATCCATTTTAGTTACATTTTTTCCTATTGCATCATTCATCCTAATCATTTCAACCATCGTCCTATTCGAAAGTTGATTCATGTTTTTACTCATTTCTGTCACCTTCCTTCTAAATTTTGAGTGTAAAAAAGACACCTACGTTTGTAGATGTCTTTTCACTGTCGAATGCCTTATTTTACTTTAGCTTTCTTAAATTTACTAATATTCAAACACATAGTCTTCTAAATCAACAGACCAATCATCACAACTTCCTTTACAGTAAATTTTCAACCCCATCTCTGGATCCATTGGTGGAAATACTATAATACCAGATGAGCTTGTGTCTGGCAGTAAATCCGTCTGGAGTTCTTCATAATCCGCATCAAAGTTGAATTTATATTCATATTGCTTCTGGTTTTGAACAATTTTGATTTTAAATGGATAAACACTAAAATTATCTTTTCCATTGTTGGTTACAGTTAAGTATAATCTCGTTTCCGCTTCCGCAAACTCTATCTTGTTCACAGTAACAGCATAACCATATTGATCAATTGTTTTGTCTAATACCACTTCTTTGATGGTTGGTGAACAACATTCAATATAAGTACTTTCAGTCACACTCTTTGTCTCAATTAACAATGCAGTTAAAGTTCCACCAAGCATATTCTTATATTCCGTCGAACCTACAATCTTCCCCTCTACCTTAACATAATCACCAGCCGATACGTCTACCTGTCCAATAAAACGCACTATTGTATTTTTCTCATTATTCACTGCATCTCCATACATTTGGAAATATACTTGGTCTTCATGAATTTCTGGTTCTCCAAATACTATACCACCAATAGCAATATACTTTCCCGCATAACTATCTGGTGAAGCATATGCATTATCAATTTCAGAATCTTGCAAGTAAATTACTTCATCCGCTTCTGAGTTTTCTGTGTCAGGAGTATACGTTCCACTTCCAGCTATAACTATTAACATCATTACAAAGAAAATCAGTGCAGGAATCGCAGAACAAATAAGACCAGCAATTGATATACCTTTCTTTCCATTTGATACTCCTAATACTCCCAAAACAATTCCCGCTATACTCGTAAGAAGTGCAAGCCACGAAACATTAAGGAAAAGCACTATACTAATTATTCCAAGAACTAAAGACCATATTCCATATGGTTTTTTCTTAATTTCTTCTTCCATACCTTCCTCCTCCATTCTTGTTTTAAAAGAATTATACCACATTCTTTTCTTATATTACTACCAAATATGGTAATAATTCTAAATTTTTATGGTCTAAAAGAGATTTTTAGCACGCTATCAGAGTCACAAAATAGAATTTACTCTTGCACACTTTCTTACACTATATATTTTAGCATCTTTCGATTGTGAATGAAGTGAAAATAATCCTGCATATAAAAAGACACCTGCTAAATCATAATCTTAATCACAGTTTATACACTTAAATAAAACGTTTTTCTCATATCATTTAGGACATATTGTATGCTATTTTCGAAAAACAACCTCATAACCAAAGCTAATTGTTTTATCAGTCTTTACATAATCTGTCAATCGCAGATCACAATTTTCATAATAATTGCTGTCTACTTTATTCTGTAAACAGCTTTTCACTAAATAAAAGCTAATTCACCCGTTCTTCGTGTATAATTGCTTGATTCGGCTCTTACAGCTTCGAATACATCCCTACTAGCAACAGTAAAATCCTTATTTGCAGTTCTCCTTGAACTATCCGCAATATCCGCTAAGTATGGAATTAAAACTCCCGAAACTGCTTCTCTTACGCCTCGAGCAATCCCCTCCGTAATCTGCATATTATTGGCAACTACTGACTGTCCATTGTCAAATCGACCCATGATTTCACCGTGGCTCGCACGGAACCAACCATCTTCTGGGAATCCACCGGAGGCAAAACGTGGAATCGTAATTGTAGATGCCGTTTTTATATTTATACCAAATTTCTTTCCACCTATTTCAGGTACCCAACTTGGGATATCAATACTGAATTTATTAAGAGCTTTTACGAGAGAATTCCATCCTCCAATAATCTTATTAACTAATGTTTCAATCAATGCAATCACAGCATTCAATGGCATTATTAAAACATTTTTAATAGTCCCAAATATTCCAGAAAAAATATTAACCAGTCCATTCCATGCTTTTTTCCAATCTAGACTAAAAACTCCTGTTATAAATTCAATGAATCCGCAAAAAATAGTTTTTAGAGATTCAAATATTGCTTTGATGGAATTCCATAATTCTTTTAGTACCGATCCAATAATCGAAACAACTGCTTTAAAATTATTTACGATACCAACTCCCCATAGCACAAACATTTCACCAATCAAACCTATTGCACTTGAGATAAATGCACATATTTCATTCCAGTTTTCTTTAATTATCACCACTAGGGTCGCTACTACTGCTACAATACCAGCTACAATACCAGAAACTAACGCAGGCGCCCCTAAAAATATTGCCCCCACAGCAGCAAGTGCAATTCCAACAAGCATGATAGCTTCATTTACCCAGCTAAAGCCCTCTTGGAACATTGTAACAAAATTGCTCACTGCGAAAGCGATACCTGCTATAATTACTACTACACTTGCAATTGCAGCTGCAAATGGTTGGAGGAATGTTATAATGGACTTAATAAATACACCTGCTTTACTAAGGGCAGATGTCATTTCACCTACAATTTTAGGTATAAGAGCCCCCACCTTTTCTGCAACTGCTCTCAAAACCAACCTAATCACAGAAAGGAAATCCCTCATACCTGTACCTATTTCGCTAACGACCTGTCTTATCTTTGACCCAACAGCCGTCACAATCTTAACTATGCCACCCAATCCTTCGAACTCTGTTATTAACGCGTCGCCAAAATCACCTGCATCACCAATTGTCAATGCGAATGCATTTCCCAGTTTTGAGAAAAAGCCATTCCCTTCTAGCAATTGCCCTGAAAACAATGTAGCTAAACTCTTGAATAAACTACCTGATGAGATTGCCTTCCCTAATCCAGTCCATTTGATAAGACCAATCGCTGTCACAATTCCTGTTTCCAAAGGTGCAGCATCGAAAATACTACCTAAGACTTCAAATGCTGAACCAATTGCTTCACCTACTAACTCACCAATAGAAGAGAATACTTCTGTCCAATTTATTCCTTCAAGGAATTCCCCTATCTTTTCTCCAACTGCCTGCCAATCTACACTATCAATCGCATTTTTAAAGAAATCCATGATACTAATTGCAAGTAATCCTACGTTTTCTCCAACACTGACATAATCCCCAATTGCCAAGCTTGAGAAAATGGATTTCACTGGTCCGAAGAACGTATCTACCTTATCTGCCCATTCCTGAGATTTCTTATTCATATTTTCATACGCCTGATTCCAAACTTCCTCATATAGCGACACTTCTTCTAAGAAACCATCTGCAAGGCTAAAAGAACTATTGTATTCTATTGTATAAGCAGTTTCTCCACCATGATTTGCTTCTAGTTCAGCGGATGCGCCATCTGTTCCAATGCCCATATCATCCATGTTGACTTTTATTCCAAAAAATCCAGCGATACTTGTTAAAAGATTTCCTATTGCAATAACAACACCATCAACAAATGGTAGTATCTGCTCTAAAACAGGCATAAATAACTGTCCAAATACTGTAACTACTTCTTTACAGTTGTTCGCTAATTCGCGGAATGTATTTGCTGGTGTATTTATAGTATCTGCCAAATTTCCCCAATACGCATCTGACTGCTTTAGAATCGCAATCATTTTTAACTGTGCTTTTTCTGCCTGAGTCATATCCTCTACCGACTTTTCAATCCCATATTCATAGGCTAATGTTTGTAATTGGACATCAGATAGATTAATTCTATATTCCTCTAATGCATCGGTCTGTCCTAAGAGAGCGTTTTGTAAATCCTCCATTATTGTACTGTAATCAACATTAAAATACGACGACAAATCTCCTGCTAACTTGGTAAATACATCAGCAATTGCAAGAGAAACATCCCCTGTCTGCCCCATTGAATTTGAGATAGAAGCGAACTCTGCAACAAATTGTGTCACCTCCTGAACATTTAATCCCAAGTCTTTCATGCCACTTTCTGTTAAAATACCACTTTCCATATCTACCGACAGACTTACTTTCATTCCAGATAATTTGCCTAAACTTTCATTCATCTGCTGAACAAACGTATTAGAATATTTCTTTGCATTTTCTGACCCATAGGTTTCAAAATCTTTATCCCACTTCGACGCAATTTCACCGAAAGTATCTGTATAGTAATTAAATGACTTGAAATATTCTTCTGTACTTTCTGTCGCCTTGTAAATATTCTCCATCGTTTTCTTCACATCTGGTAATTTTTTTGAAATACCATCAATTACTGTCTTGATATTTGGTACAGATTGCGTAATCTTATCCACCGCTGTTTTAATATTTGGCATCTTCTGAGAAAGCTTTTCCATAGCAGTAACTAGTCCTGATGAATTATTTGACGCTTCTTTTGCGGCATCCCTACTTTGTACTAAAGCATCCGTCATATCACTCAGCTTACTAATGTCTATTTTTTTCACAGTAGTATTTAAATCACTTACCTCTTCTTGCAATTTACTTGTCGCATTGAGTGCATTTGTCATTTCTTCTGTAATCTCTTCTAATTGCTTTTTGTCAATGCTCTCTGCCATTTTTTCACCTTCTTTCTTAATTCTTGACATATAAAAAAGACATCTACCTAAATAGATGTCTTCTTAATTAAATTCCTTATTTTCTATTTTAATTCACATTTACTCTATTTCATTTCTAAATGAGGAAACGCAATTTCTGATATTTCTATATATTTCGGAATAACAAATGGTCCATTCCAACATTGAACTACTTCACCATATACAATAATCTCCAATCCACTTTCGTAGTCATCAATAGACAAATCACCTTCATTATCAAATAACAGATACACGCCATCTCCAGCATAACTTCCTTTTCCCTCATGAGCAACTCCAAGGTCAAGATACTTCGTATCCAAATCATATTTTTTCGTTAAATCATTTATTACCATTCCAAATGTAGATGAATCTGTATATCGATATTTTCCAGCAATAAAACCATATATTTTGATATGTTTTCCCTCTATATCATCTCTTTCAAAAATTTCTTTATTATACATTACCTCACAGTACGCTTTATACTCTTCCTCTGTCATATTCGCAATTTTTTCTGCTTCTGTATCTACTTCACTCTCCTGCTTCGTTTCTGTATTTTTCCCCTTATCTTTCTCGTCATCATTTCCGCCACAGCCTACTAAAAAGCACATGCATAGAACAAATACAAGTATTAATTTTCTTTTCATAAGATTTTTCTCCTTTCCTTATTTTTAAGGAATTATAACACATTAGAAAAGTATTTGCATACCGAATATGGTAATATTTGTATTTTTTATGCCTATACCCAAAGCTATGTTTTGCGTACTTTTTTACACTATATATTTTAACATACCTAATCTGTGAATGGGGTGAAAACATAGCTACAAATAGTATTAATATCTAAAAGATTTCTCCACAATTATCACAAACAAACTTGCTTACTTGTTTCGTTATAGGTTTTCTGATAACTTTTGGCCTATGATTAAAAATTGTGAATGGTTTGAATGGATTCAAATTTAAAGAAGTATGTGTCTTTACTATTCCCTCTCTAATTACCTCTTCATGTACGAACGCATGAAATTTTTCACTTCGGCATTTTGGACAACGCTTCTTTGGAACAGGACCTCTATAATTTATTCCAGTTCCATATGGGTGTTTAATCTTTTCAATTGCCTTTCTTTATCAACTCCGGTCCGCTAACATATCTCTTTAATCTCTTCTCGATCTTTTCCAAACTTTCCCTTACTATAATAACTCATATGCACTTCTTTCGCGATTGCATCTAATTCATTACTATCCATATACCTCTCCTTAAGTACAATTTTATCAATATATAATTGCTTATCATAAAAAATCATATCACATAATATAAAAGCATGCATACCATATTGGATAATAATTTTTCAACAATTAATAACCTATAGCTGTAACACCATATTCTGCTTCTTCTGCCGTAAAACCTTCGTATTCAAGCTGCTCAATTAACCCTTCTCTCGAAAAAGACATTATATCTAAATAATCCTTTGCCTTTTTAGCGGCCTGTTCCTTCCAGTTCGCCCCACAATTGTTCACACCATATGTAGCTTCCTCGTTTGTAAAACCCTCATATTCTAACTGTTCTAACAATCCTTTATAAGAAAAAGCCATAGTGTCCAAATAATCTTTTGCTTTTTCTAATGCCTGTTTCTTCCAGTCAGCACCGCAATTATCTACCGCAAAAGTTGCTTCTTCTGTCGTAAAACCTTCATATTTTAACTGTTCTAACAATCCCTTATAGGAAAAATCCATGACTTGCAAATAGCTTTTCGCTTTTTTCAAAGCATTTCTCTGACCCATTGTTAAACTTGATTCATTTGTACTCGCTTCTTTATCTGTCGCATCCTGATTAGAACTATTATTATCTGCCGCTTGGCTTTCACTATTTTTATCTACCACTTGGCTTTCACTATTTTTATCTACCACTTGGCTTTCACTATTTTTATCTTCCATTTGGCTTTCACTATTTTTCGAAGAATTATTAGAAATCTGGGTATCCTTGTCATCTCCTGAATTTCCGCCTCTACCAAATACAAGTGCTACAACGATTACCCAAAACCACCACCTTTTAAAAATTGGTTCTTTAGCACCATCTACCGTTTCATTTTTCTTACTCATATTGAATTTCTCCTCTTAAAAGTTTGTATATTTTTATTTATCTGTTTTTATTTCAACCATTTCGTAATTTTCTCAACACTACCAAAGTTGTGAATGGGGTGAAGATAATCTTGTATAAAAAGACACCTACCTAAGTAGATGCCTTATTTCAATTCCGTCTTCGACAAATGACTCCTATCGCCCACCATCTGCCACTGTTTCTCTGCGAGAAGCATTTTTCGGAGCTCTCTTTCGTCAATTTCTGCCTGTGTGAGACCATCATATTCCCCAAGCCGTGTCAGAACTGGTTCTTTTAAATATTCTGATCTCGCCTTGCTGCCTGCCAGGCAGTGTTCTAACGCGACCGATATCGCACTGAGGACATAATTACCACAATACATCCATGCCATGTTATCATTTCCCTTGAGCTCCATTTTGTGAGCCTGTGCGTATGGTTCCAAGTCCGCTGGACATGCACAATCAATATCGTGGATGGAGAAACCATATCCTTTCGTCACCATCAGCCAATACGGTCTTATTTCAGCTACATAGGTGGACCAGTTTAATTCTGAGGAGTTTTCTTGGTATTCTTCTTGTTCGCTTTCTTCTGTTCCGCCATTTCCCTCTGGAACATACTCTTTAAAAAACCCTCGCTCAACATCTCGTTCTGCAAATCATTGTACAACTGGAGAATGTCTGCACTTTCTTCCTCGAAGTAGTCGTCCATCATATCGAAAACCTTGTCCAAGGCAGTCGTCTTGCCTTCGTCGGTGTCATAATCATATCCAAATTCATCCTTATGGTTTTTCTGCAATCCTACCAGAATGATTTCTGGAATGAGCAGCAGCATTTCTTCTACCTGCAAAAGGGTCTCACTGCCTTCTCCCTGCTGGGAAACATTACTGCCAGCCTGAATCATGCGTGAAATCAGGTTGGCTTTCAGGGTTGGCTTATATCCGAATTTAATCTCGTATTCTTTGTCTTTCATTTTAAGTTTATACATTGTATGCTCTCCTCCTTTTTGAGAAAAGGGAGACATTTCCTGTCTCCCTTATGCTGATTTACGCATTTGCTTTTGCTACAGTGAATGTGCCGTCTTTGTTGTCTGTTACGACATATTCGTCGGTACATTCTACTGCTACGGTGTTTGGAATGATAGTTGCTGTCATGCCGATGATTTCATCATTTCCGCCTACTTCATCTGGAGTAGCTACTACCTGTCCTACATAAGCGTATTTCGCTACGCCGCCGACACCGTCTGTACCATACATGTGGATGATGTCGATTTTCTTACCAGCCATTTCGTTAATTGCCTGTAAGTATTCTTTTTCAAGATTACCTTTGACTTCTCTCTTGTCAGATGTCTTGATGCCCATTTCAAAGGTCTGTGTATCATCTTCGAGAGTAGTGCTTTCTACTGTGTTTGGTGCAGATACAGGTGCTGGAATTGATTTTGCTTTGATCAATAATTTGTAATTTCCTGTGAAATCTGTAGTTGCTCCTGTGTCTGTGTGCTCCTTAATAATTACTCTTGCTAAATAACTTGTACTTGCCATGTTAAATTACCTCCTAATTCTTGATTTTTATAAATATTTGATATCTTCGTCTCCAATGGTTCGGCGGAAACGTACCGATTTGGCATGGTTTGTGTCTGATACATCTTCTGGCCCCTGAATCACAGAGTAGCCCATGGCAATCATCACATCACCTGCTTTATCTAAAATTTCGCTTGCCTCTCCAAGCGATGTATCGGAATATGCTTTTAATTCGATGGTCGAAATAATCGCATTCTGTTGTGTCTTTTCCAAATCTCCTGCAGTACTCGTTTCACCGATAAAATCTATGTGCAAGGCTGGAAACTCTGTAGGTACACCTTTTTTTGTTTCCGTCAGATGTAATGTTTCTGCGGTATAAGGTGCGCCCTCGTCTTCCAGAAGTCTTTGGGTTAATCGTGTGTATATCAACTCTCTTACGCTAAGAATGTCCGTCACCTCCTCTCTAAACATAATTCTTTACAATAGTCATCCTAGCACACTATAAATGTGAAGTGGGGGAAACCTGTTTGTCTAGGAATCGGTCTATTTTTTTGGAGATGGTGCTTCGGTCATAGCCGATGGATTCTCCTATTTCCGCGATTGTCATTTCATCTATGTATCTATACTGCAATATCTGACGCATTTCCATATCTTCTATCTCTTCTATCTCGATATCGATATCAAATTTCAGTTGCTCATACTCCTTTTTCCTATTGCCAAGCTGAATCATCAGTTCTCTCACCTTTTGCTCCCGCTGCTTCGTGTCTGCGATGCTAGGGGCTCCTACCTCAATACGACGTTCCGTGTATGGAAAGCCTTTTGTAGAACCTTTTACGATACCATGTTGGGCTTTCAATGGGGTATTTGCATAATAATCGAGTTTTTTATTAATTCGGGCAATTTCACGCCCCAATTTTTGATAATCTTCTAATACCTGTCTTGTCAGAACCATTTGACCTCCATTTCTAAGGTAAATTAACCTTGCTCACAGACACTTCATAGGCTACACGTTGTTCTGTCTCGTTCTCATTTTTTCTTTTGAGGTATTCTCGGCTTTGAACCCTACCCCAAAGCTGCACATGGGTGCCTGCTGGAAAATTCGCAATAAACTGAGCATTTCTTCCCCAAATAATGCATGGGATATAGTCTGATTTCCCGTATGAACGATTTACAGCTACTAATACATCTGCAATTTCTCTATCCTGTGGCGTTTTTCGATATAACACCTCTTTACAGATATATCCATCCAATATAATATGGTTCTGCTCATCTACAGCATCTGGCTTATCCAAGAATAAAAATTCTCTCGCAAACACATATAACATGAGATGCTTTTTGTTTTCTCCCTGTTTGTTAAACGAACGAAACTGTCCTATCAGGTATACTGCTTCCCCACAATACTCCTGGCTTACATCCACTAGACGCTCTGAGACCATAACTGGAATCTTATCCGTGGCTCCTGATAATCGCTTCACGTCGACCTCCAGCAGGTAAAACCCTTCCCCATATACTTCATGACTAAAGGTAAAACCAGATGCAATATGACCGACTAAGGTAACTTGATTGTTTTCTGTTTGATTATTCACCAAATTCACTCCCTTCCGAACTTTTTCTTGATATAAGTTCGGAAATCAGTTATAATATATTTGCTAGATAGATTTGTTTTGATTTCCGAACCTTGTGTATTTATAATAGTTTGGATTTCAGAACTTGTCAATCATTTTTATACGGATTTTAAAACTTTTTTTAGATGGGGGAATATCATGTATGAAATTTATTGCAAGATACGAGATGCAAAAGGATTAAAAGATGCCGATATAGTAAGGGCTACTGGCATTACGAAATCTACTTTTTCTGATTGGAAATCTGGAAGAAGTAATCCTAAGAATGATAAACTTTCAAAGATCGCGGATTTTCTAGGTGTTTCTGTGGAATACTTACGAACTGGCGAAGAAGAATCAGAAACCTATTATTTAAACGATGAGACTGTGAAAGTAGCTCAGGCTATTTTCGAAAACAAAGAGCTTCGTGTGCTTTTTGATGCGGCTAGAGACTCTAGTCCGGAGGATTTACAGACCATTCACAGTATGTTACTTGCCTTAAAAAGAAAGGAACAGGGGAATATCGATTAATGCTACTCTATAATGTTGATTATCAGGTCCGCTTGATTGAATTTCATGGGCCTGTGAAGGAAGCAGTAGTGCCAAACGAAGATGGCAGCTACACCATTCTGATTGAATCTACATTATCGCAGGAACAACAGCAGCAAAAATTTTTACACGCTATGGCTCATATATGTAATAACGATTTTGAGAAAGAATGCTCTGTGAACCTGTTAGAAAGAGCGGCACATTCTACCTAAGTAGTACCATATATGGTAGTACTTTATATCAAAAAAAGCACCATAAGGTGCTTTTTTTATTTCTCAAACTTATATTCAAAGCAATCAAACGTTGCAAAATAATCCGCTGGTGTTTCTGCACGACGAATCATTTTCACGCTGCCATCCTCCTGTAATAAAAGCTCTGCTGATTTAAGTTTGCCATTGTAGCTGTAGCCCATAGAGAAGCCGTGGGCTCCTGTGTCATGAATGACGAGGTAATCCCCCTTATCAATCTTAGGAAGCTTGCGGTCGATAGCAAATTTATCATTGTTTTCACAGAGAGAACCTACGACATCGTAAGTTTCTGTGCATGGCGCCTCTTCTTTGCCAAGTACAGTAATATGATGGTAGGAACCATACATTGCTGGACGCATAAGGTTTACTGCACAAGCATCTACCCCGATATATTCCTTGTAGATGTGTTTTTCGTGGATTGCCTGTGTTACGAGGCAGCCATAAGGCGCCATCATGAAACGGCCCATCTCTGCATAAATCGCCACATCACCCATACCTGCTGGAACTAATACTTCGTCAAATGCCTGATGAACGCCTTCTCCAATCGCATAGATGTCGTTTGGTTCCTGATCTGGTGTATAAGGTACGCCAACGCCGCCAGAAAGATTTACAAATGCGATATGACAGCCCGTTTCCTTCTGAAGCTCTACCACCAATTCAAACAACTGACGCGCCAACTTAGGATAATATTCATTCGTTACTGTATTGCTGGCAAGGAAAGCATGAATACCGAATTTTTTTGCTCCCTTTTCCTTCAAAAGTTTAAATGCATCGAAAAGCTGCTCTCTTGTCATACCATATTTCGAATCGCCAGGGTTGTCCATGATACCATTGCTCATGGCAAACACACCGCCTGGATTGTAACGGCAGCTAATCGTTTCTGGAATATAGCCCAAAGTATCTTCGAGACACTGGATATGTGTGAAATCATCCAAATTGATGATAGCACCTAATTCATTTGCGTAAGCAAACTCCTCTAATGGTGTCTCATTGGAAGAGAACATGATGTGTTCTCCATCCATTCCGCACGCTTTTGCCATCATAAGCTCTGTCATGGATGAACAATCGCATCCGAAATCATATTCCTTCAAAATATCAATCAAAAATGGGTTTGGTGTTGCCTTCACTGCAAAATATTCACGAAATCCTTTATTCCATGCGAAGGCTTCCTTTACCGCTTTCGCATTCGCACGAATCCCTGCTTCATCATAAAGATGAAATGGAGTCGGATATGTTTTTACTATTTCTTCCACCTGTTCTTTTGTTACAAAAGGTAATTTTTTCATCTAGATTCTCCTTTAAGCCACATATTATGTGACAAAATAATACTTTCTTAGACTACAACAAGTTTGCGTTTATTTCAAGAGACTTTTATGTTATACTTCTTATAATTATAGGGTATAATCCAAAATTGCTTTTGTGCCGATATAAATTATGTAATGTATTAAGATTTTACAGAAAGAGAAAAGAATGAAAATTAAAGTTAGCAGTTATGTTCCAACTTCATCTGTTGATACCAGTGGCAAGACTACGATTACCAATATCCCAGAGGAAAAATCCTTTCAGGACGTTTTGGTACTCAATCAAACCGCTTTGAAGGCTATGACTATCGATGCCATGGTAAAGGAAAGTGCTACAGGTTCTGTCAATCCTGATTCTGTAGATGCGGCTGCCATTATGCGCTTCCGTAGTACACTCGGTGCGAACATCCAATCACCAGTTCCTACCGACGACTGGAATCCAGGCGCACCACTCAAGGTTCATGTACCACCGGTAACACCTACGATTACCAAGCCTGCAACCAGCACGACACCTGGCGAAAATACACCGATTCAAAGCGAATCCACCAAGAATCATGGTTCAACAAGCACAGTTCCAAATGATGGTCCACTGGCATGTAGCGACGAACTCAACCAATATTTCGCAAAAGCTGCCGAAACCTATGATATTGATGTAAAACTGCTGAAATGCGTAGCGTATGCAGAGTCTCGTTTCCGTCCAGACGTTACCAGTAAGTCTGGTGCTATGGGCGTAATGCAGCTCATGCCAAAATCAGCAGAATATTTAGGCGTGACAGATGCCTATGATGCAGAACAAAATATTATGGGCGGTGCAAAATTCCTCGCCTCTTTATTGAAGCAGTTTGATGGAAATATCGAATACGCACTTGCTGGCTACAATGCCGGTCCAAATCGTGTCGAAGAATATGGTGGCATCCCACCGTTTGAAGAAACACAGAACTATGTAAAACAAATTATGTCGATTTATAAATCCTAATTCCATGCAAATTTCAGTTGACATTTTGCTTTTTGCATAGTATAATTTAACAGTTGACTCGGTCAACTTTATAAATGCTACTATAGCTCAGGTGGTAGAGCGCTACATTGGTAATGTAGAGGTCACGGGTCCGACTCCCGTTAGTAGCTTAAAAGCCCTCGAATATCGAGGGCTTTTTCTTATCCTTATTACGTTTCATTTTATAATTCTACAATATAGTGATTATACGCATTAATCACCTTTGTTTCCCCCAGTACATCCTCTCTTGGATACTGACGTCCGTAATTCATATGTACATGTCCATGAACAAAATATTTCGGATTGTATTTCTGGATAAGTTCTCCAAAGGCTTCAAAGCCCCTATGTGGCAAATCCTCCCCATCATTCACTCCGTAGGCTGGTGCGTGGGTAACCAGCACGTCAAAGCCCTTCTTTCGAAGCAACTTGAACCAAAGACGTCGCACCCGCTTTCGCATCTCATCTTCAGTGAACTGGTTTCCACCTTCCTTATAGCGGTACGAGCCACCTAATCCTACGAAACGCACCCCTTCAAATTCAAAGACATCATCTTCGATACAAATGCAGCCTTCTGGCGGACGTGTATCATATTTATAATCGTGATTGCCTTTGACATACAAAACTGGAATGGATGTCATCGTGGTAAGGAAGCTTAGATACTCCGCCTCCAAATCTCCACAGGAAACAATCAGATCAATTCCTTCAAAGGCTTCTCTACGGAAAAAATCCCAATACTCTTTTGACTCCTCATCAGACATAAATAATATCTTCATTCCCCTAATCTTCCTTCTGTTCCTCTACACCCTTCAACTCTACAATTGGTTTCGCCTTTTCCTTTAGTAAATCAATGGATGGAATGTCACCCTCCACATTTTCTACCAAATAATCCATTTTCATGATGTCTTCCGGGCTCATAGCTTCGCCCGCATTGTTTTTGAGTGTACCATCCTGTGCACGAATTTCACCATAGAATGGGACCACA
Organism: Agathobacter sp.; assembly: GCA_017409825.1. Classification (GTDB taxonomy): domain Bacteria; phylum Bacillota; class Clostridia; order Lachnospirales; family Lachnospiraceae; genus Roseburia. The sequence continues at coordinate 36,990 of JAFQRZ010000029.1, read as the reverse complement.
TCCCCTACACTGATATCGTATTCCATGTGCTCTGCCAAACGTTTGACACCTAATGGAACGTGTTTCGAATATACAAGGTCAATCACTCCTGCTGACATACCCCACCAGTAATTTAACGCCTTCGCTTCGCCTTCATCTTCCGACTGATAGGTACCTGCCAAAATTCCCTGAATCAGTTTCTCATAGTAAATACCCCAGTTCCAAACTGGCATTACAAGGTTGGTCGCTTCCCCATTTTCATACCGATACAACCCATATTCTCTGGTCGGGTTGATTGGACGAATCATATCCTGATTGGATACATAGTGAATATCATTCATAGTAAGGAAATAATCCAGGTCATGGTCTTTTCTTGTCGACCAATCCAAATACACCTTCGCACGTGGATTTACACAAGCGGCACCAAGTGCAAATGCATTGATATTTGCAATCATACCATAAATCGGATAATCCGCCACATAAGCAATCCTGTCATTTTCTGCCATTGCACCAGCAATCATTCCCGAAATGAATTTCGCCTCATACATACGTGCATAGTACGTACGGATATTTTTGTGCGGTGTATTTAAGGAACAGTTCAAGATGGTTATCTCTGGATGCTCTACCGCAAATTTCAAGGATGGCTCCATCATTTCCACACCAACCTCGAACACGATACTCGCACCCTTTTCTACCACATCCGCCAATACTTCTTCAATATTCTCTGCATCTACGTGATTCACACAAATCGTACTAATCTGCTCTGGGAAGGTCTCTTCCAAATAACTACGTCCCAAATCATGTGCATAGGTCCAATTCGATTCTTCTGCTGACTTTGGATATAAAAATGCAACTGTAAACTTCTTGGATGAGCTTGGTATTAAATAGCTGAACAGCGATTTTCTTCCACTGGCTTCCTTTGGATCCAATACCAGGTCTACTCGATTTTTTTCCGTAAGCACTAGGAATTCTTTCCAACATTTCGATACGTTGGAATTGTATTCCTGTGGTGTCATAGCTAATACCTCTTCATAGCTATACACCTTTAGGAACGCATTCAGTGCATCTCCGACTGTGATTGGCAGGTGATTCCCACCGCACTGCTCGAATGCTTTTGAAAAACGGAAGTGTACCCCACGGAAATCTTCTTTGGTTTTGTCATCCCATGGTATCTCTGCACCGACCAAATCCAGCAGCTTATTCGCACAGCCTAATCGGGTAAACTCTACCGTATTTAGTCCTGTCGCCTCATTAAATTTCATAAACTCATAATAAAGCTTAATATCCAAATCCTCGGAAGGTGCAGGTATCTTTCGCGTTACATAAGCTGCAATTTTATCTGCTCCGAAATATTTCAAAACACTAACACGTTTATTGCCCTCTACGACATAAAAACGGTTCATGAATTCATATACTTTGATTGGGTCTCGAATCCCTTCGCTTAACTGAGCATCCGCCAGTGCCTCCCATTTGTATGCAAATTCAGACTGCTCATCTAAGATTGGCATAAAATTCGCTGCAAATGCATAGGTTCTTCCTTTTGTGCTAGTACCAACCACATGGTCTAGTGGAATATGTACTAATCCGAGATTCTGTTCTGTCAAAATATTCTGTTGTGTCAGAATCTCATCCAATACTGGCAAGTATGGGAAACGTCCCAATAGCAAGCATTTTTTCTGTTCTTTTTTTCCACGTCTTTGTGCTTCTAAATATGTTAATTCACCCATAAATTGACTCCTTTTATTGGTGTACTGTCCTCTTTTTTTTCTATTGTACCACATTCAATACAAAAAACAGCAAAAAATAAAATAATTTTCTTCCATATTTTTCACTTGTTTGCTATAATGTATGTTAGGATAAAGGTACTATGGAGGAATACAATGGAAGGGATAACAAAAAAACAAGCTGATATCATCGGTGAAGTAGCCAATATCTGTACAGGTAATGCTGCTACTGCACTTAGTTTGATTATCAATCGACCAACCAACATCACTACGCCTGTGGTTGAAGTTCTTGACAAAGAAGAGAATCTGATTAAACCAGAGCGTATCTTGGTTAAGGTTCCATACACCAAAGGCTTGGACGGAACCAATCTTATGATCCTGAAGGAACAGGATGCACTTATCATTGCGAACCTTATGATGGGGGGCAATGGTGACACTACAGGAATGGAATTTGACGAAATCACCATCTCAGCAATTTCCGAAGCTATGAACCAGATGTGTGGTCGAATTGCTACATCCATGTCTGAGCTCTTACATAAACCTACAGACATTGGTTTTCCACTGATTAACTCTCAGTATAAAACCACATTCGTTATTCCTGACGAATTATGCAATGGCACTGACATTGTAAAAGTAACTTTCCGTTTAACCGTAGACGGACTAATCAATAGTACAATTTGGCAATTATACCCATTAAGTATTGTAAAACAGATTTTAGACCAGGAGGGCATATAAAATGGCACAGAGAATTTTAGTAGTAGACGATGCGGCATTCATGAGAATGATGCTCAAAGATATCCTTACAAAAGGTGGTTTTGAAGTTTGCGGCGAAGCTGCTGACGGTGTAGAAGCACTTGCAAAATACAACGAATTAAAACCTGACCTTGTAACACTTGATATCACAATGCCAAACAAAGATGGTATTGCAGCATTAAAGGATATCAAAGCAGCAGACCCAAGTGCATTATGTATCATGTGTTCTGCTATGGGACAGCAGTCAATGGTTATCGAAGCTATCCAGTCCGGAGCAAAAGACTTCATCGTAAAACCATTCCAGGCTGACCGTGTAATTGAATCCATTAAAAAAGTTTTAAGCTAATCCTACATAAACAACAAACCCGACCACATAGGTGGTCGGGTCTTTTTAGGTTTAAATCAAATTAAACTATATTTCTCGTAACTGCTCTATCGCTCTTTCTTTCAGGATTTCTTTTCCATGCTCATAGATAAAAGCTCTCTTCTCTGCTCCAACGAAAATATCTGCTGCATATTCATCGGTAAGTGCAGAAAGCTTCTTCACATCTCCTTCATTTGCATCTGTCATATCCATCATTAAGAAATATAATCCATCAAATTTATATAGCTGGTTAAACGGAATTTGTTCTACCTTTACCTGCTTTGCATAACGCATCAGGATATCTAACTCCTCAAATACAAACAGAACGATAATCTTTAACGCACTATCTGGCTTGCTTTCTGCAATACCAGCTCCAGAATCCTTCATTCCTTTTATTTCATCCCATTTTTGTTTCGGAATCGTACTCAACAGACCATTTACAATATCCTTAATATGATCCATGACACCTTCCGTTCCCGGATGTTCGGAAAAGGTCAGCGATATTGTGTGATCTGGCATAATGTCGGCACGCACGGATTTTATGCCTAGTTCGAATTTCGTATCAAATTCCTGCTCTGCCAAATCAAAAATCTGATTCATAAACTGCTGTGTACGTGCACCATTGCTGATAATGTCATCAATGGTATAGCCTAATTCTTCAATTTCTTCTTCCGAAATCACGCAGCGAATAATGTTGTTTCCCTCACGGCTAAATTCCATGTTCGCTCCCCCTTTCTTCTAAATATATCTTATATATCGACACATTACATGTCATCCTTTAATACTTTAATCTTTCCTCGAATTCTCTGCAACGTATTATCAATCGACTTAGCAGATTTTCCCATCTGTTCGGCAATTTGTGTGTAACTACTTCCTTCTAAGTATAAGTATAACACTTTTCTTTCCATTGGGCTCAATTTTTCTTCTAATTTATCGAAAAATTCTTTTTTCCCTTCCTGTTCAATCAGCATCTGCTCTGGACTGATGGTCTGCTCTGTAATCATCTGTTCCAAATTGATTCCATCCGCCTCATCCTGATTCGAAAAAGAAATATAGGTATTGAGCGGTATATGCTTCTTGCGATTGGATGCCTCTAGCGCAGAATATAACTGACGGCTGATACACATTTCGGCAAATGAGAAAAAGCTCACTTCTTTTTCTGGATTAAAGTCTCTTACCGCTTTAAACAGTCCTATCATACCTTCCTGTATCAGGTCCTCGGTATCGCCGCCGATTAAATACATGGCATTGGTCTTTTTTCGCACCAATGGCTTGTATTTTTCCATGATATAATCTGTAATTTCTGCATCACCCGCACGGAGCTTTTCTATCAGCTCTTCGTCCGTAAAATCTTTGTAATTCATCAATATCCTACTTTCCAAGTCTCTGACGCACAATTTCATAAGCCAAAACGCCAGTTGCAACAGATGCGTTCAGGGAATCGATATCCCCTTTCATCGGAATCGTAGCAACCATATCACAATTTTCCTTCACGAGCTTGCTAACGCCGTCTCCCTCATTTCCGATGACAAGACCAATCGAACCTGTCAGATTCAAATCATACATTGGCGTGCCATCCATATCTGCACAAACGAACCACATGCCCTTGTCTTTCAAATCCTTGATGGTCTGGGTAATATTCGTTACCTTCGCAACTGGTGTATAGTTAATCGCCCCCGCCGATGTTCTAGCTACCGTAGGTGTAAGTCCTACCGCACGGCGTTTGGGAATAATGATGCCATGTGCTCCAGCTTGATTTGCAGTACGAATAATTGCTCCCAAATTGTGTGGGTCCTCAATACCATCCAAGATAATAATAAATGGTGCTTCGCCCTTCTTTTCTGCATTCGCCAAAATATCTTCTACTTCTGCATAGTCATACGCTGCAGAAATTGCAATTACACCCTGGTGCTTTCCTGTTTCAGAAATCTGATCCAGACGCTCCTTGTTTACATAATTGATGATGGTGTCGCCCTTTCTCGCTTCTCTTGTGATGGATTTGATTGGTCCATCCTGACAGCCATCTAATACAAATAATTTATCAATGGTTTTTCCAGAACGAAAGGCTTCTAATACCGCATTACGTCCTTCAATTTTGTTTTCTTCGTATCCCATGTTTCCTCCAAATTGTGCATATTGCACTCATCCACAGTGATTGAACATCGTTCAACCGCACTCTATATGGTAATATTTGCTCGTTCTATACCAAGCTTCGTCAGTTCTACCACTCTAGGGAATTCATCCTTCAAATATAGATATCCCATCAGAGCTTCAAACCCAGTCGCTTTTCTATAATCTGCCATCGAGGCATTCTTTGCCATCGTTGGGGATTTGGCATTGCGGCCTCTGCGGTAAATATCCGCTTCTTCCTCTGTCAGCTCAGGTTCCAATGCTTCTATAATTTTTGCCTGCGTCTCCGCCTTTACAATATGACTGGTCTGATAATGTAGCTGGCTGGCTTTGGTATTTCCCTTCCCTACAATAAGGGAACGGATGACCAAATCAAATATACCATCTCCAATATACGCCAGTGCCAATGGTGAATATGTGCGGATGTCTACATTATTTATCCCGAATTGCTCTTTGATATAAGAATCAATCTTCATTTCCATAAACTGTATATCCTCTTCTAAACGAGTTCCCACTTTACGCCTTCTCTGGTGTCTTTGATTGCAACACCTTTTGCGAGAAGTTCATCACGAATTGCATCTGCGGTCGCAAAATCCTTTGCTTTCTTTGCTGCTGCACGCTCCTCAATCTTTGCAAGAACGAATGCTTCTAATTCTGCATCTACGCCTGCATTTTCTGGTGTTTCTGCAAGTTTCTTGCCTTCTTCGTAGAGATTTAAGGATAATACATAATCAAAATCATTAATAAGTGCAAGCTTCGTTGCATCATTGGTATCTGCTTTTACAACATCATAAAGCACGGTAATCGCCATCGATGTATTCAAATCATTGCAAAGTGCATCTTCGAATTTCGCTCTATACTGTGCAAATACTTCTTTATCTACTTCGCCCTCATTCTTAAGCTCAGCTACTTTTTTTGCCAGTTTATTATATGCAGCCACCATATTATCCAATGCTTCGTAAGAGAATACCAATGGTTTACGATAATGTGACTGTAAGCAGAACATACGATACACAAGTGGATTATATCCTTTGCTTTCAATCAAAGAAACGGTCAGAAAGTCTCCTTTGGATTTACTCATCTTGCCAGACTGGTCATTCAAGTGATTTACATGGAACCAGTGATTACACCATTTATGTCCGGTAAAGCTTTCTGACTGTGCGATTTCATTGGTGTGATGTGGGAAAATATTGTCCACACCACCACAGTGAATATCCATATATTCGCCCAAATGCTTCATACTGATGCAAGAGCATTCAATATGCCAGCCTGGGTAACCTACACCCCATGGACTATCCCATTTCAAAGCCTGGTCTTCGAATTTGGATTTTGTAAACCAAAGCACGAAATCGTTTGAGTTTTTCTTATTATCATCCACGTCTACATCTGCACGAACACCTTCTAAAAGCTGTTCCTTTTCTACTGCAGAAGAGAACACATAATAATCTTCTAATTTGCTGGTATCGAAATATACATTGCCACCCGCTTCATAAGCAAAGCCTTTATCCAACAATACCTGTACCATGTGAATAAATTCAGGAATACAGTTGGTTGCTGGCTCTACGACGTCCGGACGTTTGATATTTAATTTCTCACAATCGCTGAAAAATGCATCTGTGTAGAACTGTGCGATTTCCATAACTGTTTTATTTTCACGCTTTGCACCCTTTAACATCTTGTCTTCGCCTGTATCTGCGTCGCTGGAAAGGTGTCCAACGTCAGTGATATTCATGACACGCTTTACATCATAGCCCACGTAGCGAAGTGATTTTTCCAATACGTCTTCCATGATGTAGCTGCGAAGATTTCCAATATGTGCAAAGTGATACACCGTTGGTCCACAGGTATACATAGAAATTTTGCCTTCTACGTTTGGGATAACGGTATCAATATTTCTTGTTAATGTGTTGTAAAACTTAAATTTGTTTTCCATCTTTATGTCTCCTCTAGTTCGTTATATTACCAGCCGTCACAGCCAGCAAAGTCTTTAACTGCTCGATTTCCTGTTCTAAACTGTCTACTCGTTTGCCAAGCTCGGCTTCATTCATTTCCAGACAACCGATTTCATCCTGAATTGGGTCAGGAAGATTATCATGGTCTAATAGTTCTTGTGGAACATTATCATTGTTTCTTCTCACAATACGGCCTGGAATACCCACTACGGTACAGTTCGGTGGTACCTCTTCCAATACTACACTACCTGCACCAATTTTGCAATTGTCACCGATGGTAAAAGAGCCTAAAACCTTCGCACCCGCACTTACCATGACATTGTTGCCAAGGGTAGGATGACGCTTGCCCTGTTCTTTCCCTGTACCACCTAAGGTTACTCCTTGGTATAAGGTACAATTGTCACCAATAATCGTAGTCTCACCTATAATAACCCCAGAACCATGGTCAATAAACAGACCTCTTCCAATCTGTGCACCTGGATGAATCTCAATCCCAGTCTTCCGTACCGCTTTCTGTGACAACCATCTCGCCCAGAAATAATGACCATTTACATACCATTTATGTGCAGTTCGATACATCATAACTGCTTTAAAGCTAGGGTATAAAAACACTTCCCAGTTGGAGTGAATTGCAGGGTCTCTTTCGCGTATAATATTAATTTCTTCTTTTACGTTCTGAATAAATCCCATAAGCGACCTCCTGTTTTGCTTCCTCTCTGCTTATTCGCGGAAAAAGAAAGGACTATCCTGCCTCTATAGAGACGGGATAGTCCGTGGTTCCACTCTAATTCAAAGTATCGTCTTGAAGGGGTTAAGCCCACTTCTCGTATACTTCCTCAACGCACGTAACGTATGCGATACGTACCTGGCTAGGCACTTGCTTCACCAAGTCAGCTCCCGGATGCACGTTCGAAATGTAAAACCAAAGCGGCTTTCAGCCGGTGACCGCTTCTCTCTTTTGCTTTACGTAGCTTTCTACTCTTTCCGTTCCAAGCCTTTCTCATATAAAACAAAACTTACAATATAGTTTATGCAGAAAACTGTATTTTGTCAAGTGAATCTATTTCCCTGTCTCTGGCAAACAATGCATCTGCGTCACGCCCAATACACGAAAGCCTTCCGCACAACCTTTCAGTGACCGAATACCAAAATCAATACTTCGTAATTTCAAGTACAAAGGAATCGACTGCGCATCCCCACAACCTTCTGGGAACTGACTAAGGTGACATGTAAAAATAGAATCTAACTGTTTCTGCAAGTAACCAGATGTCTTAACGTACTGCGTCGGTTTCGCAGTCATATAATATGCCAATGCTTTCACCGGAGCAGAAACGGCTCCATATTCTGCCATAATTTCCTTATATGGAGCGAAATACGCAATCTGTTTTGCTGCATTTCCTACATTCAAATGGTCAATATGGCATTCGCTAGTCACACAAGGATCTGGAGCAAAAATCACATCAGGCTGGAAATCACCTACTTCTTTTGCGATGCCTAAAATCAATTCTTTTTGCTCATAGAATCCGCCGTCCTTTAAATTAAGGAAATGCACGTCTGTCACACCTAGCATGGCCGCAGAATTCTTCGCCTCTTCCTGTCGCAGTGCGACCAATTCGGCACCATCAATACCTTCTGGAGCATTCCCCGTCCCAAATCTACCATCTATGCAGACCAAAAAACGCACCTCTTTCCCCATATCTACCAGCTTGGCCGCAGTTGCACCTGCTCCAATTTCAATGTCATCTGGATGAGGCCCAATAAAAAGGAATTTTTTCTGTTCTTCAATTTTGGGAAGTGGTGCTGCAAATTTTAAAATCGCTTTTGTAAGTCCCATATACTATACCTTCTATGCCTTGTCTTTTGCTTACTCTTGACATCCACCACAGCCGCCATTACAACCTACTGGCATACTCGCTTCATACATCGTCGCAAGCGAACAAATTGCCTGTGCTGCCATACCTTCTTCACGACCGGTAAAACCAAGTCTTTCTTCCGTCGTGGCTTTTACGTTAATCTGGTCTCGTTCGATACGAAGCACTTTCGCAATATTTTCTTCCATCTGGTCGATATAAGGGCGAAGCTTTGGCTTTTGAGCGATAACCGTTGCATCGATATTTTCAATTACATATCCTTTTTCCTCGATTAAATCACGCACATGTGCCATCAGCTTCATGCTGTCAGCACCTTTGTATTCTGGATCTGTATCTGGAAAATGTTTTCCGATATCGCCAAGTGCCGCTGCACCAAGCAAAGCGTCCATAATCGCATGTACTAATACATCTGCATCCGAATGTCCCAAAAGTCCTAATGTATGTGGAATCTCTACTCCACCTAAAATCAATTTTCTGTCCTCTACTAATTTGTGAACATCATATCCTAATCCTACGCGCATTCTTTCAATTCCTGCCTTTCAAAATTGTGCATCCAATCTGCCTTACATAAGTATACCAAAAAAATCACCGAACTAATAGTCCAAGTTATTGGATATGCCATAAAAATCAATTGGATATTGTCAAACAACGTCCCAACAACTGTAATATATGAGATTCGAATCAAACACCAGGAGATCAGCATGACATACATCGGAACGGTTGATTTGCCTGCACCTCGCATAATTGCAGCCGCTGCATGGGAAAAAGCCAGTAAAAAATAAAACAGGGTAACTGTTTTCGCCTGTAAGACTCCATAAGCAATCGCCTCCGCACCGCCACCGAAAATACCAATGACGTGAGGTGCCAGCACAAAAATCAAAAGCCCCACTGTTTCCGCCAAGAACAAGGTACATCCGATGCCAAATGCGGTGCCTTTTTTCACACGCTCATATTCTTTCGCTCCAAGATTCTGGCTGACAAAGGTCGTAAGCGCCATCGTAAAACAAGTAATCGGTAAGAATCCAAAGCCTTCTAGTTTACTGTACGAACCGCAACCTGCCATCGCCGCAGTACCAAAAGCATTAATATTTGACTGTACGACGATATTCGCTAGTGAAATAATCGAATTCTGGATTCCCGATGGCAACCCAATTTTAATAATCTGTTTTATCAACTGTGTATCCATTCGAACCTCCCGAATTCGAATCTGGTATACCTCATCCACACGCATCAATCGACTCATACAAAGCACAACACTTAAAAACTGTGCAATAATCGTAGCCAATGCTGCAAATTCTACGCCTAATCGAAACACACCACAGAAAATCAAGTCTAATAATATGTTTACAACAGACGAGAAAATCAAATAGTACAGTGGATGCTTGCTATCTCCAATCGCATGTAAAATGCCCATGCAGATGTTATACATAATCGATGCCAATGAACCACAGAAATACACCCGCAGGTACATCACTGAACGCGGAAATACATCTGCTGGCGTCCCCATCCAACTCAGTATCGTCGGTGTAAAACAAACCCCAATAATCGTCATCAGCACACCTGCAATAAGCCCGAACGCCACATCGGTATGTACTGCTTTCTTTACTTTTTCATAATCCTTGGCACCAAAATATCTGCCGATAACAACACCCGCTCCCATGGCCGTTCCATTGAAAAAACCTACCAAAAGGAAAATCAAACTTCCTGTAGAGGTAACCGATGCAAGCGCTTCATCTCCTAGGAAATTTCCTACGATAAGGGAGTCCGCCATATTGTACATTTGCTGAAACAGATTGCCCAGAAAGAGCGGAATTGCAAAACCTATGATTTTCTTTGGAATCGAGCCCTCAGTCAGGGCAGTGCTTTTCTTCGTTGTGTTACTCATGATACTACTTGTTCTCCCTAAAACTATTCTATTATTTTACTCCTTTTCCTTCCAAAAATAAACCTCTTACTGCATATAATTTACCACTTATCCTAGAACTATTGATTTCGCAAAAATATCTGCTAAAGTAAGCATATACAAAGTTACGAAAGGAAACAACTTATGAACGACCTTATCTCAATCACAAATGAAATTAAAAAAATCAATATTAATTTAAACTATGGAGAAATGACATTCACGACCGGCGAAACATTTTCTGCTGTTTGTGAAAACATCCCAGAAAACGATTTTGAAATCAAAGAAGAAGGCGATTGTCTCTATATTCATGATAAACGAAAAGGAAACATCCGACTATTCGGCAAGAAACAGGACTATACTCCTGTTATTCGAATCACTGTTCCTGCCCAGCATGCATTTGAAAAAATTACACTTACAACAGGTGCCAGTGAAATCCATGCAGATTCTCTTACTACCAATGCATTATCCCTTAAAATGGGCGCAGGAGAATTTCATGCAAAAGAGTTAAACGTATACAACCATGCCTCTATCGAAAGTGGCGCTGGTGAAGTACATATAGACACTGGTCATATCAATAATCTAGATATCTCCTCTGGTGCTGGAGAAATACACATTCAAGCAGCACTTACTGGAGCTTCCCACATCACTGCAGGCGTTGGAGAAATCCATTTACAGCTTCTCGGTACCCCGGACGATTACTCCGCAACTATCGCAAAAGGCATCGGACGTCTCTGCGTAAATGGATTTACATCTGGAAACGGCATAACCTACGGAAGCGGCCCAAATCACCTCAAAGTAACCGGCGGAGTAGGCGAAATCTCTATCGACTTTGCGCAGATTTAATGTATTTTATACTTATTTATTTCCTCAATAAAAGACGGACTTCGTACATTTACGAAGTCCGTCTTTCTATACTCTATTTGTTTCTTTTTTTATCAATAAAATCAATTAAGAGTTCTGCGGTCTCTTCAATTCCCAGCACACTACTATTCACTGAAATATCATAGTTTCTGGAATCTCCCCATTTCCCTTCACAGAAGCTATTGTGGTAGCATTTACGTTCGGTATCCTTTTCACGCATCAAGCGTTCCGCCATAAACTCGTTCTTGTTATATTTTTGCATGATACGCTCTTTTTTCACTTCTTTATCGCCTAAAACGAAAACAGATACTAAAGAGTCATACTCTTTTAATACATCTTCCCCACAACGGCCAACGATTACAAAGGATTCACCAGCTTTTGCTTTTTCCTGCAAATACTCAAACTGCAGTAAGTAAACATTTTCCTGTATAGAGCTACTAAATCCACGAACATTTCTGTTAATCAATGGAAATACAAATTTTTTGTCTATATCCTTCAAAGCAGCAGCGTCTACATTTTTCTGTTTTGCGATTTCTTCTAAAATATTTTTATCAAGAAGTGGAATATTGTAGTGTTTCGCCAGTATTTCTGCAATCTCATGACCACCACTACCAACTTCTCTTCCGAGAGCAATAATCAACTGTTTTTCCATAAAAAGTTCCCCCTCTTATAAGTATCTCATGTAGATAATTACCATTGAAATCAGAACTACGATAACTGTTGCTGGCACCATTTTCTTAAGATATGGTCCCCATTTAATGATATATCCTTCTCTAGCTGCCGTCGCAATACCTACTACGTTTGCAGAAGCACCAATTGGAGTTGCACTACCACCAATATCTGTTCCCATTGCTAAGGTCCATGCAAGTACTGACAAATCTACTCCATAAGTTGCTGACAAAGCCTTGATAATAGGAATCATTGTAGTTGCAAATGGAATATTATCTACGATAGCACTTGCAATCGCTGACAACCAGAGAATAATAGCAATCATAACCATGATATTTCCGCCACTAATCTGTCCGATGAAACCTGCAACGATTTCTAAGATTCCTGTCTGCTCCAAACCACCAATTACAACGAAAAGACCGATGAAAAAGCCAATCGTTTTGTAATCTACCTTCTTTAATAACATTATAGCATTTTTTCCAGAAAAAACCAATGTTACAATTGCAACTAATGTACCAATTGTGGAAACGGTAAGCCCTGTCTGTGCATGTGTCACCAGCAATACAACCGTCACAAGGAAAATAATCGTGCTAATAATAAATCCATTCTTATCTGTAATCGCTGATTCTGGGGTTGGCAAGGTACTATAATCCATGTTTTCCGCTTTGCTTACCAAATCTTTTTTGAACACAAGATAGAAATAAACAAGTACAAAAATCAACGATACGAATGCCATCACACCGGTATTCATTACGAAATCCATAAATGAATATCCCAAAGATGTACCAATAATAATGTTTGGTGGGTCACCACACATGGTTGCAGAACCACCTAAGTTCGCGCAGAAAATCTCAGCCAAAATCATTGGAACTGGATTGAATTTCAAAAGTACTGCTAACTCAATGGTTACTGCTGCCAAGAACAAGATAACCGTGATACTATCAATAAACATGGCAAGAATAAAAGATAATATCATGAATGTAAAGAAAATAGGTACAATCTGATATTTTACCATCTTTGCAATACGCATACATAACCATCGGAAGAAGCCTACATGAGCCATGCCTTCTACCATAACCATCATACCAAAGATAAATACGATGGTTTCCCAGTTAATTCCGGCTGCGCTTCCATGGGATGCTGCTCCCGCATACCAGAACCCTGGCGAAAAAATACTACTAATATTTAAAGTCTCCCACACTGCTTCCATGCTGTGCATTCCTACGCCAAACACCAAAACCATGGTAAGAAGAGCACTTACCAATGAAACAATGTGTCTCTCCACAATTTCCGTTACGATCAGTACAAACATCGCAATAAAAATCACTACGGCAAAAATTTGTGCTAACATTTTCATTCCTTCTTTCGTATTTTATTATATTTTTTCGCACCAAAAGCTAGTATATTCCTCTCGTTTTAGAAAGTCAATGCATAGCATGGTAAAGAAAATTGTATAAAATGAAAAGCAAAAAAGCCAGTCTCTACTTTACAGTAGAAACTGGCTTCTGAATCAAAAATGAAGATTTAAAATATATTGCAGATTATGCAAGAGCTGCTGTAATAATAGCCATTGCGTAAACTTCTTCTGCATTACATCCACGAGATAAGTCGTTGATTGGTGCATTTAATCCTAAAAGAATTGGGCCATAAGCATCGAATCCACCAAGTCTCTGTGCAATCTTGTAACCGATGTTACCAGCATTGATGTCAGGGAATACGAATGTGTTAGCCTGTCCTGCTACCTTGCTATCTGGACATTTTGTCTTAGCAACTGTTGGAGAAACTGCTGCGTCGAACTGTAATTCGCCATCGATAGCGAGTTCTGGATATCTTTCTTTTGCTTTGTTCGCTGCTGAACGAACTTTGTCAACTGCTTCGCCTTTTCCTGAGCCAAGTGTTGAGTAGCTAAGGAATGCAACCTTAGGATCGATACCGAAGATTTCAGCACATTTTGCTGTTTCGCCAGCGATTTCTACTAATTCGTCATCTGTTGGGAATAAATTGATAGCACAGTCACCCATTGCTAATAATTCATTTCCGCCATTGCCATCTGGACGAGCCAAGATGAAGCAAGAAGATACGATTGTGTTGCCTGGTTTTGTTTTGATAAGCTGTAATGCTGGACGAACTGTATCAGCTGTAGAGTATGTTGCTCCACCAAGTAAGCTTTCAGCTTTGCCCATTTTTACAAGCATTGTTCCGAAGTAGTTAGAAGCTGATAAAACTTTACGAGCTTCTTCTGGTGTAACACCTTTTTTCTTACGAAGTTCACAGTACATATCAACCATTTCTTCGAATCCGTCGTAGTTCGCTGGATCGATGATTTCTGCACCTGTGATATCGAAATTGCCAGCTGCTGCAGCTGCTTCGATTTCTTCTTTGTTTCCAACTAAGATTGGAGTAAGAATGCCATCTGCAAGTAATCTAGCAGATGCTTCCAAGATACGTGGATCGCTTCCTTCTGGGAAAACGATTTTTCTTGGGTTTTCTTTTAAGATGTTAATCATTTTTGTAAACATAATATACACTTCTCCTTTTTGGTATTTATTTACTAGTTACCTATAATTTTATACCCGTTTTCCTAGAAAAACAAGTTATAATTGTACACTTTCTCTTGAAAAAAAGTTCTTTATCTCATACAATAGGAACGTTCATTTAAAATATAGAAAGAAGAATGATTTATGCATAAAAATCCAATGAAGGGGGCAACCCTTTTACTTATCGGCTCATTCATCTGGGGAACTACCTTTGTGGCTCAGAGTATGGGAACCAATCACCTGGATGCATTTTCCTTTAACTGCATCCGAAATTTCATCGGTGTGTTTGCTTTAATCCCAGTTTTGTTATGGCAGGTATGCACAAAAAAGGAAGGTGTGAACAGTGTTCAAAACGATGTTTATTGTAACACTTCACCAGCATCTGCCTTAAAATCGGTATTTACCAAGGACTTACTCCTCGGTGGCATCCTCTGTGGCACTGCCCTTTGCCTGGCTTCCAATTTCCAGCAAATGGGGATTGAAACCTCTACCGTAGGCAAGTCGGCTTTTATTACCACGCTTTATATCGTGCTTGTTCCACTGCTTGGACTTTTCTTCAAAAAGAAACTTCCACTGCAAATCTGGTGCGGTGTCATCCTCGCCATGATTGGTTTATACCTACTGTGCATGAAAAACGAAACCTTTGTTTTAGAAATCGGAGATATTTATCTTTTGCTCTGTGCGTTTTTCTTTACCATACAAATTACTGCTGTAGATTATTTCGCTCCTAAGGTAAACTGTATCGCACTTAGCATGGTACAATTTTTCGTTACTGCTGTTTTATCCGGTGTTTGTATGCTATTTCATGCACTTCCAACGTGGGAGGATATCCTCGGTGCAGCTATCCCTCTTCTTTATGCAGGCATATTATCCAGCGGAGTTGCATATACCTTTCAGATTATCGGTCAAAAACATCTTGCACCTACAGTTGCCTCACTTATCATGAGTTTGGAATCTGTATTTGCTACGTTAACGGGATGGGTAATTTTAAAAGAAGTGCTTTCAACCAAAGAATTCATCGGATGCGGCTTGGTTTTTGCTGCAGTAATACTTTCACAGCTTCCAGAATGCAAAAAAGAGTCGTACTAACGACTCTTTTTTATTTTACAACGTGTAAAATTAATTGACAAATAACGAATATGTGGCATTTCTTCTAATTCAGGAACCTCAAACAGAGCTGGCTTCGTACGGCCATAATTATCTGCACTGTCTATATGTACATACTTTACAAAAGAATGCTTAAGTTCTTCAATACTACTTAATTTTGTAATATGAGTAAATGAAATCACTTTTAACTTTGTATTATCTTTCATATCCCAAAGTTCTGTTAAAGAATTATTATAAAAAATATGAACACATTTGAGATTTGAAAATTGTGATAATACACTTAAATTTGCTATCTTTGGACATTTGAAGAAATATATAATCTCAACTGTATCCTTGATAAGGGGAACTATATACTCAAATAGTTCCTGTGTGAATCCATTCAGTAAAATATTCTTTGCACCAGTCTCTTGAATCCTATCATCCAAAGCACTCAAATCATAGGTTCCATATTGCTCCCTATAACCATTATACATATAGAAGTCCTCTTCATTTTTCGTAGGTGGACTCGTCGCCAGAAGTTTTGTATCGTAATTCACAGAAAATAATTCTGGATAATATTCTTCTAATTCACAATCCAAAGTAGAAAGGGGATTTTTCAATGCTCCTGTTTCAAACCATTCATTGTCCGTAATAAAAATTTTTTTGTTTTTCACTACTTTTCTCCAAAGATTATTTCCAAAATCTGCTCTCCACCATAGCCCTTTGTATTGTCAATCACATAGTCACAAATCTCGCGATTCCGCTTTTCTGCATCGATGGAAAGAAGTCTTAGTGTCTTTTCTTCTGTCGTATAATCACTTTCAACGATATCCTGTATCAAGGCTTCTTTATCCTTATTGATATAAATAATCGCTGTTGGGAAATGGCGTTTCATCGCAATCGCCCCGCACATATCCAGTGGCATGACTGCAAAATGTCCACGATCCAAAACAGCCTGAATGTCCTCTTTCTTCGTGCCATACTGAATGCCTGCATAACGGGTCTTTTCAAAGAATTCCTGCTGTGCAAACTCTGCTTCCGAAAGATAGTTGTGCTTCTTGGATTTCTTGGTACAATACGTCAACGGACTTTCGAAACGGGCGTCTGTGCGAAGCTCCTTGGCAATACGGCTCTTGCCTGAACCAGAAGGACCAACCAAAGCAAGTACCGATGGTACTTTGACTTCCTGTGTTCTATGCATTGCTGCATTCATAATCTGCTTCACTAGATGTACGAAATCACTCATATTATTCACAGACAAAAGTCCTGTCATCTTCCAGTTCCATGGCTTGCGCATCAAAACCGGATAGGTCGCTGGAGATTCCAATACATTGTGAATCGCATCATCTAAAATAATATCAAACTGCACGAGATTTTTCGCATTTCCCAAGATGATATTTTCAGGTGGTAGCTCTGGAAATGCCTCCAAAATCTGTGCCGCACGAATACCCATAAACTGTGGATATGCGGCTGTGATAAAGTATACATCTGCGATTTCCATCAGCTTGCGAACGCATTTCTTGGTCTTTTCTGTTACGACCTGGCGTTTATACAGCTCCTCGCACTGATAAAATTCTTTGATTACGCTTGTTCGTCCTGTATTTTCCCAGCTTGTAATTTCTTCCAGCCGAAGTGGATTCTCATACTGATATTTTTCATTTGCCATATTGATGGCGATACTATTGAATGGTGCAGTTACATCATCCCAATCCAAGCCAATCTTTGGTCTTAACATCTCTATCTTCCTCGTTTCTAAAGTATCTTGATTCCATTTGCTTTGAGCTTAAATTCTGCGCCGAGCATCGCTGCTGCATTACGACACATCATCATACGCCCAAGAAAAATCTCAAAGTAATCATACATATTGCAGTATTCTTCATCAATCTGCAAATTGAGCGAAATCACCTTGTTTTCTACATCAATCTTGAGATTCGTCCCAACAACTGCATAATTTACACGATCATGAATATCAAAGTCTTTGATTTCATCCCGCACACGATTGCGGCGTACATCCGTCTTGTCCGCAATAATAAGCGCTGCCGAAATCGCATCCATCGCACGTCCTGTCGACTCGTCATGATTGCTAATTGCTGAAACAATGGTGATTCTATCTTCAATGGACAAATCATACGCTTTTAGAATATCATTTGCAAGCAAACCACCATATTCCGCATGATTCTTACGATTAATTGCATTCCCAATATCATGCATATAGCCAGCAATTCGTGCCAATTCCTGCTCATGTGCCGTATATCCAAACTTTTCCAAAATCATCGCGGCACGATCTGCCACAACTGTGGTATGTGCTTCTGAATGGTCCGTAAAGCCCAACACACGCAAATTAGCATTCCCTTTCTTTAGAAGTTCCTTCACCTCTTCATTTTTTCGAATTTCTGCATATAACATATTTATTTCCTTCTTTCCCAAAATTCCGGTGATGTTTCTCTGGCTCTTGCAATAGAAGCATATACCGCTTCTGCCACTTCCAAAGCCAGCTCTGAAATCGTATTTTCTTTCAAAAAAACCTCATCTGCAAGCGTCATCCCGCCATGATGCTTTCGATATATCACGTTGTTCAGTTCTGTAAACAAGGCAATCAGTCTGCGAAAATCATTTTCTCTATCCAACACACTCCGCCCGTATGTAGCCTGCTCTTTTCCCGCAGTCACGATAATTTGCATGCAAAGGCGTAATTCTCCTGTCACGTCAGATGCTTCCATCATCACATCCGGTCGGGCTGTTTTTACCTGCATAAAATACTGCATCGCACCTTCGATATCTTTCCCGCGGAAATACTCCGCCAATCGCTCTTTTAATTCTCGCGTTTCTGCCTTTTCTCCAAGCATACCTACCTTACATTCATAAACCTTCAACTGATTTACACGCACCCATACCAAAAGCAAAAACTCCGAGATAAAACCCAGCACACGTTTGTGGTACGCATCTTCATCCGTATCTAAGTCCATACGATTCTCTACTTCCGCAAAAATCGTAAATAACCACTCACAATACTGGTCAAACAAAGCCTTACTCGTCACAAACATATTTCCGAAGTATGTCTCATTTTCATGTACCAAAGTGATAAATGTATCATAATATTCTGGATACAAGTCCCGAATTACCTCTCCCGTACAATCCAACGCTTTTATATTATGATTTGCTGAAAAACCATAATGATACGAATTGTTTAATATCACACGCTTGGTCGTAACCAGATCATAGTCCTTCAACAAATACTCATATTCATTTTTCGTCAACACCTTTTCCTGCTCATTAATCAAATATCTTCGATAATGGCAGGTGCCAATATATTCCACATCTTTACAGTTCTTCCAAAGCCAATAATGCCCTGTCAGCTCACTGTAATAGCAGTTCAAATGGGAAATATTTTCTCCTGTATCATCCCCAGGATAACCGAAATCCTGTGCATGGATATGCCCAACATGTAACGGTTGATACAACGCATCCTGCGGCACCTCAAACTGCTTATGCGTCATGACATAAATTTGTAATTTCATACACAATGTCCTTCGTTTAAATTCGGGCGGAGAACCTCTCCGCCCGACAAAAATTTATTTCTTCCAAATGCGTACTTCGAAAGGTGATAACTCATGACAGATGCTGTTTTTAGAAAGATAAACAGCTTTATATCCCTCTGGAAGATATGCCTTCTGTTGTTTCTTTCCTAAGTTGCAGTCTACAATATATGTTGTCCCATTAAACGTACGGCTATAAACAAATCTATCTTTTTTCTTATTCAGCACTTCAAAATCACCATATATCAGAGTCTTATCACTCTTACGAAGTGCGATAAGTTCTTTGTATGTCTTAGTGATTTCTTCATTAATCTGCTGACGCAATCCTTCACGCATATCTTCTGGATATGTATTCCATGGAAGTAAGATACGTGTGTGCTCTCTCGTTCCAGCATTAATCGTCTTAAGAATTTCTTCTTCTGACTTACCCTTTTCACGAAGCTCCGCTACAAGTCCTTTCGCTTCGACATCCGTAGGTTCGTCTGGGCTGATAAACTCATAATTCACAAGTCCCATCTCATCTCCCTGGAAAATGAACGGTGTTCCTTTTAGTGTCAACTGCATAACTGCGAGGAGTTTTTCGATTGCTTCTGTATATTGTGGGTCCAAACTGATTTTACTAACCATACGTGGATTGTCATGGTTGTTGTAGAACAAGGACATCCAACAGTTATTGCCATAGTGTAACATCCAGTCCGTAATATAATCTCTATAGTAGTTCAAATCATATTCATAATCATCCCAACGTACATGACCTGGTGTCTCTAAATTATCAAATGAGAATACCATATCGAGCTCTTTGCGTTCTTCGCCCGTAAGCATCTGTGCCATCTTCATACCTACACCTGGTGTTTCTCCTACCGAAAAGGCACCATGAAGGTCAAATGCTTTCGTACGTACTTCATGTAAGTATTTGTGAAGGTTTGGACCGTAGTAATAGGTTTCGATGCCCGGATAGCCCATCAACGCACCGATAGTTTCATCCCCATTTGGAAGTCCTTCGGACTTGGAAATATAGTTAATAACGTCCATACGGAAGCCATCAACACCCTTTTCCAGCCACCAGTTAATCATTTCGATTAAATTCTCACGTACCTTTGGGTTATCCCAGTTCAAATCCATCTGCTTCTTAGAGAAAAGATGAAGTGCGTACTTGTCGATATTTTCATAATAATTCCAAGCTGGACCTGAGAAGAAACTCGTCCAGTTATTTGGATAAGCTTTGCCGCCATTACCATCACGGAAGAAATAGTAATCGCCATATTCTCCGTCAGGATCTTCCAATGCCTTCTGGAACCATTCATGCTCATCCGAAGTATGATTGATTACAAGATCCATGATAACCTTCATGCCCTTAGCATGCGTCTTCTCCAAAAGCTCATCAAAATCTTCCATCGTACCGAATTCGGTCATAATCTTACGATAATCACGAATATCATAACCATTGTCGTCATTTGGTGAATCATAGATTGGTGACATCCAAATCGCAGTTACACCCAAATCCTCCAAATAATCTAACTTTTCGATAATACCACGCAAATCACCGATACCATCCCCGTTCGTGTCATAGAAGCTTCTAGGATAAATCTGATAAATAACCGCTTCCTTCCACCATTTTTCGGTTACTGGCTCCTTGCTAACAAACGGTGCTTCGGTATCTGAATTCACCAAATCTAGAATCGAATCAAAGAAACCATCCCCAAACTTCTTGCCAATTACCTTTTCCAAGCCTTCAATTTTAATATTCGAAACGATCGGATTCGTAATCGCTGATGTCGGAATATTTAGCTGCAAAAGCACCTTTTCCAAAGCATCATGTCCTACGGTCGTGTTATATAATTCTCCGATTTTACTCTGTTTTGTAATCTTATTTACTGTACTCATTTTCCCCTCCAGAAATGAAGCATTATGCTTGTTTTCTCGCTTCAAGCTCTTTACAAATACGGTCATATTCTGCTTCATCTAATTTGTACTTCTTCTGGTATAAGAAGTTAGAAAGAAGCATCATTGCATAAGGCACTACTACCATAAGAGCGAGAAGCCCAAGTGTCTGACTCTGGTCAACGCCCTGAATAACCTTTTCGATTTCGGCTAATTTTTGTGCCTCTGTAATAGCACCTGCTGCCGCTGCACTTTCAAAATCCGAAATCTTATTCGTATAATTGGTTACACCAAAAATCATATAAGTAGCCGTCGTCATCATTACAACAAGTGCAGAACTCATCTTTGTAATCAGCGGACGAACCGAAGCCACAATCGCTTCGTTACGATCGCCTGTTTTGTATTCGTTGTACTCTACCGTATTGATGATAGAAATCATCATGATAAGGTAGTAGGAATATAAACCAAAGTTCGAAACCATATAGCCAATGGTAAGCAACACAAAACCGATGCTTGGAATGATTCGAGATAAAATCATAAGTGCAAATCCTACTGTTGAAATCACTACCATGATATTCATAAGTGGTTTACGATTGATTCTCTTTGAAATGGCTGGATAGAAAATCATAAGGAATGCAGTCGCAGCCACACCTACGGTAGAGAAAAGGGAATATAATCCACCTTCATATCCGTACTGCAAATAAATATATGTAGAACCGATTCCACCTAACACGAAATTGTTACCAATCTGCTGAATTAAGAAAATCACTGCAATCCAACGAAGCTGGTCATTGTGTTTTACCGCGTTAATCATCTTCTTGAATACGCCTTTTTCCTTCTGCTGTGGTTTTTCGGCTGCTCTATGCTCTTTTACCCCTAAAATCGTAAAGAGGAAAAACGCAGGCATCACAATACAGATTCCAAGTGCTACTACTGCATAAGCAGTACTTGCATTACCCCCAATCGCTGTCGCACCTGTCGTAAACATCGGAATGATGATAGATGCCAAGGTTCCGCCTACACCTGCGAAAAGTGTTGCACGGGAAGTAAATGCATCACGTGCACCTGCATCTGAGCTAAGCGCTGGCACGATACCCCAGTAAGAAATATCATGCATGGTGTATGCAATACTGTAGCAGAAATAGAACACGCCAAACAATCCTACGAATGCCCAGCCCCTTAAGTTGGTAGAAAATACCATAAATACCACGATACAAGAAAGCACTGTACCGATAACCATCCATGGCTTAAATTTGCCCCATTTCGTATGTGTATTTTCGATGATATTGCCCATGATAGGGTCATTTAACGCATCAAATACACGTGCAGCTACCATGATAGCTGTAATCGCTGCAAGCTGTGCAGCATCCAGTCCTTTTGTAAAAAGAATGTAGGTCAGCAGGAAGTTCGTAACCAAGCTGTACATCATATCACGTCCTACTGTTCCCAGTGGGAAAAACCATAGATTCCTTTTCAATGTCTTTTGTTCATCCATTGTAAAAACTCCTTTTCCATTATATTTAAAGCTTACATAAAATTATAGCATATCCCCAAAAGAAAAGCGACTCTTTCGAGTCGCTTTCCCAAACAAATTCTGTTTTATTTAACATTTTTTCTTCTTGAAACTGTCATACCAGCAATTGCCATTGCAAATCCTGCAAGTAATACAAGGAAGTATATACCTGGCATACTATTGTCTCCCGTTGATGGAGGTGTTACCTCTGGAGTTACAGGTGGTGTAGGAGTTATATCTTCTTCCACTTCTGCATCTGTATAAACCAATGCATAGGTTGAGAAACGGTCTGTCTTGAATGAAACAGTACCATCTTCATTTTCCCATACATCCAATACATCTGTCTTGCCTTCATGTACACGAATCACATGGAAGGTTCTACCTTCTTTCTTCCATTCGTCTGGAATTTCAAAGGTCAATGTAATTTCTTCTGAGAGTTTATTTAAAGTACCTAATTCCTCACCAGATTCTTCTGTCTTCAACACAACCTTGATATCTAAGTACTGTGCGATTGTAGATGCTACATTTTCGATAATATCTTTTACTGCTTCCTCTACTAATTCTTTTGCTGACGCATCCACCTCGACATCTTTCATGTTTTCAATCACAAGTTCCGTGATGATTTCTTCGTCATTTTCGATTGCCTGCTGTACTTTCTCTAAGGTTTCTTCGGAAACAACGCCTTCTTCCAGTTCATCATTTACAATCATATCGGTCAGCTTGCCAGCTTCATCCTTCACCTGCTCATGAATTTCTTCCTCAGGAACGTAAACCACATCTTCTTTTTCCACTGGAGGAACCACTGGGTCTTCTGGTTCTACTGGTGGTGTCACTGGGTCTTCTGGCTCTACCGGTGGAACTACTGGGTCTTCTGGTTCTACTGGTGGTGTCACTGGGTCGTCTGGTTCCTCTGTTGGTAATTTATCCAGTGTTACATCTGCTAATGTAGTTGGCTGTGTCGCTTCTTCATCTAAGAAAAGCTTACCACATGCATCACATACATAGTATTTGATATTTCCAGTAGCTGTCGTAGTAGGTTCTTTTGCTGCTACTTCAGTTAATGTATGGAGTATCGTTACTTCACAATTTTCTTTTTCACCATTTGCCATGGTTGCTGTGATAGTTGCAGTACCAGCACCAATTGCTGTAACTTTACCAGTCTGGTCTACTGTTGCTACTGTTTCATCACTAGATGACCATGTAAGCGCGGAACCTGCTGGTTTTGTAGTTGCAACGAGGGTTTCTGATTCCTTTTCTTTTAATGTAAGATTTACTTTGTTTAATCCTACGCCAGTAAGCTCTTTTACGGTAACAGTACATGTCGCTGATACGCCATGTAAGGTACTTACTGTAATAGTCGCTGTACCTACACCTGCCGCTGTTACATTTCCATCTGCATCCACTGTTGCAACATTTTCATTGGATGATGTCCAAATCAATGTGCTGTTTGCTGGATTTACGGTGGCTGCGAGGGTTGCAGTAGCATTTTCCTTTAATTCTAATGCGATCTTATCTAACGAGATAGATACATTATTATTTCTAGCATATACGGTATCGTTGTCCACTGTTTCACCCTTAACAAGTACTAATACAGAGTGTGCTTCTACCGTTGGCCAAGCGTTATCCGCATTAATCGTTCTAAGTACATCTGTGCCTGCATCATTTACATCTACACAAACATTATATGTACCACCAGCTGCACCGAGGTTTTCTTTGATGTTTACATCTCTCGCCTGGTTTGATGCATTGTAGATAATGATGATTTCATCTGCTACTTCGCCTTCTACCTTCGTTCCATCTAATTTGTATGCTAATAAATAGTTTTCGTACGAATAGGTAGTTAATACTTGATTTACCTCTGCATCCGTTGTCAATCGAAGAGCTTCGTGGTTCTTACGGAATTCAATCAAACCTTTATAGTATTCTACTGTATCTGCATAAAGTGCATAGTCGCCTTCTGTCCCATCCAGATTATACCAACGCAATGTGTTTACATAATCAGATGCATTGTAACTATTATGGATAACGGTTCCATCTGTATCCAATTTCGTTCTTAAGAATTCTTCTCCTGCATGGATAAATGGAATACCTTGTGCAAACATATAGTATGCTGCAGATAAGTTGTTTAATTTTACCTGATATGCACCAGGAGCATCATCATAACTATCATAAGGAGCATTGGATACTTCATTAATCTTATCCATGATTGTATAGTTATCATGACAAGAGGAATAGTTAATCGTCTGTGTTGGTTCCGGACACCAAGAAGAGTTTCCTGCGAACGCATACTTCATAGTATCTACATTACCATTCACCCAAATGAAGCCCTGTCCATTTGTGTTATTTCCTGCTAAATTATCGCGAAGTGTATCACTAAAGTAAGCAAATCCAGGTGTCTTGCTTGCATTTGCCTGTGTTGCCATGAAATATCCTTCTTTGCTTACAGCTGTTCCTAATGTCCAGCCTTCGCCGTAGAAAATGATATCTGGATCAAGTTTATGTACCTCTTCTACGATAGTATTGATGGTTTCTGTGTCTAATAAACCTACCAAGTCGAAACGGAAACCGTCGATATGGTATTCATTGTGCCAATAAAGAATCGATTCTACTACATATTTGTGAACCATAGAACGTTCGGTTGCAGTATCGTTACCACAGCCTGAACCATTTGAGAAGGTTCCGTCTGCATTGGTTCTAGAGAAGTAGCTTGGTACGATCTGATTGAATCCAAATGTACCTGCATCGTATACGTGATTGTATACCACGTCCATGATTACATTGATATTGTTATCATGTAATGCTTTTACCATCTGCTTCATTTCGCTTACTCTGCTTGCTCCATCGTATGGATTTGTAGAGTAGGAACCTTCTGGTACATTGTAGTTTAACGGATCGTAACCCCAGTTAAACTGTGGTTCATCTAATTTTGTTTCATCTACTGATGCATAATCATATACAGGTAATAGGTGTACATGTGTTACGCCTAAATCTACGATATGATCTAAACCTGTAAGATTTCCACCTGGTGTTCTGGTTCCAGTTTCTGTAAGTCCAAGGAATTTGCCCTGATGTTCTTCTGATACGCCAGAACTATCGTCACTTGAAAGGTCTCTTACATGTAGTTCGTAAATGATTGCATCTGTGTAAGACATACCATTGTTTGGCATCTTATTCTTGTCATCAGCCCAGCCATCAGGGTCTGTGCTGTCTAAATCAAGAATCATTGCTCTGTTACCGTTTACACCAGTGGTTCTAGCATAAGGGTCACATACTTCATTTGTTTCATTGTTTACGGAAACAGAGTAGGTATAATATTTACCATTCCAGTCTCCTGCTAACTCATAAGTCCATACGCCTTTTTCCCCTAAGGTCATTTCGTATGAACCAAGTTTATCATCCGTTCCTTTTGTACCACTTGCATATACATTGAGAACTACTTTCTCTGCCGTAGGAGCCCAAACCTTAAATGTAGATTTAACATCTGTGTATGTAAGTCCTAAATCTTTTCCTTCATACGTATATGCATCTTCGAATTCCTTGGTTGAATAGATATTTGGCATTACCAAATTATATACATATTCATCAAATTCTACTGTGTAAGCCTTTAGTACTTCCTTCATAGAAGAAATGTTTTCCTCTATGGTTACTGTATATACACAACCATTTCCAGTTACATCTAAAATAGTGATATCTTTCTTATCTGTAGTACATGTGATATCAAAAGCACTCTGAACTGCACCACTAATTGGACGAGCCGTTGTAATGGTAAATGTATTTGTAATTCTATCATAAGAAGACTTTACAATCTTGTTTCCTACGATTGCATCACTACCAAGCACCATTGTTCCGCCCCATACACCAGACTCAATATAGTAGTGTACAGTACCAGAAACGATATTTGAAATATCAATACTCTGGTCTTTGCCATCATGGTCATTATCCTTCCATTCACCATAGCGAATTCGGAAGTTAAGCTTTGTATTTGTACGACCATCTACAGTAACTTCGGTAACCATTTCACCGTTTACTTCTTCAAAATCATACTGTGCACCGCCAAGAGTATCTGCCCAAAGCCATGCATTCCAGTTTGCATAATTGCCATCTTTTCTATTGTAGTGAATTACTACTGTTACTTCGTTGTCATCTACGATTTCTGTCGCTTCTCCAGCAGTTCTAGCTAATACTACTGTACCGCCATTTGCTGCACCTGGAATCGAAATTGTGATAGTTCCATTTTCTGAAACTGTATATGTTTTTTCATCATAAAGATTTGTATAAGTGCTTCCTGCAACACCATCTACATAGAAAGTTACCTGTTTTGCATCACCAAAGATATTTGTACCTACATAAATAGTTTCACCATTATAACTTCTAGCAAATACTTCATAGCCTTCATTGATGTCTACTAACGCATCATTTACCTTTGACTGTGAATCAGCTATCACAACACTATATCTGTCACCCTTAGCAAAAACTTCGGAATATTCCTTACGGATATTTACCATCTTCTTGTAGTGAGTAAGCATCGCATTGCTATCCGTTGCTTTAGACCAATCAAAATCATAACGGTTTGCCTGAGCTGGATACTTACTTGAACCAGTCATACCGATTTCTTCACCATAGTAAATCACTGGCTGACCTTTGGCTGTCATCTGATAGGTAACAGCTACCTTCATCTGGTTCTTTGCCCACTCTTCATTCTTGTTTTTCTCATTCTGAATCAATGTATATAAGAAACCATCTTCATCATGGCTGCTTAAGAATGAGCCCATCATTTCAACATTGTTTAATGTTGCATTACGTTCTTGTAATGCTTTTTCAATCTCAGAAAGATTTTCCTGTGATACCTTTGATAAAATATCATTAAAATGGAAATCCAAAATAGAATCCATCATTCCAGTTCCAAGCTGGCCGTAATCATTTAAATAACCGGCATCGTAATATTCGCCAATTAACTTAAATCTAGAATTAATTTTTGTAATTTCATTCTTGAACTCTACCCAAGTAGCATCATCAACATGTTTTACTGTATCTACACGGAAGTAATCAATATGTTCTTCATACTTTTGAATCCATGAAGTCTGCCATGCAATTAAAAGCGCTCTTACTTCTGGATCTTCTGTCATGAAATCTGGCAATCCAGAAAGCTCCATCTTTTCATCGTCATCCGCAACAACATCTGCATCCGCACGAATCATATCATCATACACAGTATTGCCACCTGCATCTTTATGTCCAGAATCCAATTTATTATTAAAGATATCATCTGTTTCATAGCCTGGATGATTTAGCACTACGTCGACCATAATTTTCATGCCACGTTTGTGCACTTCCTCCAACAATGTTACAAATTCTTCTTCCGTACCCAAATGAGGATTCAATGTTTCAAAATCCTCTGCCCAATAACCATGGTAAGCAGATGATTTATTATTTCCATCTACTAATTCATCGATATTATCTACAATCGGTGTAATCCAAATGGTATTTACACCTAATTCTTCTAAATAATCTAATTTTTCAGTTAAACCAGCAAAGTCACCACCATGAATACCAAGTGGATTTGTCTTGTCATAAGCGGTTGTCTGCTGTCCATCATCTATTACTGTATTATTATTTGGATTACCATCATAGAAGCGGTCTGTTACTGCAAAGTAAATAATCGCTTCATCCCAGTCAAAATCATTTGCCTGTTTATTTCTTGCTGTTACATTTACATTAGCTTCCCCTACATATTCACCATCGCAGTCATCTACCAAGGTAACTTTAATCTTCTTGGTACCTGGTTCTACAGTATCTGCACAACCAAAAGTAATTCTAATTTCATTATTGCTATCATCCATAGTCAATAAATCTTTACTTACTTCTACTCTGCTGCCTAAGCCCAGTTCAGATAAATCCAAATAAACATGTTCTAATTTGAACCCATCCAAACTATCCTTGATTGTTGCTGGACCATAAGAAATACAAATCAGATTACTCTGGTCATAATCCATATTAGAATAGAACAGCTCTGCTCCAACCGCTACGTTATATACCTTATTGCGGTTATAACTGTAGGTTTTGCCATCTAGTTCTACTTTTCTGGTTGTATTGTTATCCGCTACTTCTGCACCATTTACGGTATAGTAATAGTAATAGTCTGTATCATCCTTTAATGTTAATGAATATGTATAAGAACTTGTTGCTTTATCATATTCCATTGCATAAGAGGTAACCTGTGACTGTGCAGTATCTGTCTTTTCAATTACATTTACCTTTACACTTGCGTTTTCACCCAAGTTTCCAACACCAGTTTTTCCAAAAACCGCATTGTCTCTATAATGGAAAATAATCTCTCCATTCTTACGATGCACTTCACTACTCTTAATGCTTGTACTGTCTTTTACAATTGCACCACCAGAGAATACCGCCTTAGAATAGCCAATGTCGCCATCTATTGTATGATATAAATCGCCACTATATTTTGTAGTGTTATCAAAATTTGGTGCTGAATTCACAAGGAATCCAAACTTCATGTCTTCCCCACCATTTGATTTCACTGGAATCTTCGCAATATAAGTTCCATCTGCAGTTTCTCTAAATGGAACAAAGAGTCCCCAATCTGAACCATTTACAATCTTAGAATATCCTGTCCCCCATGCAAAAGCAGTCGCTCCGTATGGTGCCTCTCCACCATACTCAATAAATGCATAGTGATCTACACTCAAATCTGGCACACTTGCCAAATCAGTATATACCGTTCCATTTACATAATAAATCGTCTGGTCCGCACCAGTCGTATTCGTATGCATTATGTTCTCAGTCTGCCATTTCCAACTCTTTTCCGCCAATATGAAACCAATGTTGGCTTTTCCTGTAAACTCTACCTTACGCCATTTTCCACCTTTCCAGGTTTCATTTGTCTCCTCTAATGTGCGATCCGTTCCGCCTTCCCCTACACTCCATGTATGAACCTTTGAATCTGCATCATCCCATTTATCTTCTATGGTATCTGCTACGTAAAGGGTGTAGTTGTATTCGGTGTTGTCGGGTTCACTTTTCACCCAGCCCGTAGGAGCGTCAGTAGTTGTAATCAACTCAAACTTCCACATTCCATTTTCGTCGGACTCACTCCATCCGCCCATAGTTATCCAACATTCATAATCCTGTGTCAAACTGTCAGATATCACAAGTTTGTCATAAGATTTCTTTTCATCCGACCCCTGATAAGAATCTACTATACAGTTCAATCCTTTTTTCGTATAGTTCTGTATCGTCACGGTATACCAGTTGCATGACTCTCCTCCACTTGTAAATGAAGCAGAATTTTCTGTATTCGCTGTCATGTTCAAACCTGGCCAAGCAGCGACATCGCCACCTTCAACGCCCCATACATATAAATTAGTTCTTGACGAATCCATATAAGTCGGTTTTGCAAAATGTAATGTTACTGTTACACCATCCGCCGCCTTAAACGTCTCCGCTGGAATATAAATTCCCACCATAGTAAAGAACATCACTGCTACCAGCACTGCGCTCGTTACTCTTTTGAGAATCTGCATTCCAAATCTCTTGTGACTCTTTCCTTTCATAGCTTCCTACCTTTCCTTATCGCTCCTCACGATATGTTTTCGCATATTTTCGTAACTATATTGTACTTCAAAAAATACAAAAAATAAATTGGACAAGTTTACGAAACTTTTCGATAGTTTTTGTACAAAATTCCATTTTTCACAATCCATTTATAATTTCTTAAATTTTTTACAAAAAAGTTGTTGACATTTACTTTGGGACAAGTTATACTAATCAAGTCGCTGGTAAACAACGACACCTTGGGATCATAGCTCAGCTGGGAGAGCACCTGCCTTACAAGCAGGGGGTCACAGGTTCGAGCCCTGTTGGTCCCACTTCACTGAAATGTGATAATTAAATACCATGGCGAGATAGCTCAGTTGGCTAGAGCATACGGTTCATACCCGTAGTGTCGAGGGTTCGAATCCCCCTCTCGCTACTAACCACTTGGATAAAACCAAGTGGTTTTTTATTACCCGCAGAACGCAATAAATATAATCACGATATAATTTCCACAAGAAAGGTGCTCTTATCCATGAAAGAAATCAAACTCATCGCCCTCGACCTAGACGGCACACTATTTAACAAAGATGGCATCATCACACCTATGACCAAGGCGGAACTAAACCGTGCTGCTGCACAAGGTGTCAAAATTGTTATTTCCACAGGTCGTCCTTTTAACGGACTCCCTTTTGACCAGATTAAGGACACTGCGATTGAATACGCACTTACAACCAATGGTGCTTCCATTTACCGCATTGATGGAAAGGAATGTCTCCATGAAGATGGAATGGATATCGCAACCGTCAAACCAATTATGGATTGGATATTAGCTAGGGAAATTCATATCGATATCTATACAGACGGAGTTGGATTCACTCCGATTCGATGCAGAGAAAACATTGGGCGTTTGGACGTGCCCGAATCTTTACGCAATTACATGATTGCCACCCGTACCACTGTTGAGGATTTGATGGCTTATGTAAATGACTGTGGCAAAAAGATTCAAAAAATCAACTTGAATTTCTATCCACAGCCAGACGGAACCTTCCTTCACCGCGATGAAACCTTGAGATTTCTTAAGGCAAATTCGGAAATTGAAGTTGTTTGCGGCGGTTTCAACAACTTTGAGATTAGTAAGGCTGGCGTTACCAAACGAGAAGGATTAGCAATTCTTGCCTCTTATCTTGGCACAGACCTCGAACACACCATGGCAATGGGGGATTCCGAAAACGATTTTTCTATGATAAACGCCGCTGGTGTAGGGGTTGCTATGGGAAATGCATCGGATGACATCAAAGCAATCGCCGATTACATCACCACTTCAAACAATGAGGATGGTGTCGGAGCCGCCATACGAAACTTTATCCCTACTCTATAATATGCATTTTATTCTTCCTGGCGAAGAATTTTTACAGATTTTTTTAAAACGCTTATGGTTCTATCCAATTCCTCCCGTGTGGTTTCTCGCCCCAAGGTAAATCGGATGGTGCCATAGGCGTATTCTTTTGGCACAGCTATCGCTTTTATCACGTGAGAAAGACGAGTGGAGCCCGCACTGCAGGCAGACCCTGCGGAAGCATATATCCCCTCTTCTTCTAACAAAACAAGCAATGCGGTTCCTGAAACACCATGAAATGATAGATTGGCATTTCCTGGCAATCGTTTCTTACTATGCCCGTTTAGTCGAACCTCTGGGATTTCCTGCATCACTCTCTTTATGAAGTAATTTCGTAACCCAGCTACTTCCTTCGCCTTTCTCTCCACTTCTTTCGTTGCTATAGACAAAGCCTTCGCCATCCCCACAATCCCAGCTACATTCTCCGTCCCAGCTCTTTTTCCGCTTTCCTGACCGCCACCATGGATAAAGGAAGGCAGGTTTACTCCTTCTCTCACATACAAAAACCCCACACCTTTCGGCCCATGAAATTTGTGCGCACTGGAACTAAGCATATCTATCGGCAGGCGTTTCACTGAAATCGGCACCTGCCCCACCGCCTGCACCGCATCCGTATGAAACGGAATCTGATGTTTTCTTGCCAAAGCTCCGATTTCTTCCACCGGCTGTAGCGTTCCAACCTCGTTATTTCCGTACATAATCGAAATCAAGGTAATCTTATCTTGTAATTGGTGGCTTCTTTCTCCAGCTCTTATTAGTTGCTCCAAATCTGCCATTTTCACAATTCCTTCTTGGTCTACATCTAAATACGATACGCGATATCCTAATTTCTCCAAATGCTCACAGGAATGTAGTATTGCATGATGCTCGATTTTTGATGTAACAACATGCTTCCCTTGCTGTTTTCGCTCGCCTGCCATGCCTTTTACCGCCCAATTATCCGCTTCACTTCCTCCTGATGTAAAAAATATCTCACTTGGTTTTGCATGAATGCTTGCAGCTATAGACTCTCTTGCAAGTTCAATTGCACGTTTCGCCTCTGCCCCTAACTCATATGTGGCGGATGCATTCCCATATTTCTTGATATAATATGGCTCCATGGCATAGGCGACCTCTGGTAACATATCTGTTGTAGCTGCATGATCCAGATAGATTCGATTGTTCATACAATTCACCTCTCCACATATACTAATATTAAAGCCCCATTTCGGAGGTATTCGTTATTCTTTCTCAAATAAAAAAACACCCCTTAATCCTCGGCACCGTATTACTTACCGGTGCTGGTATCATAAGCAGAATACTGGGCTTCTTTTATAGAATATTCCTGTCGCGAACCATTGGTGCTAGCGGACTAGGTTTATATCAACTAATTTTTCCAGTCTTTTCCCTCTGCTTAGCCGTATCCGCAAGTGGTATCCAGACCGCT
Source organism: Agathobacter sp. (assembly GCA_017409825.1). Lineage (GTDB taxonomy): Bacteria > Bacillota > Clostridia > Lachnospirales > Lachnospiraceae > Roseburia. The sequence goes on along the minus strand of JAFQRZ010000029.1, from coordinate 3,855 downwards.
ATTTCTCGCTATGTCGCGTCGGAAAAATCCTCTCGTAGATATTTGTATTGCGGTATGCTTTTATCGGTAGCATTAGCTGGTATTTTAGCGTTATTTGTACATAGTCTGGCACCTCGGATTGCTTCCGACATTTTAAAAGAACCTCGCACCTTAGAACTGCTCCAGCTTATGAGTTATTCACTAATTCCTGCTGCAATCCACGCCTGCTTCAACGGTTATTACTATGGCCAAAAAAATTCGATTCCGCCTGCCATCTGCCAGATTACGGAGCAATTAGTAAGGGTATTCGGAACCTTATTCATTTATCAGGTCTTACAGGAAGAGGGCCGCCCTTTGGAACCGATTCATGCCGTTTGGGGCCTGGTCATCGGCGAACTCGCAGGGCTATTGGTCAATATTACAGCTTATCTCCTCACTGACAAGGGTGCAATTTTCCATAACTCATCTGCAAACAAAGGCACTTTATCCAGCATCATTACACAACCGCTGAAAAACTTAAGCATTATGGCGATTCCCCTAACCTTAAACCACGTTCTCATGACACTAAGCCACAGCTTGGAAAACCTCTTACTTCCACAACAGCTCATGGCATTTGGCTACACATCTGACGAAGCACTCGGACATTTCGGCATCCTGACTGGCATGGCACTTTCGGTCATCTTTTTTCCTTCTGCCATCACCAATTCCCTGTCCGTCCTTTTGCTTCCACGCATCTCAGAAACCAAGTCCAAAGGCGATATCTGTGCTGTTTTAGACACAATAAAAGGAGCCCTGTGCTGCGGTGTCGCATTAGGCTCCTTATGTACCTTCTTATTCTTATTATCCGCCGACTGGTTTGGCACCTACATCTTCGACAATGCGTTGGCCGGATTTTATATCCGCACATTAAGCATCCTCTGCCCATTTATGTACACCTCCAGTCTGCTCAGCAGCATTGTAAACGGTCTAGGCTATGCTTCATTGACACTGGCATGCAATCTGTCCGGCTGTGCTGTGAGAATCCTCGCAATCTGGTTTCTCGTCCCTGCGTATGGAATGTATGCATATATCATTTCGATGATTGTGGCTGCAGTAGTAGTAACTGGGGAATTGATTTGGGTCGTAAACGCCAAATGTAAACAATAAAAAATCGGGGCGCTTTGCGCGTCCCGACTTAAGTTATTATTGATTATACACGGCTGAGGTATTCACCTGTTCTAGTATCAATCTTAATTACGTTTCCAATTTCAACGAATAATGGAACCATAACTTTTGCACCAGTTTCAACGATAGCTGGTTTTGTAGCACCTGTAGCTGTATCGCCCTTGAAACCTGGTTCTGTATCTGTGATTTCTAATTCTACGAACAATGGTGGTTCTACTGCGAAAACGTTACCATTGTGTGAACATATTTTACACATTTCGTTTTCTTTTACGAATTTAAGAGCATCACCAACAGATTCCTTTGTTAAGCTAATCTGGTCATAAGTTTCTACGTCCATGAAGTTGTAGAAATCATCATCACCATATAAGTACTGCATATCTTTTCTATCGATACGAGCCTGTGGGAATTTTTCTGTTGGACGGAAAGATGTTTCTACAATACCGCCACTGATGATATTACGTAATTTTGTTCTAACGAATGCTGCACCTTTACCAGGTTTTACATGCTGGAATTCAATAACCTGACAGATATTTCCATCATATTCGATGGTCATACCATTTCTAAAATCGCCTGCTGTTACCATTTACGATCTTCCTCCTTAAATTTTGTGTTTGCACAATTCTTTGACTATTCTACTATAAAACAAGCTATATTTCAACTTATTTTTGCTTGAAATACCGGAAAAATGGTATTTTTCGCCTATTTTTCAAGGTCTGATATCATATCTACACGCATCTGGTGTCTTCCACCCATAAATTCAGCTTCCAAATATGCTTTTACGATATCTTTTGCAAGTTCCGTACCTACAATACGTGCACCAAATGCGATAATATTGGCGTTGTTGTGTTCTTTGATTAAATGTGCAGTTGCTACATCAGAACAAACCCCTGCACGAACGCCTTTTACCTTATTCGCTGCGATAGAAATACCTACACCAGTACCACAAATAAGGATACCACAGTCGAAACCTTCTTCTACCACTGCATGTCCTACACGTGCACCGATTTCTGGATAGTTGCAGCTATCGTTTGTATCTGTACCGAAGTTTACTACTTCATGTCCTAATTCTTTTACATACTCCATAATCTCAAATTTAAGAGCTGTAGCTGCGTGGTCATTGCCAATTGCGATTCTCATAATCAATCTCCTTCAAAAATATATACTATTTCTTATATTCAGCTTTCACTGAGGATTCATACTTTTCACCAAATACTTTACGTGCAATCTTGTAGAAAAACAAGATTAATTTCTCAGGTATTCGTTTTAATACAATCTGAATCTCTTCCTTTGGATGAATCGGCTTCACCAAAATGGTACGAATACCTGCCAAATTGCCACCCATCACATCAGTAAAAATCTGGTCTCCTACGAACAAGGTATTCTCTTTCGTCGTTCCCATGATTTCCATCGCTTTCTTATAATTGGCCGGCATCGGTTTATTTGCTTTAAAAATATAATTTACCTGAACCACATCATTGAACATCTTTACACGCGGCTCCTTGTTGTTGGAAAGAAGCATACAGGAATAGCCCAGCTCCTTTAAATGAGCAAATAGTTCCTTCGCTCTTTCATCCGCTGGCTCTCCATGTGGTACCAACGTATTATCTACATCAAAGATAACCGCACGATAACCATCCTGATACAATTTATCAAAATCAATCACATAAGTGGAATCCAAATATTCTCCTGGAAAAAATATACTCATCTTATAACCTCGTTTTTATTCGCGGAAAAAAGGAAAGAATCTCGACGGGAGATTCTTTCCCTAACTAATGCTAACCTAACATTTTCTTCAATTCGTTCATAAATGTATTTACGTCTTTGAATTCACGATATACAGATGCAAAACGAACATACGCTACAGAGTCCAAGTCTTTTAATTTATCCATAAGGATTTCACCGATAACCGTACTTGGAATTTCTTTTTCTTCACGATTGAAGATTTCTACTTCAACATCATCCACCAATTTGGTAATCTGGTCTGCAGAAATCGGACGCTTATGACATGCACGAAGTACGCCACCCTCAATTTTAGAACGATCATACTGCTCACGAATATTATCTTTCTTAATGACAATCAATGGAATCGTTTCCACTTTTTCATACGTGGTAAAACGTTTGCCACAATCATCACAAAGACGACGACGTCTGATAGAGTTGTTGTCATCTGCTGGACGTGAGTCAATTACTCTAGTATTTTCACTGCTACAAAAAGGACATTTCATAATGCCACCTCCGATTCTGCCAATTTACGCATAATAATATACTGTAAGTATACCCTTATCTTGCGGTTTTTGTCAATAAATTCCACCAAATTACACTAAATATTCAATCCACAAAGCAGGGACTTATTATATTCCGATTTGCCGACGCCTTATGTTACTTTTGAAATAAAATATGTCGCTGTATCTTCTAGGGAATTTCTCTCGGTTAAGTAAAACGCGTATTTTCTTAGAAACACACTGCTGGCTTCTATGATTTGTTCTGTCTGTCAAAAGTTTTACACTCTGCACCACTTTGTGCGTGTGCAAAAAGACACCATTGCGAGGATTTCGTTGCCAAGCATGCATGAAAAGGTCCAGCGAACCTTTTCATGCTCGTTTCTCTTATGTGGGCAGGATTATAAAATGTCATGAGCCATGCAAACTGTTTGACGCACTGTTCTTGTGCGGAGTTTTTGCATGGCTCATGTAATATCACCTTTATAAGACT
>JAFQRZ010000028.1 GCA_017409825.1 Agathobacter sp. | reverse complement strand
TGTTGATTTACAATTAAAAGTGAACAGTGATTAACATTTAAATCTGAACACTTTGCTGTTCAGATTTTTTGGTAAAACCCAATTATTTACGAATAGAATTGAACACTTTCTGCGAATAAGATATCATCCTTCCTAGCGCAAAAAGGAAGGAGGTGGAAAGGAGTTGAAGGATTTGCAGGATTGGGCTGCAGTACAAAAAATGTACAAAAGCACAAAAAATATCAGTTATATAGCAAAAACGCTTGGTATGTCACGAACTACCGTTTACAGACTGTTGAATAAAGAGCAAGAACCAGTCTATCAAAGAAAGAATTACCCATGCAAAGTGGAACCATATAAAGAACAGATCCTTGAATGGCGTTACAGCTCGGAGTATCTATTCAATGGTACCAGGATATTTAGAGAACTTAAGAAACTTGGTTACACCGGAAGTATTCATCCCTTATACAATTATCTGAGCAAAATTTCAGAGCGTATCTATTCCGGAAATAGCGTTGCCACTGTACGTATAGAAACCCCTGTTGGTGATCAGGCACAATTCGACTGGTCACCCTATCAGATGGTTATCGGTACAAGATGGCGTGAAGTATACTGCTTTTCAATGATTCTGGCTGCATCAAGAAAGAAAGCTGTTGTTTTCTCTTTGAGTTGTGACAGTGATTCTATCTATGAAGCCATTCAGGAACTTTTCGATGAACTTGGTGGTGTTACGGTGGAACTTCTCATAGATAACCCTAAATCTCTTGTTATTGAGAATAATCCACAGACAATTGACGGGATAGAATACAATCCTCGGGCGCTACTTGTTGCAAAACATCTTGGTACGGAACTAAATGCATGTAATTGTTACTGGCCCCGCACAAAAGGCAAAGTTGAACGTCCATTCAAATACATTGAAGAACAATTCATTAAAGGCAACAAATTTGAAAGTATGGAGCAATTGAATCGTGAAGGAAAGAAATTCGTAAATGAATGGTGTAACGAAGTACACTCTACAACAAAAAGAATACCAAATGAATTTTATGAAAATGAGGAAAGAAAGGCACTACTGCCATTACCGTCAGGTCATCTGTTCTTTGATGACAAGAAACTTAAGCGAAAGGTAAGTCTTGACAGTTATGTTCATATCGATACCAACAAATACAGTCTTCCAACAAAGTATGCCGGAATGCAGGTTGTGTATAGAATTCTGTATGGATTCAGAATACAGATTTATCTGCCTGATGGAAAGCATATATACACACTTGAAGCTGTAGATGGAAAGCATAAGGAAGTAAAAGATGAGAACCATTACGATGCTGTTAAAACGGTTCCAAAATCAATACCTCAGATTAAGCGTGACTTTACAGCAGCATTTGATAATGGAGCTAAATATTTGGAGATTGCCGGTAAACACTTACAGCAGGTGTCGCATCACGCAAGGGAAATACTAAAGTTATTGGATATGTTTGAGGCAGAAGATCTCGACAGGATACTTGCATATGCTATTGAACATGAGTTTTATACAGTCAGGGAAATCAGAAATCTTATCAAGGAAAAGGGATTTGAAATACTACATACTGATGAAGAATCAGAACAACTAAAAAGCGCTAAGGAATCAGAACCTGAAGGACTTACAAGATCTCTTGATTATTATGAAAAAAATGTAAAGGAGGACTTAAAATGCAGGATTTAGAACTGGAAGGATTGTTGCGGCAACTTAAGTTATCTGACATACGCGAGAACTGTGACGACCTTGTCAGTGAAGCAATTGATACAAATGAAGGTTACCGGGATTTTTTAAAGCGCATATTTCGATATGAACTAGAGGGACGGGAAAGACGTCTGAGCGATAAGTTAATAAAAGCTGCAGGGTTCGATTATTGTAAGACTCTGGATGAAATCGAGTACAGCTTCAATCCCAATCTTAATCATCAGAAAATCAAGGAACTGGGAACGCTGGGATTTATCCGGAGAAATGAAAATATCATCATTATAGGACCGCCAGGGGTAGGTAAAACAATGATTGCAACAGGAATAGGTATGAATGCATGTAAGCAGGGTATACGAGTAAAATTCTGGAATGCCAAAGAAATGATGGACGAACTTTATACAGCAGTTAAGACCGGAACACTAATGGAAATAATGGAAAAATTAGATAAAATCCCTCTTCTGATCATTGACGAGCTGTCTTATCTTAAAATGGACAAAGAAAAAGAAAGCATCTTTTTTCAGCTCATCAGACGCCGATATGAAAGACACTCTCTTATCATCACAACAAACCTCCCACTTGGACAATGGGATGAAGTATTTACCGGTCAAATTGCCGCCACAGCCATTTTGGACAGGTTGATACATCATTGTCATGTCTTAAATATAACGGGTGATAGTTTTCGTGTCAAAGGTAATGATTTTATAGCTAATAAAGGTATGGAGGCACATTATGAATAAAGATATAAATGAATTAACAGCAGAACAAATGGAAGTATTGGATTATGAAGAAGAAAATAGGTGTATGCGTTTCGAATTTTACGCTCTCATTGAAGCGATGGTTGAAGATATTCTTATGTTAGAAGAGGATTTGGTCCGGTGGCGCAAGGCACTGATTCCACACCTAAATCAGGAAAATGCAGAAGGACTGCAAAGTGACATTTTAGATGGTATGGCAAGGAATTATGAAGGCATTCCTGCTTATGATCTGTTCATGCAAGAATACTGTAACAATAAGAATCCTATGGAGAACGATGAACATTGTGACCTTATGACGAGGCTTCGAAAAGGCATTGATGAAACCAGCGTTTTTCTAAAGTAATGGTGATAACTATGGGAGTAATCACAAAGGTAAATTATCCAACATTAGCGGAAATCTATTCAAAGAAAGGAAAGCATGCTGCAGTAAACTATCTTAAGAATAATGGGGTGAAAGCACCATATAGAGCCTTAAAGCGCATGAAAGAAAAATATATGTATGATGAAGAACTAAACAAATATATCGTTCCAGCTGAGGACAAACCTAATGGTCGTAAGAAAGCAAAGAAATCTGCTTCTGTCAAGTCAGATTCTGAAACGGGATTTATGAGTATGGAAGAACTATGCAGTAAAAAAAGGGAGAATCCCATCGAAATGGATGTTGAGTATATTCTTCCCTTTCCTAGTAAGTCTAGAGAAGCTCTCGAAGCAGAAATGTTATTGGATAAACTATCTGAATATGCAAGCTTTATTAAGCTTGATAAAAACACTCAGATTTGTCATATAAACAAAACGGAACTTCTAAGACAGGGCTACGAGATAGCCATGTACTAATAGTGTTCAATTCTAAACGTTAATAATAAAAATCATGGATAGAATAGAGTGTTCAATTCTATCCGTGAAATTTGCGAAAAAGTGTTCAATTTTACTTGACATTCAACA
>JAFQRZ010000004.1 GCA_017409825.1 Agathobacter sp. | reverse complement strand
GTGCGGAGTTTCGAGTATGCACATGTAATATCAACTATATAAAGATGCCGTACTTAGAGATGCTAGGAAAGGATGTACCAGTGTCTTTCCCACATCGGAGCATACTTCGCAGATAGTAAAATGGTTGAAAGACATAAAACTTAAGCAGTAATTGTGTTTCAAGAAATTTAAGCGTTTTCCCTAAAGGTTCGAAAATGCATCCACGATACATAGAAAAATATATTTCAAAGCATGAAGAAAAGGCGGCGGCAAATCGGAATTTGTATCCCACGGTCATGCGAATTAAATGCTTGCAAGCAGCTAGAAATGACAATATAATAAGATTGGTATATTGTCGTTAGAATACAAGAGGGATTTTATGGAATTCATACGAGAAAAGATTAAGGAAAAACCGATAAGTAAAAGAAAATTGGCGATGAAGGTGGGCGTAGCAGCTTTGTGTGGTCTTGTGTTTGCATTCGTTGTGTGTATTATTTTGGCGATAGCAGCACCACTGATTCTCAAACCAGAAGAAAACGAAATGATAAGCACACAGGATGATACAGAGCAGGAAGATGCTACACAGGAAACAGAGCAGCAGGGGAACAGTATTATTCTGCCACCAGATTTCAATCTGTCGCTAGATGATTACCAGACCTTGCAGGATGAGTTATATCGTATTGGTAATCATGTGAATAAATCGATTGTCATGGTTACCAAAATGGAAAATGAAGCCGATTGGACCACCAATAACTTTGAAACAGAGGGGCAGGGGTCTGGTGTTATTATTTCGGAAGACAATAATTATATCTATATTTTAACAGAGCGTAAAATTATTGCAGACGCAGCACATATTCGTATTTCGTTTGTAGATGGTACAGGTGCAGAAGCTACGATGTTTAAGTATGATGCGAATACAGGGATTGCTATTTTGACGGTGGAAAAAAGGCAACTGAAATTAGAAACGAAACGAGCAATTATGGTTGCAAAAATGAGCAGTACCAGTACAGTAAATAATGGTGCTTTGGTAATTGCGCTAGGTAGTCCGCTTGGAACGAACTATTCGATTTTGACAGGTAATATTACTTCGGTAGAAAATGAAGTAATGACGAAGGATAAAAATTATTCGGTATATACTACAGATATTGTTGCCAGCAAAAATGGCAGTGGTGTGTTGATTAATACTAATGGTGAAGTCATCGGTATGGTAATTCAGGCGTTTAGTGGTTCACAGGATGTAAGTACCTTAACTGCGGTAGCGATTGATGAAATCAATGGTATTATTTCGAACTTGAGAAATGGAAAAGACATACCGTATGTGGGTTTATACATTTCTACTGTGACAGATGATATTTCAGAAGATTACGATATTCCAAAAGGTGTGTTTATCAAAGAAGTGGTAGCGGATTCTCCTGCGATGAAAGCGGGATTGCAGAATGGAGATGTCATTACACATATCAATGGAGATGCAATGATGACAGATGCGATGTTCAGTGAAAAGATTGCACAGTTGATACCGGGTACGACTTGTGAAATATCCGTAAAGAGACAAAATGGAAATGAATATTATGATGTAACATGCGTAGTTACCATTGGTGTGTTGCAGGAATAATGGTGGAGGAAGTATGAAATATATTGAAAGTTTTCGAGAGGGAGAACGCATCAATGATGTGTATCTTTGCAAGTTTAAACAGGCAGCACTTACCAAAGCGGGTAAGCCTTATGATATCGTAATTTTACAGGATAAGACTGGAACTATTGATTCTAAAATATGGGATCCAGGCTCTGTTGGAATCGATGATTTCGATGTAATGGATTATGTGTACATTACAGGTGATGTATCGATTTACAATGGCAGTCCACAGCTTTCTATTAAACGTGCAAGAATCGCGACAGAGGGCGAATACAATCCAAGTGATTATCTTCCAGTCAGCGAATATGATATCGATGGTATGTTTGTGGAGTTGATGGGTTACATAAACTCGATTAAGAATCCATATTATAGTAAACTGCTACACGCTTTTTTTGACAACGCAGCATTTGAGAAAAAATTCAAATTTCATTCTGCGGCAAAGAGCGTACATCATGGATTTGTAGGGGGGTTATTAGAGCATACCTTAAGTGTGACGAGAAACTGTGATTTCTTTGCAAAGCAGTATGCTATTCTAAATCGCGATTTACTGCTTACGGCAGCATTGTTTCATGATGTTGGAAAGTTGAAAGAATTGTCGACCTTCCCAGAAAATGATTACACTGATGCAGGAAATCTCCTTGGTCATATCGTCATGGGAGTGGAGATGATTAATGATCAGATTCGACAGATAGAAGATTTTCCGGTGACACTTGCAAATGAACTCAAGCATTGTATTTTGGCACACCATGGAGAATTGGAGTTCGGCTCACCAAAGAAGCCAGCCTTGGTTGAAGCGCTTTGTCTAAGCTTTGCAGATAATCTGGATGCCAAGATGGAAACGATGAAAGAAATCTTAAATGCAGTTCCAGAAAATAATTTAGAGTGGCAGGGATATAATCGTTTGTTGGAGACAAATGTTCGTAGAACTAGTTCCGAGAAATAATTTCGTAGGTTTTTTAGAAAGAGAAAATTATGAAGAAAAATGATATTTTCGATTTGGAAATCACAGACATGGGTGTGGATGGAGAAGGCATCGGCCATTACGATGGCATGACGTTTTTTGTAAAGGATGCATTGATCGGTGATGTGATCCGTGCTCGTGCAACGAAACTAAAAAAGAATTATGGATATGCAAGAGTGGAAGAGGTATTAACTCCTTCCACTTTTCGTGTGGAACCGAAATGCCCGCATCATAGAAGATGTGGCGGCTGTCAGGTCCAGGCACTTTCTTATGAAAAACAGTTAGAATTTAAGCAGGATAAGGTGCGTGGAAATCTGATTCGTATCGGCGGTTTCTCGGCAGAAGAAATTGATGCGAAAATGCTTCCAATTGTAGGAATGGAAACACCATTCCGCTATCGAAATAAAGCTCAGTTTCCAGTAGGGATGGACAAGGATGGGAACTTAGTAGCTGGATTTTATGTGGCGAGAACACATAGTATTATCCCAGTGGATGACTGCCTTTTGGGGGTAGAAGAGAACGCACCTATTTTGGAGGCGGTGAAGGAATGGATGCTTGCAAATGGCGTTACAGCTTATGATGAAACCACAGGAAAAGGCTTACTTCGTCACGTGCTGCTTCGTTTTGGATTTACCACCAAAGAGATCATGGTGTGTTTGATTATCAATGGGCGAACACTCCCTGCACAGGCAGATTTGATTGCACGTTTGGAAAAGATGGACGGTATGACGTCTATTTCTATCAACATAAATACCAAAAACACAAATGTGATTTTGGGTGATGTGACAGAGTGTATCTGGGGACAGGCTTATATTACGGATTATTTAGGAAGTGTTGCATATCGTATTTCACCGCAATCTTTCTATCAGGTAAATCCAGTGCAGACAGAAAAGCTGTATAGCACGGCATTAGACTACGCGGAGCTTACCGGTGAGGAATATGTTTGGGACCTTTATTGTGGGATTGGAACGATTTCTCTTTTCTTAGCTCAAAAGGCGAAGAAGGTTTATGGCGTAGAAATCGTACCACAGGCGATTGAAGATGCAAAAAACAATGCGAAGATAAATGGGATTGAGAATGCAGAATTTTTCGTGGGTAAGGCGGAAGAAGTTTTGCCAGAGTTCTATGAGAATTTGAAACGCGATGTAGCAGCAGGTAAAGGAACTGAGGACGCCAACGCGATGCTCACACCAGATGTTATCGTAGTCGACCCACCACGAAAAGGCTGTGACGAGGCATGTCTTGACACGATGCTTAAAATGCAGCCAAAACGTATCGTGTATGTAAGCTGCGATTCTGCGACACTTGCAAGGGATTTGCGCATTCTTTGCGATGGTGGTTATGAGCTGAAAAAGGTGAGAGCAGTAGACCAGTTCCCACATACGGGACATGTGGAGACGGTATGTTTATTGTCCAAACTTCATGAAGCATAGCATCATGTGAATGTAACTCTTGATATGGATGCGTTGGAGCATTTGGGGATGGTGTAATATACACATTTCATGGATACTATAATTTTTTATTTGCAAGGAATAGTATTGACAAAATAAATTACAGGGATTATATTGGATGAAATATTTTAAGGAAGGAAGCATAGATATGTATTTATTCGTAACTAAAAATTCATACAATTCTAAACAGGTGATGCAGAATAATGGGCATGGTCTTATTGTTGTATGTGAATATTTTAGTTACGAAGAAAAATAAGCTTTCAGAGACAGAATATATTTATAGTTGTTTTTGACCACTTATCTTTTCGGGTAGGTGGTCTTTTTTTATTCATCAGGGCCCGATGAATTAATAAATTTGTCGAAAGGAGTAATTGGATATGAATTTGAGATTAGTAAAGGCTTCGGAAGAATATCGTAGCCAGATAAGTAACATGATGGAGGAATGGAATAGTTTTGGTGAGAAAATTGTTCCATATGCAATCCGTCGGTTGGATTATAGGGATTTTGAAAACTACTGTAATAATTTAGAAATAAGGGATGATACTAGTGGGTTAGTTCCGGATTCAACATTTTTCTGTCTGGATGAAGATAGAAATATTATGGTTGGAGCTGTAAATATCAGACATTATTTGAATGAATCGCTATTACTTAACGGCGGGCATATTGGTGATGGTGTAAGACCATCTGAGAGAAGAAAAGGAATTGCCACAAAAATGATAGCTCTCGCATTAGATGAATGTAGAAAATTAGGAATTGAAAAAGTCTTGATGGTATGCGATAAGGACAATATTGGATCAGCAAAAAGTATTATTAATAATGGCGGTGTGCTTGAAAATGAAGTAGAGGTTGATGGTGTTGTAGAACAAAGATATTGGATTAACAATACGAAGTAGAAATCGGAGGAATAGGACATGAGCAAAAGAATAGAAATAGTAAGTTCATTTTATGATGATATTGATGAAGACAGTAGATTGAACAGAAGTCGTCATGGACAGTTAGAGTATGAGACTACAATGGAATATATTCATCGTTATGCGAAAGCGGGAGCGAAGGTATTAGAGATTGGTGCGGGAACTGGTAGATATTCCATAGCATTAGCAAAAGAAGGATACAAGGTAACGGCTGTTGAATTGGTGGAAAGTAACCTTGAAGTTTTGAGAAAAAATAGTAGTGATATAAAAAATATTGTTTCTTATCAGGGAGATGCTTTAAACCTTAGCAGAGTTGAAGATAACCAGTTTGATATTACATTATTGTTTGGACCTATGTATCATTTATACAGTATAGAAGATGTACATAAAGCAATAGATGAAGCAATTCGAGTTACGAAAAAAGATGGTGTAATTTTGGTAGCATTTCTTTCTGTATATGCTATTATGAACGACAATTACCTCAACGGATCATTTGCAGCAGGCATAGAGGAAAACTTTGATAGTGAGTTTAAGGTAAAACACTTCGAGGAGCAGCTGTTCACAGGATATGACATTGTAGAATTTGAGCAGCTTTTTGAATCACATAAGACGAAATATATTACAACAGTAGCAGCGGATAATATTCTAGAACTGGCAGAAGGTCGAGCAGATTTTATGATGTCAGATGAAGAGTTTATGCTGTTTGTTAAGTATCATCTGGCAACATGTGAAAAGAGAGAATTGCTCGGTAGTTCAAGTCATTTGTTGTATGTATGTAAGAAAGATAACTAAAATGATTTGACTATCCAAATATATGGTGCTGGAAGTGACACCGGAGCAGTTGTTAACTGGAAAAGGTATTGATGAAGAATATGTAGAGTACAAGCCTAAGAAAGCTAAAGCAGAGCTGGAAATATCAAAAGCGGATATTCGTATCATAGAGGATATTCATGCTATGAAAGATGCACAGCGTAAAAGACTTATGAAATATATGGAGGCTTTGAAACAGATAGAAGCATTGGAGGAGATGGAGTAGAGGCACAAAAGATTGGAGGGGTATAATGGCAGAAACTACAGAGTTGATGACAGTAGATAATATATGTAATCGAGTATATATCATAAGAGGTCAGCAGGTTATGCTTGATTATGATTTAGCGGATCTCTACGGATACGAAGTTAAAGCATTAAATCAGCAAGTGAAAAGAAATATTGATAGATTTCCAGAGGATTTTATGTTTCAACTAAAAAAGGAAGAAATACCGGAAGATTTTTTAAAGTCACAAATTGTGACTTTAAACGAAAGCGGAAATAAAAGAGGACTTCATATCAAAAAAATGCCATACGCATTTACTGAACAAGGTATATATATGCTTGCTACAGTTTTGAAAGGAAAGCTTGCCGAGCAACAAAGTATTTTTATTATGCGTACATTCCGTGAAATGCGCCATTATATTAAACAGAATCAACAGTTCGTTACGCAATCAGAAATGAAACTTGTAACAGCAAAAGTATCCGAGATATCGGTGCAAGTTGCAGGTATTTCAGATTGGAAAAAGAAAACAGAAAATGACATAGTAAGTATTCAAAAAAGCATAGATACACTCAATGAAAACTTTGTGTCGGATAAAGATTTCAAAAATTATGTTATCTATAAAGGACAAAAATCTGAAGCAGATGCTGCGTACATAGATATTTATCAGCAGGCAACAAGGAGTATTTATGTTGTCGATGATTATATGAATACAAAGACATTACAGCTTTTGTCACAAAAGAAGCAAGGTGTAGAAGTCGTTTTGTTTACAGAGAATGGTCATGGTAAAAAGGGATTTTTGGCATCAGCAGTTGTAAGTGACTTTATCAATCAGTATCCTCCACTTCGAATCAAATCGAATCCAGATTGTCACGATCGATTGATTGTGATTGATTATGGTTTACCTACAGAACAAGCATATCATTGTGGTGCATCTAGTAAGGATGCAGGTAAGAAATTGTGTGCCATAAATAAGATTGGAGATACAGAAATGATTCGTTCAGTGATAGATAAATTATTATTAGGCACAGATAAGGTTATTTAATTCTCATATTTTTTATGATAGAATGAGTGTTGTGAAATTAGTGCAAAAATAAGGAGATACTATGCAATATCGTACTGATAAATATGGAAATAAAATATCAATGTTAGGCTATGGCTGTATGCGTTTTACGAAAACGGCAGGTGCTATCGATATGGACAAAGCTGAAAAGGAACTGATGGCAGCTTGTAAGATGGGTGTGAACTATTATGACACCGCCTATATCTATGGTGGAAGTGAAGCTGCTATTGGAAAGATTTTTGAGAAGAATGGTATACGTGAAAAAATTAATATTGCTACAAAACTTCCTCATTATCTCATGAATTCCATGGAAAGTATTGAGAAGTGTTTTCAAGAGGAACTTAGCCGACTTCGTACGGACTATATCGACTACTATCTTATGCACATGTTAAATGATGTGAAGACATGGGAAAAGCTTGTGGATATGGGGATTTTGGAGTGGATTCGCCAGAAAAAAGAAAGCGGAGCTATTCGCCAGATTGGGTTCTCCTATCACGGGAATTCAGAGAGTTTTTGTAAAGTTGTGGACGCGTATGACTGGGATTTTTGTCAGATTCAGTACAACTATTTAGATGAAAATGCACAGGCAGGAAGAAAAGGATTATATCATGCTGCGGCCAAAGGGCTTCCGGTTATCATCATGGAACCGCTTCGTGGTGGCAAGCTGGTAAGTAATCTTCCAGAAAAAGCGAAGAAGCTTTTTGCAGAGCATCCAAAGAAGTATTCGCCAGCAGAGTGGGCATTTCGTTGGTTGTGGAATCAGCCAGAGGTGACCTGCGTGCTTTCGGGCATGAACTCGATGGAAATGTTAGAAGAAAATGCCCGCGTTGCAAGTGAATGTCAGGTGGGTGAATTTACAGAAGAGGACAATGTATTACTTGCTCAGGTAGTAGAGTCTATTAATTCCAAAATGAAGGTTGGTTGTACGGGGTGCGGCTATTGTATGCCATGCCCGATGAATGTAGATATTCCTGGGGCGTTTGCGGCCTACAACGTATCTGCAGTCGATGGAAAACAAGAGGCATGGTATGAGCATTTACGCAGCTCTGTTTTTCGTAAAGATGCCACATCGATATCTAACTGCATTGGCTGTGGAAAATGTGAGAAACACTGCCCGCAGGGAATTCGTATTCGTGAAGAATTAAAGAATGCGCAGAAGGTATTAGAGGGACCTATTTATAAGGTCGCGAAGAAAGTAGTACCGCTGTTTATTAGATATTAAATTATAAAATGAAAGAAAACCCCTCATATATGAAATTGGAAGCCTTACGTCAGTAAAGCAACAATTTTATATATGAGGGGGTTTTGTAATTCTTATAATTTAAATCGAAAAATCAAAGGACTGTCCCACCATCTTTTCCTGCTCTGTCTGAACATTGTCAGCCATTGCTTCATAAGATGCAGACTGGAGTTTTTTGATTAATTCTTCAATGCTACCAGCGCTTATGGTAGTCAAATCTTCTTTCTTGTTCGGTTTTGTTTTCGCAACGTTAGCTTCCTTGGCATCTGCTTTTTTCTCGGCACGATTCGCTTCCTGTTTCGCTTCGATACGTTCTTTCTGAGCTGCTGCAGATTTGTCTAAAACAGCGAAGTAAGAAGCAGTACCATCTTTGATTTCAATGCCGAAGGATTTGATTTCTGTACCAGATTCGTTTAATCGTTTCAGCATATCTGGCATCTGAGCCTTTGCGTCTTCGATGAAGGCTTCGTTTTTCTTGCGGACATCTTCATTCACAGCCATTTCTTCTAATTCAGATTCGCTGATAAGTACAAGCATACTCTTATCAGAGGTGATGTTAGAAGACTGTTCTTTTGCAGTATTGATATGTTCGTCATCTACCAGGATGAATTCCATATCGCCATATTTTGCTTTTAATTCTTCATAGTATTTGGAAGCAGCATCTGTTAGCTTTGGGTTACCAATGCTGTTTTTGCCGTTTGCTACTTTTGCAGTTTCCTTGTTTACGTTGTTTTCGTATTTTCCTGTTAATGAGGAAAGTACATTGTCCATTCCAAATAATTGACTCATAGTTGACTCCTCCTTGTCTTTTCATGCAATTCCGTTTGCAGGGTATTCTAGTTATCTTCTATATCGACAATCTATTCCAATTTATTAACTATATTATAATAAAGAAATGTAAAAAATTCCAGCGATAATGCATGCTTTTTGTTTCTTTTTATGTGCTTTAGTGGTACAATATAACTTGGATTAAAATGTCACAAGAGAGGATAATGATATGGGAACTGGATTATATTCATTAGTTGCCGGACTATGCTTTTTGCTGACCTTCGTTTTGTATCTGCGAATGATAAGCAGTGTTGTACGAAGTGAGAAAAGAGATATCTATGTAGGCATCATGATTGTTGGGATGGTTTATCTTGGGTTAGATGTCCTGTGGGGTGTTATCTACGATAATTTGTTACCAATTCCAATACCGATACAGGAAATAATATATGCAGCATATTATGCATCTTCTGCGACCATTTCATATCGATGGTTTGTGTATGTGGAGTATATGCAGGAGTCAGCTCTTTATCATAATCCTAAGATAAGAAGGCTGACCAAAATTCCGATGATGTTTGTAGTAATCGTTTCGGTGCTGTCTTTGTGGACACATTCGTTCTTTTATATAGACGCACAAGGCGCATATTGCAGAGGCCCATTATATATTGCACAGCTTGTATTTACTTATGGATACATCGTTTTTGCAGCTGGGAAGCTGGCTCTTCGTATGTTTATGACGAAGAACTTTGAGGACCAGAACACCTACATGATTATGTTGTCTTACTTCGTTTTCCCAGTGGTGTTTGGTATTTTGCAGATTGTATATCAAAATATGCCATTCCTTTGTATGGGAATTGCGATGGCAACATTGCAGACCTACCTGTTTTACGTAACATTTGAACGCGAACGAGAATTGAGTTCTTCCAAAATCCATAGTTTAAGCCGATTGTTTATTAGCTCGTATTATTTGGATTTGCAGACGGGAAAACGAGAGTATTTAAGCAATACGGAGGAAAAGGTAGAAGATTATCTGACAGGTGATTTTTATCGAGAAGCACCAGCAGATCATGAGGATGCTATTCGCGTTTATGCGGATAGTTTTATTCACAAGGATGATAGAGAGAATTATTGCACGATGTGTAGCCGTGCCTATATGGCAAAGAAATTGAGCAAAGATAATTTGTTCTATTCCTTTAATTATCGTCAGGTAGCAGGCGGAGTCGAAAAATGGTATCGTATGCATGTAATTGTCGCATCGTATGCACCAGATGGAAAGGTAACACATGTGGTTTTAGCTATCATGGATGTGGACAAGGAAATACAAAAGGATATTCAGCAGAAGGAAGCACTTGAGAAAGCACTGGTGGATGCGGAGCAAGCGAATAAAGCAAAGAGCCGATTCCTTTCGAATATGTCGCATGATATTCGAACACCGATGAATGCCATTACAGGATTTGCGAATTTAGCGCAAACGTATATTGAGGATAAAGCTCAGGTGAAAGATTATTTGGGCAAAATTCAGTCCGCAAGCAAACACCTGCTGAATCTTATCAATGACATTTTGGATATGAGCCGTATTGAAAGCGGGAAGGTGCAGATAGAAGAGAGCGAAGTTTCATTGAGAGAGGTGCTGACAGAGGTAAATAATCTGATTCAGCCGATGGCAGAAGAGAAGAATATTGACTTCCAGATACAAAATGAAATTGTCAATAACTATGTATACTGTGATAAGCTTCGTTTGAATCAGGTGTTGATTAATCTGTTGGGGAATTCGGTGAAATTTACACCGAATGGCGGTGAAATCTCATTGCGAATACACCAGGAAATGGTTGCACCTGCCGGATATGGAGTTTATATTTTTAAAGTGAAAGATAATGGCATCGGAATTGGCAAGGAATTTCAGGACAGTATTTTCCAAGCCTTTGAACGAGAAAAAAGTACAGAAAACTCTGGCATACAGGGAACTGGATTGGGACTTTCCATTACGAAGAGTATCGTAACTATGATGGGTGGAAAGATATCTGTGGAAAGTGAACTGGGCAAAGGTGCAGAGTTTACAGTAAAAGTCGTGTTTATGCTTCAGGATATGGATGAAGCTGAGATAAATGTAGAAGAAAAGCGCAAAGAAATTGCTCGTAAGCAAGCGGCGGAAAAAGAAGCACAGAGAGTTCTTTTTGCAGGAAGAAAGATTTTGTTGGTAGAGGATAATAACCTGAATCGAGAAATTGCCAAAAAACTTCTTTCGGAGCAAGGCTTTATCATTGATGAAGCAGTAAATGGTAAGGAAGCTGTGGATAAAGTAAAAGCATCACATTCTGGTGAGTATGCAGTGGTACTTATGGATATTCAGATGCCAATTATGGATGGTTATGAAGCGACGAAGAAAATTCGTGATTTGGATAATCGTATTTTAGCAAATGTTCCAATTGTTGCTATGACTGCAAATGCATTTGGAGAAGAGCGAAAGAAAGCATTTGCTTGCGGTATGAATGGATATGTTACCAAACCGATTGAAATTGATGTTTTATTTGAAACATTAAAGCAAATAATAGAATAAAAAGGGAAAGAAAGAGAGAGAAAACATGAAAAAAACAAAAATCGTATGTACAATGGGACCAAATTCAAATGATCTGGAAGTTATGAGAAAGCTCGTACAGGGAGGCATGGATATTGCTCGTTTCAATTTCTCCCATGGTGATCATGCAGAACAGAAAGAACGTATGGATGCGTTAAAGAAAATTCGTAAAGAAGAAGGCAAACATATTGCCATTCTTTTAGATACAAAGGGACCAGAAATTCGTACTGGTTTATTGCAAGATGGACAGAAGGTTCAGTTAGTAGAAGGTGACACATTCGTTCTTACAACAGAAGAAATCGTTGGAGATAACAAGCGAGTAAGCATCACTTATGAAGGCTTGGTAGAAGATGCAGAAGTAGGCGGCAGAATCCTTATTGATGATGGTCTTATCGAATTAGTAGTAGAAGAAATTGCGGGAAAAGATATCATCTGTAAGGTTATTAATGGTGGCGAACTGGGGCAGAGAAAAGGTGTAAATGTTCCAAATGTTCCAATTCGTCTTCCTGCTATTACAGAAAAGGATAAAGAAGATATCCGTTTTGGTGCGCAGCAGGATGTTGACTTTATTGCAGCTTCTTTTGTGCGTAATGCGGAGTGTATTCGTGAAATCAAAGCACTTCTTCGTGAATGTGGTGCACCATACACACCAGTTATTGCTAAAATCGAGAATGCCGAAGGTATCGACAATTTAGATGAAATCTTAGAAGTAGCAGATGGTATCATGGTTGCACGTGGTGACCTTGGTGTAGAAATTCCTGCAGAAGAGGTTCCATATATCCAGAAGATGATGATTAACAAATGTAAGGAAGTTTACAAACCTGTTATTACAGCAACACAGATGCTTGATTCTATGATGCGTAATCCACGTCCTACTCGTGCCGAAGTAACAGACGTTGCAAATGCGGTATATGATGGAACCGATGCAGTTATGCTTTCGGGTGAAACTGCACAGGGTAAATATCCAATTGAAGCATTGAAAATGATGGTACAGATTTGCGAAAATACAGAATCTCATTTGGACCATGAAGAAATTTTAAGCAAGATGAAAAATCAGCGCATGAAGGATACAACAAGTGCGTTGGGATATGCTACTGTTTCTACAGCAACCAATTTAGATGCAAAATGTATTATTGCACCTACAGGTTCTGGTGCAACTGCTCGTATTATTTCCAAATTCCATCCAAAGATGGATGTACTTGCAGTAAGTCCAAACGCTAGAGCACTTCGTAGAATGCAGATTTATTGGGGTGTAAGACCGTATGAGTCTATGCAGTTTGAAACTTCGGATGCAATTTGTGGACATGCAATTGAGCTTGCAAAAGAAAAGAATTATGTAGAAGCGGGAGATATAACCGTGCTTACAGCAGGTATCCCTTCCCCACATGTTGGTGGATTTGATTATGGTGTAAGTAATATGATGAGAATTGTTACGATTGACTAAGAGGATAAGAAATGAAAAAAAGTAAACACTTTAGAAAAGATGTTATTATTGCACGAATCATTGCTGCGGTATTGCTGATTATAATAATTGCATTACTCTCGTTTGCAATATCACGGCTTACGAAGTCTTCTGGACAGGACAAGGATTCGCAGAATACAGAGAATACACAATCGGGTAATCAGGATATCGAAAATGTAGACAGCGAAGATACACAGGAAGAGACGACGCAGGAAGATACGGAATCAGATGTGACGCCGGAGCCAGAACCTTCTGTAGATGCGAAAACATATGTAAAGACGACGGCGAATCTTAATCTTCGTGTAGAACCAAATACTAGTTGTTCGACATTAGCAAGTATCCCAAAGGACACAAAGATTGAAGTGGTAGAGGATTTGGAGCGCTGGTACAAAGTAATCTACAACGGACAAGAAGGCTATGTAAGCAAGACCTATGTAGTGGTTGTAGATGCAGAATAACAAAAGTTGAGGAAACGTAAATGAATTGGTTACTTTATGCAATATTGGGAGCTGTGCTTGCGGGCACATCTCCTGTATTTGCCAAGAGTGGAATGCACAAATCAAATTCCCATTTGGCAGCGGCTCTTAGAGGAACATTTTTGTTTTTGGGAGCATGGTTTATGGTAAACCTGACAGGTTCCGGAATGCATATTTCTGGAATCGGCTCAAATAGCTTTTTATATCTTATTTTTTCAGGTATTGCGACTGGTTTGGTTTGGGTTTGCTTATTACGGGCGTTACAGTTAGGAGAAGTCGTAAAAGTTGTGCCAATCGTGGAAGGAAGTATCATTTTGGATCTTCTGGTTGGGATTTTTCTTTTTCATGATGGTGTGAGCTGGAACAAGATTATCATTCTGATTGTTTTGATTGCTGGTACACTTATGATGGGACTAAAAGGTTCTGGCAGAGGCGGTAAAACAGGCACTTGGCTGGGATACGCAATCGGAGCGATGGCATTGACTACGGTGACCGTCGTTTTGGATAGAATCGGAATTACGGGAGTCAATTCTTATTTCGAACGACTGGTACGATATGGAATTGCACTTGTTTTAGTTTGGCTAGTTGTTTTTGCGACACGAGGCTATAAAGGCTTACGTTCCATGTCATTTTTGGATGGCGTATATTTGTGTTTGTCAGGTGCAAGTATGGGCGGTGCATGGTATTGCTTTTATAAAGCCTATGTGCTTGGAACCAACGCAACCGTTGAGATGGTAGAGAGATTTGATTTAGTTGCTGCAGTTGTATTAGGCTGCGTGTTTATGAGAGAGCGTTTAACGGTACGTGCAATTTTCGGAATGATTTTTATGATGCTAGGTTTCTGGCTTTTATTAGCAGATTTACCTATCATCCCATTATAAAAATGAGGAGAGTTTTATTATGGAAAACAACTTTGGAAAACTTTTAGGTTATGAAGTAAGCGATTGCGAGATTAAGGTATCATTCGAAAAGAGAGAGGCATATTTTACGGTAGTACGCGATGAAATCGTTCGTGTATATGTGCCATTTTTCGATGAGAACGTGAAGTCAAAAGCGATTGAAAATGATCCATGTGTGGATGCAGATTTTACGGTGGAGCAGGATGGAGCTGCAATCGTGATTTCTACAGAAAAAGTAGTGGTAAAAATCTATGATGATTTTGTAGTCGATTTTTATAATGCAGAAGGTAAGCTTCTCATGGCAGACTACCGTGGAGAGCGTACTACAAAAGAAAAGGTAAGCTGGATGTCATTAGAGATGTTAGAGGCAGAAGGACATGATATTTCTGGCTATTTGGAAAAGCCTTGCAGATACCAGTTGGTAAAGAAATTAGATGAAGGTGATGATTTCTATGGTTTGGGAGATAAATCTGGTTTCCTGAATAAGAAACATTATGAATATGAAAATTGGAATTCCGATTTGCCACAGGCACATAACGAAGATTTTAAAGCATTATATAAATCGATTCCATTTTTGATGTGTTTAAAGAAGGATGCAGAAGCGTATGGCGTATTTTTCGATAATACCTTCCGTAGCAATATCAATCTTGGAAAAGAAAATACCGAATACTTCTTCTATTCAACAGAAGAAGGAAATTTGGATTACTATTTCATGACAGGTGAGAGCTTAGTAGATGTTGTTGGAAGTTATACATATTTAACGGGAACTACCCCACTTCCACAGCTCTTTACATTAGGCTATCAGCAGTCAAGATGGGGATATGAAAGTGCCGATGATATTAATTTCGTAGTAGATAATTATCGTGCATCCAATATCCCTTTGGATGTGATTCATTTAGATATTGATTATATGGATAACTTCAAAGTATTTACTTGGAATGAAAAGAACTATGGAAAGCCAGGTGAATTATTTGACCGAATCAAAGGTCTTGGTGTAAAACCAGTTTGTATCATTGACCCAGGTACAAAGGTAGAAAAAGGATATTCTATTGATGACGAAGGTGTAGCAAATGATTACTTTGCAAAAGATAAAGATGGCGAAGTGTATGTCAATGCAGTATGGCCAGGTGATTCTCACTTCCCTGATTTTGGTAAAGAAGAAGTAAGAAACTGGTGGGCAAACAATCATAAGGTGCTCACAGACCTTGGCGTTGGTGGTATCTGGAATGATATGAATGAACCAGCCAGCTTCCATGGTGAATTACCAGCAGATGTTGTATTCCATGATGAAGACCGTGTAACAAATCATGCAGAAATTCACAATGTGTATGGACATAATATGTGTAGAGCTACTTTCCAGGGCTTAAAAGACCAGACAGGAAAACGTCCATTTGTTATTACACGTGCATGTTATGCGGGTTCTCAGAAATATACTACCGTTTGGACCGGTGACAATCAGAGTCTCTGGCATCATCTTCAGATGGTGATTCCACAGCTTTGTAATTTAGGTATGAGTGGATTTGCTTTCTGTGGAACGGATATCGGTGGATTTGGCGCAGACTGTACACCAGAGCTTTTGTGCAGATGGATTCAGGCAGCGATGTTCTCACCATTATTCCGTAACCATGCGGCAAAGGGTACAAAGGATCAAGAACCATGGAGATTTAGCAAAGAGGTTGTAGACATCAACCGTAAATATATTGAGCTTCGTTATAAGTTCCTGCCATATATTTATGACCTTTTCTACAAGGGTGAAACGACAGGTCTTCCAGTAATGAGACCATTGGTGCTTCATTATCCAAATGATCCAGAAGTGCGTAACTTGAATAGTGAATTCTTAGCTGGAGAAAATATATTGGTAGCACCTGTATTAGAGCAGGGGGTAACGAAGAGAATGGTATATCTTCCAGATGGAACCTGGTATGATTACTGGACGGGTGAAAAATTCGAAGGCAAACAGTATATTTTGAAGGATGCTCCAATCGATGTATGCCCAATGTATATCAAAGCGGGAAGTATTATTCCTACTTACGAAGTAGTTCAATATGTGGGAGAAAAAGCATATAACAAAGTAGAGCTTTTAGTAACACCAGGAGAAGGTTCTTATGAACACTTCCAGGATAATGGCGAAGACTATGCTTATAAAAATGGAATTTACAATTTGTATCAGTTTACGACAGATGCAAATGGTAATCTTACAACAGAAATGAAACATCAGGGATATTCTGTTTACGAAGAAGTATCTGTTGTAAAATTAGGTTTCTAGCACATTTTGAAAGATTCTTCATAAGCTATATTGATAGAAAAATGGAGAATCAATGTGGAATATAGAGATAGTTTATTTCAGAAAACACCTTTTTATATGACATATCCAATGCAGAATTTGTATTTGACGGAAATGGAATATGAAAAGGATATGGAACGAATGAAAGAGTTGTATCCGAAAGAAGTGCTCCAATTGCAGCAAATGGTGGAACGTCGTTGTGATGAGATGGAGTACGAGGGGAGTCGTATGTATGACGAGAATCCAGACCGTTATATGTTGGAAAGAGAGGCACAGAGGCTGTTAGAGGAATTTTTGAGACAGAATCCGCAATATGGCAGTATGGCACCTCCTCTGCCGAGACCAGAGACTCCAATGATGCGTCCAGAGAGACCGATGAATCCAGTGCCACCGAGACCGATGCCTCGTCCAGAAGGGCCGATGAATCCGGTGCCACCGAGACCGATGCCTCGAAATGAGGAAGATTTGTCGATGCAGCAATACGGTCGAGGCAGAGAGCATGCATGGCTACGCAGTCTTATTGGTATTTTGTTCCATGATGAAATTTATCGTAGAAGATGCAGACATCGTAGATGTAGCCGCTGGTGGTAATTGCCAGCTAGAAATACTTTAGTTACGTAAGGTGAAACAGATGAATAATAAAGCCACAAAACCAATTGTGCTGACAGTCGTATTTTTGATTTCAGCATTTGTGTTTAGTATGTTGACCAATAAAGTGAATATCGATTCAACCACTACGATGGACGAAGCCAGCCTGCCAGTGATGCATTTTGTGTATGAGGATAAGATTATCAACGAATTACATGGTTATATGCAGGAAATGGATATGTTATCCATGAGAGATGGGATGGTGCCAATTGGAGAGGACCGTGCAATTCATTTGGAAGTCATGACCTACGGAAATGAAGTGGAAAATCTTTCCTACAAAATACGTAGTATGGATAGCGAAAGATTGTTAATGGAAGAAGATTGTGCTGATATTACAGTGACACAGGATAAGGTGGGCTGTAATATCAGTCTTCCTAGTCTCTTTGAGGACAATCAGGAATATAATATGGAGATTGTTCTTACGGTAGGAGAGAAAGAGATTTATTATTACACGAGAATGGTAAGATCACTGGATTGCTATATCGATGAAAGCTTGGATTTTGCAATGCTTTTTCATGAGTATACCTTCCGTGATGATGCCAAAGATTTTATTCCAACCTATATGGATCCAGCAACCGGAGATGCTACGACGTTGAGTTATGTGGATTTGTCCTGTACGTTGAGACAGATTACCTGGGCAGACTTTACGGGTGTGAAGTTAACAGAGCCAGTGGCATCGTTTAAAGAGGTAAATAATTCATATAATGTTATTACCTTGAATTATGTAATGACAAATGTAAATGAGCAGAATGAGGTAGAGTATTATAACGTTGAAGAATATTATCGTTTGAGATATACACCTACTCGTATCTACGTTCTGAATTTTGAACGTAGAATGAATCAGATTTTTAGAAATGAAAATAATTTCTTTTTAGGAACCACAGGGATCCTACTAGGAATTCGAGATAATGATGTAGAGTATTTGGCAAATGATTCCGGAAACTGTATTGCTTTTGTGCAGGAAGGGGAATTATGGTGCTATGACCGTGTAAACAATACGATTTCGCAGGTGTTTAGTTTCCGCGGTGCAGAAGGGATTAACAGTAGAGAAAACTGGGATCAGCATGATATTCAGATAATTAGAATTGATGAGGCGGGAAGTATTTCCTTTGTAGTATCTGGTTATATGAACCGTGGAGAACACGAGGGATATGTTGGTGTAGCAGTATATCACTATGATGGTATTGGGCATACCGTCGAAGAGGAAGTGTTTATACCGAGCAACAAGTCGTTTGAAATGCTACAGGCAGAGCTAGGAGAGCTTCTTTTTGTAAATGAACAAAAGATGCTCTATCTTATGTTAGATAACGACGTGTACAAAATTGATATGAATACGTTTGATATTTCTCTCCTGGTAAATAGTGAAACGGATGATAGTTATGCAATTTCAGAAAGTGGACGTTATTTCGCGTGGGTAGAGTCAAAAGAAAAGTATTCTAGTACAACGATTCATTTAGAAGATTTGAAGATGGGAATCACTTATGAGGTGAATGCGGAGAAGGATTGTTATCTATTACCAATCGCCTTTGTTGGAGAAGATTTTGTATATGGCGTGACTCAGGCTACGGATGTAAAGACGAATGCATTGGGTGAAGTGCTTTACCCAATGAGTAAATTAGAAATTTTAAATACCTCAGAAGAAAAAAGAGATGTAATAAAAACATATTCGCCAGATGGTAACAAAATTGGAAAAGTAACCGTGGATGAGGCGAATATCTATGTGGAATTAGTAGCGGAAGTGGATGGAAAATTAGTAGTTCGTGGTACGGATACGATTATGAATAGAGAAGCGGAGCCTGCCAATGGTGTCAAATTGCGCAAATCTGTTACTGATTTAAAACAAACCCAGATTGCAATTAATATGAAAGAGATTAAGAAGGATACTGCGGTGCAGTCAATTTTGCCGAAGCATATTCTTTTGGAAGAAAGCCGCAATGTGGATTTAAATGTGAAGATGGAGGGCTATTATTATGCCTACGCACGTGGAAAGGTTCTTTTAGCAACGAAGGATGTAGGAGAGGCTGTAAGATGTGCCAACGAGAATTACGGTGTAGTTGTTGATTCGGAGTTAAGATATATTTTTAAACGTGCAAGAAGTACTTCGCAGACCGCTTTCCAAAATTTAGTATTAAATGAAGCGGATGTAGCGGCAACGCCTCTCATGAAAGCTGTAAGTATTATTCTTACAAGAGAGGATGTTGGAATTAGTGTAAGCGATTTGGCGATAACTGGTCAAACTCCAATACAGATTTTGGAAAGTACATTAAAGGGATATGCAGTGCTAGAGCTGGAGGATTGCACAGTAGATGAATTGTTGTATTTCATTGATTTGGAGACACCGGTGCTTGCTCGTACAGGAGTAGACAGAGCAATTTTATTGACGGGATATACTTCAAGTACAGTAACATATTATGATCCAGCTACGAGACAAAATAAAACGGTAAGTTATGAGGAAGTTACTCGTTTGTTTGAAAATGGTGGAAATTACTTCATTGCATACGTAAAATAAGAGAAATTCATTGTCATTTTGAACAATTAAGAAAACTCATTTTGGAATCCTTAGTATAAGTTTAACAGAATTTTCAGAAGTGCTTGCAAAACCTAGAAAATTAGGCTATATTGTGATTTGTATTTTAGGATTGGAATAAGGAGTGCAAAATGAGCAGAAAAAATGTAATTGTTTCTAATGTATCAGATGGACACGCGAATCCAATCGCTGAACTGGTTCAGTTAGCGTGTAGATTTGACAGCGAGATTATATTAGAAAGTGATAATCGCAGAATTAATGCGAAAAGCATTATGGGTATTATGGCTTTCAATCCATCAGAAGGCATGTCAATCAACATTGTGACACAAGGTTCAGATGAAGAAGAAGCAGTATTAGCAATCGAAAAATTCTTAGTTTGTGAATAAGAAATTCTCAGGAGGAAGAAAATCATGGCAACAACAAAAAAAGCAACAACAAAAGCAACAGAAGTAAAAGAAGTTAAAGTAGAAGCTCCAGTAGCTGAAGTAAAAGAAGTTAAAGCAGAAGCTAAAAAGGCTCCAGCTAAAAAAGCTCCAGCAAAGAAAGCTGCTACAACAGAAAAGAAAGCTCCAGCTAAAAAAGCAGCTGCTAAAGCTGAAACAGTTATCACTCTTGAATTTGGTGATTACACAACAGTTATGTCAACAGTAGAAGAAAAAGTAAAAGCTCAGATCGTAGCTGAAGGCGTTAAAGCATCTTCTATCAAATCTTTAAATATCTATGTAAAACCTTTTGAAAACAAAGCTTACTATGTAGTAAACGGTGATGTTACAGGTTCTGTAGATTTATTCTAAGAAGTACATAATAGGAAAACAAGAGACCATCTCATATAGACGCGAAAGTCTATATGAGATGGTCTCTTATTTACATAAAAAAGTGCCCAGAGCCGGAATCGAACCAGCGACACAAGGATTTTCAGTCCTTTGATCTACCAACTGAGAGATCTGGGCATGTTGCATTCACAACGAATATATTCTACATCAGGTTTGAGTTGTTGTCAAGAAAAAACGCTCAGCATTTTTGCTGAGCGTTTTCTATATTTATTTAAGATAAGGTAAAATATCTTCTGTATAGCAACGAAGCGTCTCGCCAACACTCCAGGCCTGTCCATAGCAACCGCGTCCATTGTGTGGCGCATTGCCGTCGAAGATTTCACAGATAGAACCAACGCAGTTGTTGTAGAGGTGTGCTTTCATAGGTTCGAGCATTTCTAACGCTTTCTTAGCAGTTTCAGCATTTCTGCCATATACATTACAGTATGCTGTAATGAAGCCGCCTGCAATGAAGCCCCATGCAGTTCCCTGATGATATGCAGCATCACGTTTTGGAAGAGAACCAACATAAATTGGATGATAATCTTCGTGTGCGGGGTCGAGGGAACGAAGTCCTACACCAACGAATAGCTTTTCTTTTACTACGTCTACAACCGATTTTGCTTTGTCAGCATCCAACATGGTGTATGGAAGCGCTACTGCATAAATCTGATTTGGACGAATGGAAGCATCGTAAACATCTTCGGTATGATTTGGATTTACATGTCCGCAATCATCGTCGATTACATCATAGAGACAGCCGTCTTTTTCATTCCAGAATTTTTCACAGAAGGAAGCTTTTACTTTTTCTGCTAATGTACCATAGTGTGTAGCATCTTCACCAAATTTGGTAGCAAGGTTTTCCATAACCTTTAATGCATTGTACCAAAGAGCAGAAATCTCTACAGGTTTACCGTGACGAGGTGTAACTACCCAATCACCTACACGAACGTCCATCCATGTAACCTGGTCTGTACCACTACCAGCATGAATGAGACCATCGTTTTCCATATAAATAGAGAAGTCTGTTCCTCTCTGGTAAGCAGCACAGATATTCTTTAATGCAGGATAAATCTTTTCCTGAATGAATTTATGTGCTTCTGGTGTGTTGTTATATTCTAAGTATTTATGTACAGCATAGAAGTACCAAAGGGAACCATCTACAGTGTTGTATAGTGGTGCTTGACCATTATCAGGGAACATATTTGGGACCATCCCCATTTCTGGTTCTACATACTGTGCAAACGTAAGAAGAATTTCTTCTGCCTTTTTGAAACGTCCAGTGGACAATACACAACCGGTAAAGGCAATCATGGTGTCGCGACCCCAGTCGGTAAACCATGGAAGACCAGCAAGTACTGTGGTAAGTCCTGTGGATTCTCGATAAGATAATACTTCGTTGGCAGCAATTGTTAAGATTTCGGACAGCTCGTCCTTACATGAAGCGTTTGCAAGTAATGCTGTGAAGAATTTTTTATTATCCTCTAATACTTGGAATGCTGACTCGGAAGTGATGTCCTGTCCCCAGTTCCAAGCTGGCGTATGTCCAGGTAAGACATCTGCAACTACATTGGAACAGTAAATATTTTCTCCGTTTTCTACATGACAAACGAGTGAAACATGCTTGGTACTGTTTGCAGGGATAGTTACTTTAATCTTATATGGTGTGTAACAGGTATCTAACCCTGGGACTTCATTTTCTACTTCGGTAGCAAACTGGAGGTCGACATCATACTGGGATTCAGACTCTACGAGTTCGCCTTCGCTTGCCTGTAAAACGATTTCTACAGAAGGCGCACTTTCTGGAATTAACATAAACCCACATGTGTCAGTTAGTTTAAACTTGTGGAAGGAAAGTGTATCAACTGTGCTGCTATCGTTATGCTCGCGGTAGTTCATCAATGGTGTGATATAGAAATCAGATGCTTCGCCATTGTTTGTAATATCATAGGCTACAGCAACTGTATTTTCACCTTGTACCAAGGAAACGTATTTTTTCAAAGTGATAGCGCCAGCCTGGTAGGTGAAGCAAACGGTGCCATCATAGTCAAAGCTGGCAAGGTATTTCTGCCCCTCTGTGTATACGGGCTTTCTTGGAACGAAATCAGAAGCCACATGTACGGTATTAGGGTCTTTGTATACATCTGGAACTTCATCGGAAGAAACAAGGCTGATGTCCATTTCTTCGCCGGCATGCTGTGCGGCTTCTAAGTTGTAAGTGGTATTGCCACAAACAAAAGCTTCGTTTGTCTTGCTAAAGACAAGGAAGCGCTCTACGGGTGGGTGGAAGCTGGCAATGAGGTAACCCTGATGTGTTCGTCCTAAACTGCCTAAAACGGAACCTCCTGCATATCCTCCAATACCATTTGTGAGAGCCCATTCTCTCTTTGCGTTATCTGCAAAATTTGATAACTGTTCTCCTGAAAAGTGAAAATTCATAGTGCACCTCATTTATTTATAAATTATATCTCTATTGTAATAGAAGATGGTGGAAAATGCTAGAGTTTTGTGCTATAATGCCAAATAGATTTGGAGGTAGAGAAATGTTAGAAGTATATGTATTAGTAGAAAAACAGAAGTCTTTGTGGATGAAGATTTTAACGATTTTATTTTTCGTGGCAGGAGCATATTTTATGTATGCGACGCTGGTAGGTCTTTTTATCTATTTCGCAATTGCAGTTCCTCTTTTGGCAATCGGATGGTTTCTACATACTAGAAGTGTTGAATTTGAATATTCTTATTTCGATGGCGATTTTCGTTTCGCAAAAATTATCAGCAAACAGAAACGTAAAGAGTTAATTGGCTATGATGTAGAGAATGTAATTGTAATCGCACCAAAGGGAGATAGAAGCCTTTATCAGTATGAAAATAATCCACAGGTGAAAACCAGAGATCTTTCATCAGGAAAGAAAGATGCGAAGGTATATGCAATGGTGTCTAAGGTAGAAGAAGGACTTCATATGACGATATTCGAGCCAGATGATAAATACCTGGATGCAGTTTGCATAAAATACAGACAAAAAGTAATTAGATAACGGGATAAATCATGTTAGAGTTAAGAAATATTTGCTACGATGTAGACGTAGAAAATGAGAAAAAAGAAATTTTAAAAAATGTTAGTTTGACAATTGATGAACATTTTGTGGCAATCACTGGACCAAATGGTGGTGGGAAATCTACTTTGGCAAAAATGATTGCTGGTATTATCCAACCAACCAGTGGACAGATTTTACTGGATGGGGAAGACATTACCAATCTTAATATTACGGAACGAGCAAGGAAGGGAATCAGTTTTGCTTTCCAGCAGCCAGTTCATTTCAAGGGATTAACTGTAAAGGATTTGATTTCTATTGCGGCAGGAAAGACGATGAGTGTGAATGATATTTGCAATATTCTTTCCGAAGTAGGACTTTGCGCAAGAGATTATATTGATCGTGAGATTAATGCTAGCCTTTCTGGAGGAGAACTCAAGCGTATTGAAATTGCGATGATTTTGGCGAGAGGAACTAAGATGTCTATCTTTGATGAGCCAGAAGCAGGGATTGATTTGTGGAGCTTTAATAGTTTGATTAAGGTATTTGAGAAGATGAGAGACGAGATTCATGGAACGATTCTTATCATTTCCCATCAAGAGAAAATTCTTAACATCGCGGATAAGATTATCGTGATTGCAAATGGAGAAATTGAAAAAATCGGAACACGTGAGGAAGTTTTACCTACACTTTTATATACTAGTAGATCTTGTCAGACATTGGCGGACAAGCAGTAAGATAGAAAAGAGATACAACTATGGATTTAATACAAAAAAATCTTTTATCGCAGATTGCAGATTTGCATGAGGTTCCAGAAGGTGCATATAATATTCGTGCCAATGGGGCAAGTGCGGGGAAAAATACAACTGCGAATATTGATATAGTGCAAAAAGAGGATAAAGATGGCATTGATATTGTAATCAAGCCAGGTACCGTAAACGAGAGTGTGCATATTCCAGTATTGCTTAGCCAGAGTGGTATTCAGGAAGTTGTTTATAATGACTTCTATATCGGCGAAGGTGCAGATGTCACAATCGTAGCAGGCTGTGGCATCCACAATTGTGGTGTTGATACATCAAAGCATGATGGTGTGCATACCTTTTATATAGGAAAGAATGCAAAGGTGAAATATGTAGAGCGTCACTATGGTGAAGGAGATGGGAATGGTGAAAATATCATGAATCCAGAAACCATTATTCATTTAGAAGAAGGTGCCGTTCTTGAAATGGAAACGACCCAGATTAAAGGAATCGATTCTACGAATCGTATTACTC
Organism: Agathobacter sp.; assembly: GCA_017409825.1. Lineage (GTDB taxonomy): Bacteria > Bacillota > Clostridia > Lachnospirales > Lachnospiraceae > Roseburia. The sequence goes on along the minus strand of JAFQRZ010000004.1, from coordinate 62,917 downwards.
GCGGGGATTTGGCAGCGGGTGCGACGTTAGAGGTTCGTGAAAAATTGATGACGCATGGAAAACAGTACGCGCGTACCGATTTTTCTGTAGATTTGAATGGGGATGGATGTAGTGCAAACATTATATCACGTTCAGTTGCACGAGATGAGTCTAGACAGGAATTCTTCTCTAACATCAACGGAAATAGTGTGTGTACAGGACATAGTGAATGTGATGCCATCATTATGGACCAGGCAGTAGTAGCAGCAAGTCCACAGCTGACTGCAGCGAATATTGATGCGAGCCTGATTCATGAAGCAGCGATTGGTAAAATCGCAGGAGAGCAGTTGATTAAGTTAATGACTTTGGGACTTACAGAAGCGGAAGCAGAGGAACAGATTATCAACGGATTCTTGAAATAATGAGAAAAGAAAAAGAGTTCCGTTATGGAACTCTTTTGTGTTTTATTGAAATAATCTAGGTCCACGATTTGGATTGACGTATTCAATACGTAACTCACGCATCCATTGTTTTACCAAACGGAGTGGAATACCGAAGTGTTCTGCAACCTGAAATTCATTGACATTATTCTCGCGGATATAGTCTTTAACTGCGTGAAAGAGAATGGTTTCCTGGCAGTGTGAACAGCAGGCGAATTCCGCACTACGAGGGATTGCGGCACCACAGTGTTCGCAGTATTTATAGCTGATGGAATTCTTACGTTCCAATTCGTCTAAATCTAAACGAGGTTTATTGATATCCATATTGGCCTCCCAATTAATGTGATACAATTATTATACATAATAGGAGTATATTATGTCAAAGAAAACAAATCCAATTGCAGTATTTGATTCTGGTGTAGGCGGAATCAGTGTATTAAGAGAACTCGTAAAAATCCTTCCCAATGAGGATTATATTTATTATGGAGATTCCAAGAATGCCCCTTATGGCATGAAGGATAAAGAGACCGTAAAACAGCTTACGATTGATGCTGCAGAATATCTTTTTGCACAGGGAGCAAAAGGGCTGGTTGTGGCTTGTAATACAGCGACTAGTGCAGCGGTAAGAGTTCTGCGCGAAATGTATCCAGATATTCCAATTGTGGGGATTGAGCCAGCGGTGAAGCCAGCAGCTACGTTGAAACCAAATTGCCGAGTTTTAGTTATGGCAACACCGATGACCATTCGTGAAGAGAAATTCCAAAGCCTCATGGCGAAATATGAAGATATGGCGGAAATCATCCCATTACCATGTCCAGGTCTTATGGACTTTGTGGAACGCGGAGATTTAACCAGCGATGATTTTCGTAGATATTTGGAGGAATTGCTTTTTGTGCATCGTATCCATCCAGTGGATTCGGTTGTATTAGGATGTACCCATTATCCATTTGCGAAGGATATGATTAAGGAAGTCCTCGGGCCAGATGTGCTTGTGTTTGATGGAGGAGAAGGAACTGCGAGGGAAATGCGTCGTAGACTTGCAGAAGCAGATTTACTGAATCCAAGTACTACGCAGGGGGCCGTAGATTTTAGAAACAGTCTAGAGGACAAGAAAAAAATAGAACTATGTAAAATGCTTTTAGAATTATAAAAAGTTTATTAAAAAATTGTATGCGATTTTAGAAATGTTTTTGAAAATGGACATATTTTTGCCATATTTTCTGTATATACTAACACTTGTAAAGGTCGGAAATGCCTTTACAAACATTCCCTTTTTATTATAAACATTTTCATAACTAAACTCCTCGAAAACGGGACACCGAAAGGTGTCCCGTTTTCATTTGATATAAAAGATAAATTTTAAATAGCTTCTACATTCTTTGTCGCTACAATATCTACGCCAGTTCCAGCTACATCAGCAAGTAATACATCGCCGATAGCAACAGGAGCTTTTGCAACGACATCTTTTAACGCATCTGTTACGTCAAAGATTTTTCCTTTTGGAATATCTGCTGCTGTTTTACAGGATACCATAGGAGCTACGCCACCTTCTACGACTACGGTAGAGGTAACGATACGTGTTGGGTTGGTTACTTCTTTACGAGCATAGGCATCACCCTTTGGACAGGTGTTACCTTTTACTTCGGTAACTTCGCCATTTTCGATAGTAACAGTGAGTGGGCATCCTAAAGGACATCCGATACAGATTAAGTCTCTTTTTTCCATGTCTTATGCCTCCTCCAATGTAATGGTAATTCTGTCAAGCTCAGGGTATTCCGCAAGTTTTGCTTTCGTAAGGATAACCTGTTCCATTTCACCTGGTGCCATAACAGGACGTTTGCGTTTGCTAATGAGTTCGTTATCAAAGTAGGTGCAGATTGCGTGGTTTTTGTATACATCTGCAACACGGAAACGCACGGTAAGAGTATCATCCATTTCGCTTGGGCGAATGGTAGCAGGTACAGTATAACGTACGCCGCCTTCTGGATATATCTTTACTTCTTTCGCTTCCGCATTTTTACCGTTTTTGATATAGTTTGCAGCATTCTTACCAGCGGTAGTGGCTTCCTGAGAAACGTAGTCAACGAGGTCATGTACGTGAAGTACATTACCACAAGCGAAGATACCATCGATGTTGGTTTCTAAGCTGTCGTTTACCACTGGACCAGAAGTGATAGGAGAAAGATTTACACCAGCACTTCTCGATAATTCGTTTTCTGGAAGAAGACCACAGGAAAGAAGTAAGGTATCACATTCGTAACGGATTTCTGTGCCAGGGATAGGTTTTCTATCTGGACCGACTTCTGCGATGGTGATAGCTTCTACACGTTCTTTGCCTTCAATGTCAATAACCGTGTGGCTAAGCTTCAAAGGAATACCGAAGTCATCCAAACACTGTACGATATTTCTCTTTAATCCGCCGGAGTAAGGCATCAGTTCTGCTACGACTTCTACCTTAGCACCTTCTAAGGTCATACGACGTGCCATGATAAGACCGATGTCACCAGAACCTAAGATGACACATTTTTTACCTGGCATGAAGCCTTCCATGTTTACAAGTCTCTGTGCTGTACCAGCAGAGTAGATACCTGCTGGACGATAGCCAGGGATATTAAGTGCACCACGGCTTCGTTCGCGACAGCCCATTGCAAGGATAACTGCTTTTGCCTGAATCTGGAACATGCCATCTTCACGGTTCATAGCAGTAACGACTTTGTCGTCATTGATATCCATAACCATGGTGTTTAATTTGTATTCGATATTTCTTTCATATACCTGTGCTGCAAAACGAGCAGCATATTCAGGACCTGTTAATTCTTCTTTAAAAGTATGTAAACCAAATCCGTTGTGGATACACTGGTTTAAGATACCACCAAGCTCTTTATCACGTTCGATGATAAGGATGCTTTCGATACCATTGTCTCTAGCTGAGACAGCAGCGGCAAGACCAGCAGGACCGCCACCAACGATTACAAGATCATAATTTTTCATTTGTAGCGTCCTCCTTAAATATTTTTATTGGTGCCTACGATGTATGTAGATTTGCCACCGTTCTTTGTGATTTCATTCATTTCCATTGGAACTTCGCGAGCGAGGATTTCCATTGTTCTTGGCGAACAGAAGCCTGCCTGGCAACGTCCCATACCAGCACGTGTACGACGTTTTACGCCATCGAGTGAGCGAGCGCCGAGTGGACGGTGAATCGCGTCTAAAATTTCTCCTTCTGAAATCATTTCACAACGACAGATGATATTGCCGTAAGCTGGGTTTTCTTTAATCAAAGCATTTCTTTCTTCCATGGTGAGGTGTTCTGGATTTAAGATACCTTTTCTGGTTGCTTTGAAGTTTTCTTTTTTTACAAGTGCAAGCTTTTCTGCAATCATATCACCGAGGTACTCGCCGATGGCTGGTGCAGAAGAAAGTCCTGGAGATTCGATGCCAGCAGCATTGAAGAAACCTGGTGCGTCTTCTGCTTCGCCGATGACGAAGTCGCCGTCTACTTCATGAGCACGAAGACCTGCAAAGCTTGTAATAACCTGACGAAGAGGTACGTTCTTTACAGAGAGTGCAGATAATGGACCTAAAGAATCCAAATATTTCTGAGTAGTATCAGTGCCTTCTTTGTTTTCGATATCTGCAGCAGTAGGTCCTACCAAAAGGTTACCATGAACGGTAGGAGAAACTAATACGCCTTTACCCATTTTACTTGGAAGCTGGAAGATGGTCTGGTTTACGTGACATCCTGCCTGCTTGTCCAAAAGCATATATTCACCCTTACGAGCGATAATCTGTAATTTTCTGTCAGAAACCTGATTGTTGAATTCATCGGAATAAACACCAGCAGCATTTACAACAACCTTTGTTTCAAATGTTTCTTTGTTGGTTATAATACGGTAGCCGCATTCTGCTTTTTCGATTTTCTCAACATTGGTATTTAAGAAAAACTCTACCCCATTTTCAAATGCATTTTCTGCAAATGCCATCGTCATGTGGAATGGACAAACGATAGCTCCAGTTGGTGCGTGAAGTGCTGCCACTACATCATCACTTAAGTTTGGCTCCATGGCGATAAGTTCGTCACGGTCTAAGATACGGCATCTTGGAACTCCATTTGCTTTTGCTTTTTCCAAAAGCTCTTCTAAGCCTGCTGGATCCTGGTTTTTTGTACATACAACCAAAGAACCGTTTCTCTTGAATGGGATATCCAAATCTTTGGATAACTGATCCATCATTTCATTACCACGAACATTTAATTTAGCTTTTAATGTTCCTGGTTTTGCGTCAAAACCTGCATGGATAATGGCACTGTTTGCTTTGGATGTGCCGCAGCAAACGTCTTCTTCACGTTCGATGACACAACACTTTACGTCATATTTGGAAAGCTCTCTTGCGATTGCACTTCCGATGACGCCAGCACCAATAATCGCTACATCGTACATCATAGTAAACTCCTTCCTATTGCTTTTTCTTATAAGTTAGAAAATCATTTTCAGATAGAGATATTATATCACTTTACAATGATAAATAAAAGGTAAGAAAAGAATTATTTACAAATTGAAAATTTGTGTTAAAATGAAAATACTTTTTCATGTGTACGATTTATTGGTCGGATAAAGGATGGGAGATAGTATGCCAAAATCAGAAAATCAAAAACAAAAATTATTACATATTGCACAGTATTTGATGGAGAATACAGATGAGAAGCATGCGGTGTCCACACCTCAACTCATTGAGTATTTGAACAGTCAGGGAATAAAGGCAGAAAGAAAGAGTATATATAATGATATTGATACCTTGAACGATTTCGGCATGGACATTATCCGTTCCGAGGAGCACCGTGGAGGCTATATGCTTGCTAGTCGTCCATTCGAGCTAGCAGAGGTAAAACTTCTAGTGGATTTGGTGCAGTCTTCGAAATTTATTACCGAAAAGAAGTCTAGGGAACTGATTACAAAATTAGAAACGTTAACGAGTAAATACGATGCGAAGGCCATGCGCCGTCAGGTGGAAATTATCGGACGAAGCAAAACATTGAATGAAACCATTTATTACAATGTGGATATGGTGCATACTGCTATTTCCCAGAACGTAAAAATTCGTTTCCATTATTTTGACTGGGATGTAAATAAGAAAATGCAGCTTCGTCATGATGGGACATGGTATGAAGTAAGCCCATGGAGATTGACTTGGGATGATGAAAATTATTACCTAATGGCATTTGATGAAAAAGCGAATGAGATTCGTTTTTATCGTGTAGATAAAATTGTAGATATTGCTTTGAGTCAGGAGGCTCGTGAGGGAAAAGAGTCCTTTGAACATTTGGATATGGCTGAGTTTTCTAAGAAAACCTTTGGTATGTTTGCGGGAGAAGAGAAGACAGTACGTCTTCGTTGCGAGAATTCATTAACGGGTGTTATTATTGATACCTTTGGAACAGATATAGCACTTCGACCAGATGGAGATAATCATTTTATCGCACGTGCAGAGGTTGTGGTGAGCTCACAGTTTTTCGGCTGGCTGGCAGGTTTAGGACCTCGCGTGGAAATTATTTCACCAGACGAAGTGAGAAGTGAATATATCGCTTATCTAACGAATATCATGTCTCGTTATGAGATATAAAAATGAAGGAGAGAACTATATGAGTTTACCGAAAGACCCAGTCATGTTACTTAGTGTTGTAAACACCAAGTTGCGTGATTTATATCCAAGCCTAGAAGAACTTGCGGCAGCAGAAGGAACGACTGCTGAGGAGATTATTGAGAAGCTTGCAGTAATTAATTATGTTTATGACGAAAATCAGAATCAGTTTTCATAATTAATTATGTTGAAAAGTAAGCCACGTGTATGATGTAGAAAAGGCGAGTTTTTTGCGGAGCCACGAGCCGTTCTACACTCATACACGGGCGTGGTGTTGAAGGAGAGAAATTATGACAACGAATTGTGATTTTTGTGCGTATAATGAGTACGATGAAGAAGATGAAGAATATTACTGCTCTGTGAATATGGATGAGGATGATATGGCTCGTTTTATTCAGAGCAGCTACAAATCATGTCCATATTTTAAATCAGGGGATGAATATCAGGTGGTGCGCCATCAGATGTAATTTGTTTTATGCAATTCAAATATTAAAGATTGATAAACTTCGTGGTGTAGGAGTTGATTTCACGCCGCAAACTCTTTATAATAGGGTATTGTACGATTAGAAAAATGGAGGAAATATGAGTAGTTCAAACGAATACAATAACCCAGAACTTGGACCAGAAAATAATAGTCCAAATGGGAATGGAAATAATAACGGAAATAATGGAAATGGTGATAACAACGGAAATGGGTCGAAAAAGCCAAATCCACAGAATGCACTTGTATTCATCATGTTTACATTGGTGGCACTTCTTATCATGTCGTTCTTTTCAGACCGTTTCAATAATATGACCACGAAGGAGACCACGTATACAGCATTCTTAGAAGAATTAGAAGCTGGAAATATAGAAAGTGTATCCTTTGGTAATTATCAGATTGATTATACCTTAGTAGACGATAAGGAAGACTATGAGGTTACCTATTATACAGGATATATTAACGATGAAGAACTTGTGCAGTCCGTAAAGAATATGACAAATAAAAAAGGTGAGAGAGTAGAAGTAAAAGCGACTGTGCCAGATACGACGGCTGCGCTTATTATGGAAACGGTGGGCTGGATCCTTCCTCTTGTGCTTATGTGGATTCTTTTAGGATTCCTATTTAGAAAAATGGGAAATGGAACGATGGGCGTTGGAAAATCTACTGCCAAGGTTTATGTAGAGACTTCTACCGGGGTGACATTTAAGGATGTTGCGGGTCAGGATGAAGCCAAAGAAACCTTACAGGAAATGGTAGACTTTCTTCACAATCCTGCTAAGTATAAAGAAATCGGTGCGAAGCTTCCAAAGGGAGCTCTTTTGGTAGGGCCTCCAGGAACTGGTAAAACACTTCTTGCGAAGGCGGTAGCAGGAGAGGCAAATGTACCATTCTTCTCATTAGCAGGTTCTGATTTCGTAGAAATGTTTGTTGGTGTAGGTGCTTCTCGAGTGAGAGACTTATTCAAGGAAGCACAGAAGATGGCACCATGTATTATCTTTATCGATGAAATTGATGCGATTGGTAAGAGCCGTGATACCGGACGTTATGGTGGTGGAAACGATGAACGTGAACAGACCTTAAACCAGCTGCTTGCAGAAATGGATGGTTTCGACACCTCGAAAGGTATTTTGATTTTGGCGGCAACCAACCGTCCTGAAGTATTGGATAAAGCATTGCTTCGTCCAGGTCGTTTTGACAGACGAGTAATTGTAGATAAACCAGACTTAAAGGGCCGTTTAGAAACCCTTAAGGTACATTCCAAAGATGTAAATATGGATGAAACCGTAGACTTAGATGCACTTGCATTAGCAACTGCTGGTCTTGTAGGTTCCGACCTTGCGAATATGATTAATGAAGCTGCCATTTTAGCGGTAAAAGATGGTCGTAAGTTTGTAAATCAGAAAGACCTTTTTGAAGCGTTTGAACTTGTAGCAGTCGGTGGTAAAGAAAAGAAAGACCGCGTGATGAGCGAAAAGGAAAGAAAGATTGTAGCTTACCATGAAGTAGGTCACGCACTTGTTTCGGCGTTACAGAAGGATACGGAACCAGTACAGAAAATTACGATTGTTCCTCGTACGATGGGGGCTCTTGGTTATACACTCCAGACTCCAGAAGAAGAAAAATATCTGGAGACAAAGGATGAACTGATTGCAAAGATTACGACATATATGGCAGGTCGTGCTGCCGAGATGCTTCAGTTCGATTCAGCGACAAGCGGTGCAGCCAACGATATCGAAAATGCGACAAGAATCGCGCGTGCGATGATTACGATGTATGGTATGTCAGACCGTTTTGGAATGATGTGTCTTGCAACGGTGGAAAATCAGTATTTGAATGGTGCAGCAGGGCTTATCTGTGGTGAAGATACTGCAGGTCAGATTGATGAAGAGGTTCTTGCATTAATCAATCAGTGCTATAGCAATGCATATCAGATGTTGGAAGAAAACAAAGAAGTATTGGATAAGATTTCGGATTATCTCTTTGAAAAAGAAACCATTACTGGTAAGGAATTCATGAAACTGTATCGTGAGATGAAAGGAATTCCAGAAGAAGAGGATATCTTTGTGGATGAGGTCGTTTCAGAAGAAGCGAAAACCGAAAGAAAAGAAGTTGTAGAACTCGTAGATGATTATTTCGAAGAGGATTAAAAAATAAAAGAGGATTCATATGTTTGATATACAGGATGAATTGAAAAAACTCCCGGATTTACCGGGAGTTTATATTATGCATGATAAATCAGATGCCATTATCTATATTGGAAAAGCACTTAGTCTCCGAAAACGCGTGCGTCAATATTTTCAGCCAAGCCATAATGAGGGGATTAAAAAGAAACAGATGGTGGAGCATATTGAGCGTTTCGAATACATCATTACGGATTCGGAATTAGAAGCACTTGTATTGGAATGTAATCTGATTAAAGAGCACACACCAAAATACAATACGATGCTTCGAGATGATAAAACCTATCCGTACATTCGTGTGACGGTGGGAGAGGATTTTCCACGTGTGCTTTTTGCACGCCTGATGAAAAAGGACAAGTCGAGGTACTTTGGTCCGTATACCAGTGCAGGAGCTGTAAAAGATACGATAGATTTGATTAACAAAATTTACAAACTCCGTACCTGCAATCGTAATCTGCCAAGAGATATTGGAGTGGACAGAGCATGTTTGAATTATCACATTCATCAGTGTGATGCCCCTTGTCAGGGGTGTATCAGCAAGGAAGAATATGCAGAGAAAATACAGGGTGTAATGGAATTTTTAAATGGGAATTATGCTCCAGTCATGCGTGATTTGGAAGTGAAAATGAATCAGGCTTCCGAAGATATGGAATTTGAGAAAGCCATCGAATACAGAGAGCTTTTATCCAGTGTAAAGCAGATTGCACAGAAGCAGAAAATTACAAATACAGATGGAGAAGATAAGGATATTATTGCACTTGCTGCAGATGATGTGGATGCAGTAGTTCAGGTATTCTTTATTCGAAGTGGAAAATTAATAGGTCGTGATCACTTCCACGTAAGAGTGGGAACGGATGAAACGAGGAGTGATATTCTTTCTACGTTTATCAAACAGTTTTATTCGGGAACGCCTTTTATTCCAAGAGAGATTTTGCTGCAGGAAGCGATTGAGGAAGCAAATCTGGTGGAAGAATGGTTAGGAAAGAAACGTGGTCACAAAGTAAGTATTCATACACCACAAAAAGGGATGAAAAATAAATTGGTCGAGTTGGCAGCTCGTAATGCACAGATGGTGTTAGACCAGGATAAAGAAAAGATAAAACGTGAAGAAGGTCGTACGATTGGAGCAGTAAAGGAAATCGAAGGGCTTTTGGGTCTAAAGGGATTACATCGAATGGAAGCATTTGATATTTCTAATATCAATGGTTTTGAAACCGTAGGCTCAATGGTGGTTTATGAAAAAGGAAAGCCAAAGAGGAGTGATTATCGTAAGTTTAAACTTCGTACGATAGCGGGACCAGATGACTATGCCTCTATGCATGAGGTGTTGACGAGACGTTTCCTGCATGGGATGGAGGAACGGAATGAATTGCAGGACAAAAATCTGCCAGAAGAAATGGGTTCATTTACTCGTTTCCCAGATATTATCATGATGGACGGTGGTCGTGGACAAGTAAATATTTGTCTTCAGGTATTAGAGGAATTGGGATTGGATATTCCAGTTTGTGGTATGGTAAAAGATGATAATCATCGTACGAGAGGGTTGTATTTCAATAACGTAGAGATTCCAATTGACCGCCACGGGGAAGGTTTTCAATTGATTACGCGAATTCAGGATGAAGCACATCGATTTGCAATCGAATATCATAGAAGCCTTCGAAGCAAATCTCAGGTAAAATCAGTGCTGGATGATATACCTGGAATTGGACCGACGAGAAGAAAGGCATTGATGAAGCACTTCCAGTCCTTGGAGAATATTCGAAGTGCATCAGTTGAGGAATTGGTACAAGTGGATGGAATGAATCAGAGCAGCGCAGAAGCGGTATACTTGTTCTTCCATCAGCCTTTAAAAGAGTAGAAATCTATCTGGAAATATGATAAAATTATTTTGAATATCGGCACTTATGTGTACGACACCAAATAGGGGGGACGAACCATGAGTAAAAATGGAGTCAGTGTTTCCAAAATCGTGGAACGGTTAGACCTAAAGGTTTACACCGATGACATTGATTTAAAAAAACGTAAAATAGAACGCTCGGATATCAATCGACCAGCATTGCAGCTAGCGGGCTACTTTTTGCATTTTGATAGTTCTCGTGTTCAGGTAATTGGTAACGTAGAGTATTTCTACACCAAGCAGCTGGAAGAAGAAAAGAAATTAGAAATCTACCGCGAGCTATTAAGTTATGAGATGCCTTGTATCATCTTTAGCCGTGATTTGGTTCCGGATGCAGATTTTATTCAAATTGCAGAAGAAAACGGAATTCCAGTATTAGGAACCAGGCGTCCGACTTCCGAATTTACTGCGGAGTTGATTTATGCTTTGGGTGAGCTGTTAGCTCCATGTATTACCATTCATGGCGTTTTGGTAGACGTTTATGGCGAAGGTGTTTTGATTACGGGAGAGAGTGGCATCGGTAAAAGTGAAGCGGCACTTGAGCTGATTCGACGTGGACATCGTTTGGTATCGGATGACGTTGTAGAAATCAGTCGTATCAATGACCATACTTTGATTGGTACGGCACCAGATATTACGCGAAACTTTATCGAGCTTCGTGGTATTGGAATCGTAGATGTAAAGTCCTTGTATGGTGTAGAATGTATTCGAGAAAAACAGGAAATCGATTTGGTAATTAATCTTTCAGAATGGAAGAAGGATGCTGAATATGACCGTATGGGATTGGAAGATGAGTATATTGAATATCTTGGGAATAAGGTCGTATGCTATTCGGTGCCAATTCGTCCAGGACGAAATTTAGCTGTTATCTGTGAGACAGCGGCGGTTAACCATAGACAGAAGAAGATGGGTTACCATGCGGCACAGGAGCTTTATCGCAGGGTACAACAAAATTTAGTAAAAAATAGAGAAGAGGAATAAAAATGGAAAGAAAAAATGCTTGGGAAAAATACCCACAGGGAGAAAAAAGAAATGAAGTGTTCGCGTTTGCAGAAGATTATCGTAAATTTATCAGCGAATGTAAAACAGAACGTGAATGTGCCACATACATTTATGATTTAGCAAAAGAAGCGGGCTTTGTGGATTTGGATGAAGCAATTGCTGCTGGCACAGCATTAAAGGCGGGGGACAAAGTAATCGCAAATAACATGGGCAAGGGTCTTGCAATGTTTATTTTAGGTGAAAAGGGTATGGAAGCTGGTATGAACATTCTTGGTGCACATATCGACTCTCCACGTATTGATTTAAAGCAGGTTCCAATGTTTGAAGATACCGAAATGGCTATGTTAGATACCCATTATTATGGCGGTATCAAAAAATATCAGTGGGTTGCACTTCCACTTGCTTTACATGGAGTAATCTGTAAGAAAGACGGCACTACGGTAAATGTAAACATCGGCGACAAGCCAGAAGATCCAGTATTCGGTATCAGCGATTTATTAATTCATCTTTCTGCTGACCAGCTTGACAAAAAGGCAGCGAAAGTAATTGAAGGCGAAAGTCTTGACCTTCTTATCGGTAGCATCCCAATGACAGAAGAGGAAGATGCTGAAGAAAAGGTAAAAGAAAAAGTAAAAGGCAATATCCTCCGTATTTTGGAAGAAACTTATGGCGTTGAAGAAGAAGATTTCCTTTCAGCAGAAATTGAAGTAGTTCCAGCGGGAGAAGCGAGAGACTATGGATTTGACCGTAGTATGATTATGGGATATGGACATGATGACAGAGTATGTGCATGGCCATCCTATAAAGCGATGTTAGAAGTAGATGTACCAGAATATACAAGTGTTTGTCTTTTAGTAGATAAAGAAGAAATCGGTAGTGTAGGTGCAACAGGTATGGAATCGAAGTTCTTTGAGAACTGCGTAGCAGAAGTGATGAATTTGGCAGGCTGCTATTCAGAACTTGCACTTCGTCGTGCACTCAAGAATTCCAAAATGCTTTCTTCGGATGTATCTGCAGCATTTGACCCTAACTTCCCATCTGTTATGGAGAAAAAGAATGCGGCTTATTTTGGTAAAGGTCTTGTATTTAACAAATTTACAGGCAGAGGCGGCAAAGGCGGCTCAAATGACGCAAATCCAGAATATATTGCAAAGCTTCGTAATATTATGGATACAAACGAAGTATCCTTCCAGACGGCAGAGCTTGGTAAAGTAGACCAGGGTGGCGGCGGAACTATCGCTTACATTTTAGCAAGCTATGGTATGAATGTAATTGATAGTGGTGTTGCAGTTTTAAATATGCATGCACCATGGGAAATCATCAGTAAGGTAGACTTATACGAAGCATATAGAGGATATGTAGCATTCTTAAAAGAAGCATAATAAAAAGGAATCGAAGATTATGATAAATCGAGAGTTCTATGATAAATTAGCAGAGCTGGCTTCGAAAGAAGCCATCCTGGAAAACGAACCGATGAGTAAACATACAACCTTCCGCATTGGTGGCAATGCGGATGTGTTTGTATCGCCAAAGGTTTCGCAGGTAGCGGATATTATTTCCCTGGCAAAGAGGTATGAGGTGCCAGTCACTGTTGTGGGAAACGGAAGTAATCTTTTGGTGGGTGACAAAGGCATTCGTGGATTGGTTCTTGCCTTTGGAAAGGAAGCAGAGGATATCCAATTAGATGGCAGATGCATGACGGTATCGGCTGGAACGATTTTGGCGAAGGCGGCCGCAGAAGCAGCAAAAAACAGTTTAACAGGGTTGGAATTTGCTGCAGGAATTCCTGGTTCTCTAGGTGGTGCCATTGTAATGAATGCAGGTGCTTATGGCGGAGAAATGAAGGATGTGGTAGTGAGTGCGAAGGTACTTACACCAGAGTGTGAGATAATAGAATTGTCTAGAGAAGAGCTAGAGTTGTCGTATCGCCATAGTTGTATTCCAGAAAAAGAATATATTGTTTTGGAAGCGACATTGGAGCTTGAGCCAGGTGAGGAAACAGAGATTCGAGAAAAAATGGCGGATTTCAAAGCTCGTCGTGTAGACAAGCAACCATTGGAATATCCAAGTGCGGGCAGTACGTTTAAACGTCCCGAAGGATATTTTGCAGGAAAATTGATTCAGGATGCGGACTTGCGTGGATACCGAGTTGGGGGAGCACAGGTATCCGAAAAGCATTGCGGTTTCGTAATTAACGCAGGGGATGCAACTGCTAAGGATGTCATTCAGTTAATCGAAGATGTAAAGAAAATTGTATGGGATAGGTTTCAGGTGGAATTAGAACCTGAGGTAAAGATGATAGGAGAATTTTAGTGAAGCTGGTAATCGTAACCGGTATGTCCGGAGCTGGAAAAAGTACAGCAATGAAAATGATGGAAGATATGGGGTATTTTTGTATAGATAATCTTCCAACTATATTATTTGAGAAGTTTTTGGAGTTTTTTAATGGTAGCCAGCCAACGCAGCAAAAGGTTGCAATTGGTATGGATGTGCGTAGTGGTGCAGATTTGGAGAATTTGGAATTTGCATTGCAACGTTTGGGCTACATGGAAATTCCGTTTGAGATTCTCTTTTTGGATGCGGATGATAGAGTATTGATTAAGCGATACAAAGAGACGCGCCGCATTCATCCATTGACGAATGGGGAACGCATTGAAAAGGGATTGGAAAGAGAACGCGAGAAGATTGCATTTTTGAAAAAGGATGCAGATTATATTATTGATACGAGTAATCTTCTTACTCGCGAATTAAAATATGAGCTGGAGCGAATTTTTGTAAATGACGAAGAGTTTAAGAGTATGATGATTACGATTTTATCCTTCGGTTTCAAATATGGGATTCCAGCAGATTCGGACATGGTAATGGATGTGAGATTTTTACCGAATCCGTATTATGATGTAGAACTTCGTCCAAAGACAGGCAATGATAAAGAAATTCAGGATTTTGTTATGAAATATCCGGAGGCAACCGAGTTTATTGATAAGTTGGAAGATTTGATTCAATTTTTAATTCCACAGTATATCTCGGAAGGAAAGAACCAATTGGTTATCTCGATTGGATGTACAGGTGGAAAACATCGTTCTGTTACGCTGGCAAATGAATTGCATAAGCGTTTGGATGGCGAAGATAGGGATTATGGTTTAAAGATTGAGCATAGAGATTTGACAAAGGATGCTTTAAGAGGAAAATAGAATGTCATTTTCAAGTGATGTAAAAGCAGAACTGGCACGTCAGCATAGCAAGGCCAAGCACTGTCAGATTGCAGAGCTTTCGGCGATGATTATGCAGGAAGGACGTATAAGTGTGAATCCGCTTGCATTGTCCTTTGAAACGGATAATCCGATATTGATAGAAAAGTATTCGACTCTTATGAGACGAGCATTTGACATTGATGTGGGAGAACCATTGGGCAGCCAGGAGTGCAAAAAAATAGTGGAGGCGATACAGGGGCTGTATTTGGAGAAAACCTGCTGTAAACGAGCGTTTATTCGAGGCGCGTTTATGGCATCGGGTTCTATGACAGACCCAAACAAAGGCTACCACTTCGAAATTGTGTGCAGAACGCCAGAACAGGCGGCAAGGCTTCAGGAACTTATGAAAGAGTTTGAAACGGAGCCAAAAGTAATCGTACGAAAAAATTACTATGTGGTTTACCTGAAGGAAGGTTCGCAGATTGTTGATATGCTGAATGTAATGGAAGCGTATGTGTCGCTCATGAATTTGGAAAATGTGCGCATACTGAAAGAGATGCGTAATTCTGTAAACCGACAGGTAAATTGTGAGACTGCAAACATCAGTAAAACAGTAAATGCCGCGGTGAAACAAATCGCAGATATAGAGCTCATACGAGACACAGAAGGGCTCGACAGTCTGCCGGCACCATTAAGGGAGATGGCGTTGGTAAGATTGGAATATCCAGAAGCACCACTTAAGGATTTGGGGAAATATCTAGATCCACCGGTTGGGAAATCTGGAATTAATCATAGACTTCGAAAATTGGCAGCTGTGGCGGATGCTATTCGAGAAAGTCATGCTATGTAGTAAAAAACTAAGGGAGAAATTTGTTATGAAAAAGGAGATTACTGTTAAAACATCATCTGTATATGATGCACGTGCATTGGCAGAACTTGTAGGTTTGGCGAACAGTTTTTCGAGCAATGTTATGATTGAAATGGAAAACAAACGCATCAATGCAAAGAGCATTATGGGTGTTATGGGCTTAGGCTTGGATGTAGATAAGGTAATCACAGTGGAAGCAGATGGCAATGATGAAGAAGTGGCGATTGCTGCTTTGGAGGATTTTTTAACCAAATAAGAGGAAAAGCAAATGAGCGAGAAAAAACTGTTATTTGTATTCAATCCAAAGTCGGGTATGGGATTGATAAAAAACAATTTATTGGACATTGTGGATGTAATGGTAAAAGCTGGATATGAGCCTACGGTATATCCAACGCAGGCAAGAGGTGATGCAACCCGTAAAGTAAAAGCAGATGGGGCGGAATATGACCGTATTGTCTGTAGTGGTGGAGATGGCACCTTGGATGAGGTGGTTACAGGTATGCGTGAAGCGGATTTGTATACACCATTGGGGTATATTCCAGCAGGAAGCACCAATGATTTTGCACGCACCTTAGGTATTCCCAATGATATGGTAAAAGCAGCAGAAATTGCGGTAGGTGAGCATATATTCCCGTGTGACGTGGGACAGTTCAATGAGGAGACATTTATCTACATTGCTGGCTTTGGTCTGTTTACAGAAATCTCTTATGAGACTCCACAGGAACTGAAAAATATCTTTGGACATGCGGCGTATATTTTGTCAGCGGCAAAGAGTCTTGCTTCTATTCCAAATTACCTGATGCAGGTAGAGGCCAATGGCGAGATTATTCAGGATAGATTTATATATGGTATGATTACGAATTCTGTTTCGGTTGCAGGATTTAAGGGATTGACAGGAAAAGATGTGCAGTTAGATGATGGAGAGTTCGAGGTTACTTTGGTTAAGAGCCCAAATAACCCAATTGAATTAAATGAAATCATTGCATATTTGACAGGTATCATTCCAGAGACGAAGATGGTATACAGTTTTAAGACTTCGCATATTGCGATTCGTTCGCGTTCTAGTGTAAGTTGGACGATGGACGGGGAGAATGGTGGAGAACATTGGAGTGTAGAAATCAAAAATCACCATAGAAAACTCAACATTCTTACGAAAGAAAACGAATAAGTTGTATTTTCGCTTTCTTTTTTCTGAAAAATGTAATATAATTATTAGCAACGAAATTGTATTTAAAATGCATAAAAATTTTAAATCTAGGAGGACAATAAAATGTTAGTATCAGCAAAAGAGATGCTCGACAAAGCAAAAGCTGGCCACTATGCAGTTGGACAGTTCAACATCAACAACTTAGAATGGACAAAGGCTATCCTTTTAACAGCACAGGAATTAAACTCTCCAGTTATTCTTGGTGTATCTGAAGGTGCTGGAAAGTACATGACAGGTTTCAAGACAGTTGCAGCTATGGTAAAAGCTATGGATGAAGAACTTGGAATCACAGTTCCTGTAGCACTTCACTTAGATCACGGCTCATACGACGGATGCTACAAATGTATCAAAGCTGGTTTCACATCAATCATGTTTGACGGCTCACATTTCTCAATTGAAGAAAACGTTGCAAAGACAAAAGAATTAGTAGCAGTTGCTCATCAGTTAGGATTATCTATCGAAGCTGAAGTTGGTTCTATCGGTGGAGAAGAAGATGGTGTAGTAGGTGCTGGTGAATGTGCAGATCCAGATGAATGTAAAGCAATCGCTGATCTTGGCGTAGATATGCTTGCAGCTGGTATCGGTAATATCCATGGTAAATACCCAGCAAACTGGGCAGGACTTAGCTTCGAAACATTGGATGCTATTCAGGAAAAAACAGGTACAATGCCATTAGTACTTCATGGTGGTACAGGTATCCCAGAAGAAATGATTAAGAAAGCAATCGACCTTGGCGTAGCTAAGATCAACGTAAATACAGAATGTCAGTTATCATTTGCTGCAGCTACACGTACATACGTAGAAGCTGGTAAAGATTTAGAAGGCAAAGGATTTGACCCTCGTAAATTACTTGCTCCTGGTACTGAAGCTATCAAAGCAACTGTAAAAGAAAAAATGGAACTTTTTGGTTCTGTTGGCAAAGCATAAGATTTGCTGTTTGATTTAGGTATTGAATAAACTACGAACTCCCCATCTATATATTCATTTATCGCTGTACTGGCGTAAGGCTTCTAAATGAATATATAGATGGGGAGTTCTTACTTTGTGCAAAATAAAAAACAGCAAATTTTATCTTTACAGATAGAGGAATAAGGAGTATATTTACGATATAAAATTGATAAGATTTTATACATAATAAGACGATATTTATTAGATATACTTAAACGTCAAGTCGGTTTTATTCGGCGGGATACTAGTTTAGAAAGGGAAATTCATGAACGAGAATTTGAGAATCAATGTATCTGAAATATTTGGAGAGAACGTGTTTAATGATTCTGTGATGCAGGCACGTCTTCCAAAGAAAGTGTACAGTAAACTTCATCAGATTATTGCAGAGGGTGGCGAGTTGGATATCGAAACTGCAGATGTTATTGCACATGAGATGAAGGAATGGGCGATTGAAAAGGGTGCCACTCATTTTACACATTGGTTCCAGCCGCTTACTGGTGTAACTGCAGAAAAACACGATTCTTTTATTACTGCACCGATGGATAGCGGAAAGGTGCTTATGAGTTTCTCTGGAAAAGAATTAATCAAAGGGGAAGCGGATGCGTCTTCATTCCCATCTGGTGGACTTCGTGCAACATTTGAAGCGAGAGGTTATACTGCATGGGATTGTACATCCCCTGCCTTTGTGCGACAGGATGCAGGTGGTGCAACACTTTGTATCCCTACAGCATTTTGTTCTTATACAGGTGAAGCATTAGACCAGAAAACACCATTACTTCGTTCTATGCAGGCGGTGGGAGAACAATCACTTCGTTTACTTCGCTTGTTTGGCAATACCACATCAAAGAAGGTAACCCCTTCTGTAGGCGCGGAGCAGGAATACTTCCTTGTAGATAGAGAAAAATATCTAAAAAGAAAAGATTTGGTATTTACTGGACGTACACTTTTTGGAGCAATGCCTCCAAAGGGACAGGAAATGGATGACCATTATTTCGGTTCTATTCGTGAACGTATTGCGGCATATATGAAGGACGTAGACGTTGAACTTTGGAAGCTTGGAGTTACCTCAAAAACAGAACACAATGAAGCGGCTCCGGCACAGCATGAGATGGCGCCAATTTATGCAGAATGTAATGTGGCAGTAGACCATAATCAACTCGTAATGGAAACCTTAAAAAAGGTTGCAGGTAGACATGGACTTCAGTGTCTGCTGCATGAAAAGCCATTTGATGGGGTAAATGGTTCTGGTAAGCATAATAACTGGTCGCTTACGACAGATGATGGAATCAATTTATTGGATCCAGGTAAGAAACCACATGAGAATGCACAGTTCCTTTTGGTTTTAGCATGTGTGTTAAAAGCGGTGGATAAGCATGCTGGTTTACTCCGTGCTTCTGCAGCAGATGTAGGAAATGATCACCGTTTAGGTGCACATGAAGCACCTCCAGCGATTATTTCTGTTTATCTTGGAGAACAGTTAGAAGATATTTTGGCACAGTATATGGAAAAAGGTGCTGCTACACATAGCATTAAAGGGGAAGGGCTTTCCACTGGGGTAAAAACATTACCGGACTTCCGTAAGGATGCAGCAGATAGAAATCGTACGTCTCCATTTGCTTTTACCGGAAATAAATTTGAATTTCGTATGGTAGGCTCACAGGATTCTGTGGCACAGTCGAATGTAATTTTAAATACTATCGTTGCAGAAGCTTTTGCAGAGGCGTGTGATGTACTAGAAAATGCGGAAGATTTTGATGCTGCTGTGCATAGTTTGATTCAGGAGTATGCGCAGGCACATGAACGTATTATTTTTAATGGTGATGGATATTCTGAAGAATGGGTCGAAGAGGCGGCACGTCGTGGACTTCCAAATTTGGAATGTATGGTGGATGCAATTCCAGAATACGTTGCTCCAGCATCGGTAGAGTTGTTTGAAAAATTTGGCGTATTCAGTAGAAGCGAATTGGAATCTCGTATGGAAATTGAATACGAAATCTATGCGAAAACACTGAATATTGAGGCGAAAGCGATGATTGATATTGCCACCAAGCAGATTGTCCCAGCGGTCATTCGTTATACGACGGTTTTGGCAGATAGTATCAATTCAGTAAAAGCTGCGTGTCCAGAGGCGCCAGTAAATGTTCAGATATCTCTTTTGAAGGAAACTTCAAAGTGTTTGGAAGAAACAAAGGAGGCTATGGTTAAGTTGCAGGATGTAACAGAAAAAGCCTTCCGAATGGAACGCGGAGCAGCGCAGGCACGTTATTATAGAGATGAAGTGAATGCAGCCATGGAACAGCTTCGTGATCCTGTAGATAAGCTGGAAATGATTGTCGACAAGTCAATGTGGCCAATGCCATCGTATGGAGATTTGATTTTTGAAGTGTAATTAAATAATACGAAAACCCCTAGAATATAAAATTGTCGCTGTATTGACATAAGACTTCCAATTTTATATTCTAGGGGTTTTCTTAGTTGGTTTACATTATTTCAAAAATAAAATGCTCCATACGATTCCATTGCTTCAAAGAGGAAATGCTCCATACGATTCTAGTCATCATCGCTGGTTGTGAAGTTGTTCGCTTTGCTTTCGGAGTGATGCGTACAGGTAGTGGATAAGAATTCTTCTGTTGCAATATATGGTTTATCCATCGTTTCAGTATCTGCATCAATAATAAATACTTTTTTTACAATCTGCGATTCCGGACAGTTCGCACTTGCTATCATACCTGTCTCGGAACAAATATCTAAAGTGATATGATGGTCACAGGTTTCAGTTGGAACTGTGCCGATAGCAAAATATTCTTCGTAAATTGCATTTCCCTTTTGGCAAAATTCGCAAGCACCTTCTAATGGAGATAATCCTGACATAATACATACGTCTGCAGTGGTAATAGAAGATGGCTTCTTAAAATCTTTATATTCCAAATTTTCATGCATACGTTTCATAGCAGCTTTCCAAATGGCTCGTATATATCCACGTTCTTCTGGAACTTGACCTGTGTTGTCATCGTAACCGCCCCAAATAACGGTTGTGTAGTATGGGGTATATCCAGCAAAAAGAATGTCGCGACAGTCGGTAGTTGTACCGGACTTACCAGCCTGTTCCATGGTGCTTCCAAAATAAGCTTCTCTACCAGTTCCAAGCGTCATAACATCTCGCATTGCTTCGGTCAACAACCAGGCAGTTTCTTCGCTAATGACTCTGTGCTGTTCTTGTTTCGTGTTATCTAAGATGAGATTTCCCTCGTGGTCATATACGGCCGTATAGAAGCTTGGCTCAATATATTCCCCTGCATTTGCAATAGAAGCATAAGCAGAAGCAAGTTCAAGAGTGGTAACACCAGTGGTTAATCCTCCAAGAGGAAGGCTCAAAGTCTTGTCGCTTTCTGTTAAAGACGAGAAACCAAATTTTGTAGCATATTCATAGCAGAGATTAATCCCAATTTCTTGTGCAAATTTTAACGCTGTAATATTATGAGAATGACGAATGGCTTCGCGCATAGTGGTTAAACCATAGAATTCGTTCTCAAGATCGTTCTTATATTCTTTGTCGCCAACTTTTAATGGGGCGTCATCCTGTACGGATGCAAGTGTTTTTCCAGCAGCATCCAAGGCAGCAGCATAACAAGATACAATCTTAAATGTAGAACCTGGCTGACGTTTGGTGTCAGTAGCTCGATTCCAAATACGATTTCCGGTCTTGTCTCCACGGCCACCAACTAGCGCTTTTACTTCGCCAGTGCTCTGGTCGATAACTGTTGCTGCAACCTGTGGCTGTAACGTGATAAGGATGGATTCAGTACCTTCTACAATACTATCGCCTTCTTCTAAAATATCTTTCTGATATTGTCTGATAGCATCATAACATGCGTCTTCCGTAGGATAAATAATGCTAAATTCGGAAGTCTGTTTATTTCTATAGTAAGAAAGCATGGTTAGGTGCGTGTATGCTTTGGTGCTTCCATCGGCTTTTTTTACAGAGAATGACATATGAAACGAATATCTAGGTTTAGCAAAATAGTTTTTTTCATTATTGACTTCTTCGTCGCATATTTTTTGAATGTTTAAATCTTGAGTAGAAACAATCGTTAATCCACCATGATAAAGCGCTTTATATGCATCCGATTCCGTATACCCCGCTTTATTGATTAAGTCATCCAAAACATCGTCAATTAATGCATCTACAAAGTAAGTGTTATAGGAAGTCGTAGTTTCTACGTTGTAGGATGAGATTCTGTCGTAAACGGGATCGGCTAAGGCTTCATCGTATTGTGCTTTAGAAATATATTTCTGCTCAAGCATATTATTTAATACACGCTCGCGTCGTTGCGCATTTTTTTCTGGAAAACGAATTGGGTCGTATCCATAAGGATTTTGTGTAATACCAGCGATAACAGCACTTTCGGAAAGTGTGAGTTCAGATACGTCTTTGCCAAAGTATTTATTGGCTGCAGATTGAACACCCAAAGTATTAGAACCCAAGTTAATGGTATTTAAGTAGTTTTCTAAAATCCAATCCTTGTCATTGATTTGTTCTTCTAATTTCAAGGCGAGATACTGTTCCTGGAGCTTGCGTTGAATCTTTTCGAGCATGTTTTTTTCGCCAGTCCAGCTGGTTAAGACATTGTTTTTGATTAACTGCTGTGTGATGGTACTACCGCCCTGAATGCTACCACTGCCTGTCAATAATTTTTGTACGGTAGCAACGCCTGCTCGTGCGATACTCTGCAAATCAATGCCGTTATGCTCGTAGAAACGTTCATCTTCAATTGCAACAAACGCTTGCTGCATATGGTCTGGAATGCGGTCTAATTTTACATATTCACGATTGGCACCAGAACCAACTAATGTGGTGATTTCTGTAACGCCGTCATCTGCCAAAACGGAAGTAGAAAAACCAGTTGGTACTACGTCGATTTTGGAGATGTCTGGAGCAGAATCAATGATTCCTTTTGCAATGCCAAGTAAAGCAGAACAAACAATCACGACAACAACAATGAATGCAATAAGACCAATCTGCAGTCCTGTTAGTCCGAGTTTATTTTTTATCTTTGTTTTTTTCGAGTTCGCATTTTTAATACGCTTTTTGGTTGAACTCTTGTTATAAGTCATAAAAATTGCCTCCTATAAGCATTATAAACAACTATAGTTATAGTTACTCATATTATACCAAAAATCATACCTCTTAGGAAGAAAAAAATTGAAATAGAGGGGGCGGTATGATAGGATTAAGAAAGATTTAATAAAGTTTTTAGAGATTGTTGAGAAAGGATGCAGATTATGTCATATTGTGTCGTGTATCAGGGCGGAGAAGGTGAAATTATAGAAAAGAAATCCCGTTTCATAGCTACAGTAAGACCCGTAGAAAGCGAAGAGGAAGCAGTGGCATTCATCAACGAAATGAAAAAGAAATACTGGGATGCCAGACATAACTGTAGTGCTTTTGTTATTGGGGAACATCAGGAGCTCACAAGATGTTCGGATGATGGAGAACCAGCTCAGACGGCAGGCAGACCGATGCTGGATGTGTTATTAAAAGAAGGTGTCACGAATGTGGCCGTTGTTGTAACACGTTATTTTGGGGGCGTGTTGCTGGGAACAGGTGGATTGGTGCGGGCTTACCAGAAAGCTGTGCAAGAGGGATTGGCAAATTCGCAGATGATCGAAAAAAGAAGTGGCTTTCTTCTATATATAAATACAGACTACAATGGAATTGGAAAATTACAATATTTATTTGCGCAAAAAGAAATTGCGATAATGGAAAGCGAATATGGTGTTGATGTTAGAATGACTGTGCTTGTCCCAGTAGAACGGAAGGAAGAAATCGAAAAAGCGGTCATTGAACATACGAACGGGGCTGCAGGGCTCGAATGGGGCGATGAAACCACTTATGCCGTTATTGATAAGCAGGTGCAGTTGTTTTCTTAAGCTTTTTCTTACATAGTAAAAATTTAAAAAAATTTTTAAAAAGTTGTTGACACACGTGCATAACCTATGTATAATACCATTTGTTGAGACAACATTGGCCCATCGCCAAGCGGTAAGGCAACGGACTCTGACTCCGTCATCCAAGGTTCGAATCCTTGTGGGCCAGCTAATGAGACCTCGAAGAAATTCTTCGAGGTCTTTCTTTTTGTGAAAATTAGTGTTACACTTAACACATGTTTAGGACTGAATCGAACATGAGGTAGAATTATGTATGAATTAAAATCAAAGGTTCGCTATAGCGAGTCGAATTCAAAAAGCGAACTTACCTATCATGCGCTTCTTAATTATCTGCAGGATTCCAGCACATTGCATTCGGAAGAGCTTGGAGAAAGTGGCGCACAGCTATTGGAGCAGAACATGGCATGGATTTTGTCGTTCTGGCAGATTTGCATTGAAGAGATGCCAAAGCTGAGCGAGGATATTTGTGTAACGACCTGGCCGTATCAAACCAGAGGTTTGTTTGGATTAAGAAATTTTTGTATGGAAAATGGTAAAGGCGATAAAATAGTAAAAGCCAATTCAATCTGGGTATTGGTTGATCCTAGAACAGGCCGTCCAATTCGTATTACGGATGAAGTATCTTCTCACTATCCAGATGAACCAATGCTGGAAATGGATTATTGTGATAGAAAGATTGTAATTCCAGAAGAATATGAAGAAAAAACGGCGATCATTGTGCCAAATTATTTTATTGATACCAATAACCACATGAACAACGCGAAATATGTTATGGTTGCGGAAGAGTATCTTCCAGAAAGTTTTCAGGTGAAAGATATTCGTGTAGAGTACAAGACTGCTGCGATGCAGGGAGATATAATTGTACCACGTGTGACGATACAGGGGGATGCAGTTACAGTTGTGCTTGTGAATGAAAGTGGTAAGGCTTACGCGACAGTTTTATTTTTAGGTGAGGCGTAAGTGGGTACAGAAACAAGTTGACAAGGATGCGATACCCATGTAAACTTGCTACGAAACGGATAGACATTATATAAAGAAAGAGGAAACTATGAAATTAGGTGAATACCAAGAACTTATCTATATAAAGAAGGTAGACTTCGGTGTATACCTCGGGGAAACGGAAAATGCAGAGGAACGAGTGCTGCTTCCTGCGAAACAGGTACCAGTGGAAGCGAAACGTGGAGATAAAATCAAAGTCTTCTTATATAAAGACTCCAAAGACCGCATGATTGCGACAACGAATGAGCCAAAACTTACATTAGGGCAGTTTGGCGTACTTACGGTAAAAGAAATTGGAAAAATTGGTGCATTTCTTGATTGGGGACTGGAAAAGGATTTGTTCCTTCCATTTAAAGAGATGACCCAGAAGGTACAGCCAGAGGATGAAGTGCTGGTAACGGTATATACGGACAAGAGCAATCGTCTTTGTGCGAGTATGAAGGGACTTTATAATTTGCTTTCCACAGATTCTCCATACCAGAAAGATGACATGGTAACTGGACGTGTGTATGAATTTAGTGATAACTTTGGTACGTTTGTGGCGGTAGATGATAAATATTCTGCACGTATTCCGAGTCATGAGGATCATAGCTACCTTCGCATAGGTGATATTATTGATGCAAAAGTTGTAGCGGTAAAACCAGATGGAAAGTTGGATTTGACCTTGCGAGAAAAGGCATATATCCAGATGGATGCGGATGCAGAAAAGATTTTAGAACTTATTGAGTCTTATGCAGGTGTGCTTCCATTTTCGGAAAAAGCAAGTCCTGAGGTTATTAAGAGGGAAACAGGTCTTAGTAAAAACGCATTTAAACGTGCAGTAGGACATTTATATAAGCAGAGAGTTATCGATATCACAGATGGCAAAATCCGTCTTGTAAGATAACGTCAGTTTACTATAATAGATAAGAAGTGAATAAAATATGTATCATAAAAAGGAGAAATAAAATATGAAAAACATTATTAGTACAGACAAGGCACCAGCAGCAATCGGACCATACTCACAGGCAATTGAAGTAAACGGAATGGTTTATACTTCTGGTGTGATTCCAGTAAATCCTGCAACAGGTGAAATTCCAGAGGGAACCGTAGCCCAGGCAAATCAGGCGCTTACAAATCTCAAGAATCTTTTAGAAGCAGCAGGCACAAGTTTAAACAATGTTATCAAAACAACTGTGTTTATCAAAGAAATGAATGAATTTGGAACTATCAATGAGGTTTATAAAGAATACTTTACTTCTGAATTCCCTGCAAGAAGCTGTGTAGAAGTCGCAAGACTTCCAAAAGATGTATTGCTTGAAATCGAAGCAATTGCTACGAAATAAAACGAAACTATTACGAAGAGAGCTATCGCAAGATAGCTCTTTTTTTCTGCTTTTTGAATACAATCCCCCAAATATAGGGTGAAATGTACCTAGGAAAGTGCATATTTAGGGGCTTGACACTTGTATACAGGGTTGTTATAATGGCATCGTAACATTTGTAACAAATTCGTAACAAAATTAATAAATTCATTCGATTTTGGAGGATACAATGATTAACAAGGGAGTAAGACTTACAGCAGGCCTTTTAGTTGCAGCACTTTTGGTTACAACTGTTCCAGCAGAGGTATTTGCAGGACAGACCGTTGAAAGTACGAACTACATTACAGGAACTTCATACAGCTTTTCCGCAGGTGCTCATTCAGCCATTGGCGAAACGGTTGTATTAGAAGATGCTACAGAGGATGAACTCTATGCCGGTGTAGAAGAAAATGAAGCACCAGTTGTAGCAGAACCTACAAACCCATACGCAAACATTGCAATCGCAAAAGTAAATGAATATCTGAATATTAGAACTGAGGCAAATCCAAATGCAGCAGTGCTCGGTAAGCTTTATAACAACGGAGCTGCAACCGTACTTGAAACATTAGATGGTTGGTATAAGGTTACTTCTGGCAGCGTAACAGGTTATGTATCTGCAGATTACGTAGTTGTTGGCGATGAAGCTACTTGTAAAGCTGTTTCACAAAGAGTTGGTATTGTAATTACAGACGCTTTAAGAATTCGTAAAGAAGCTTCGACAGAAGCAGGTGTATATACATTGCTTACAGAAGGAAACAAGATGACAGTCCTTGATGAGTCTATGGAAGGATGGCTTAAGGTACAGTATCGTTCTTATGTAGGTTATGTAGCATCCGAGTATGTATCAGTAGAAACAGTTTATAATTATGCAGAATCAAAAGAGGAAGAAAGAGCTCGTTTAGAAGCAGAAGCTGCAGCAAAGAAACAGCAGCAGGCATCCTCTTCTTCCAATAAGCACTACAATGCACCAGCAAGTAAAGAAGGTCAGGCGGTAGTTGATTATGCGGTACAGTTCGTAGGAAACCCTTATGTATGGGGTGGAACAAGTTTGACAAATGGTGCAGATTGTTCTGGCTTTGTAATGAAGATTTATGAAGCATTTGGTGTAAAGCTTCCACATAGCTCATACCAGCAGAGATATGTTGGATACGCAGTAAGTGCATCTGATGTTCGCCCTGGTGATATTATTTGCTATAGCGGACATGTAGCAATTTATATTGGAAATGGTAAAATTGTGCATGCATCAAATAGAAAAGAAGGAATTAAGATTTCAGATAATTGGCAGTACAAACAGGTGCTTGCAATCCGTAGAATCTTTTAAAAACTATTTAGAAAAGTAAAAACTTCCATTCTGCCTCGTAAGCTTGCTTATGAGGCGAAATGGAAGTTTTTTACTTGTGATACATGTACAAATTGCACAAATATGTTGTGATTGGAAAAAAAGTGTTGCAAATTGTCAAATGCTATGATTCAAAAGTTATCCACATTTGAGGGCTCGGAAAGCCCCAAAAATCGAGTTATACACGGACTTATTCACGTTATCCACAAAAAATGAGTGGTGTAGGATGTGGGAAAAGCGGAGAAAAACGAACAACCGTTTTGTGAAGATATCATAAACTTTAGTAAAAATTGGAAAAAAACAAGAAAAGGATTGACATTTTAATAGTAAAAAAATTGTTTGAAGTTGTCGCAAATTGTCGAACAATTAAAATGCTTGCCAAAATTTTCCCCCTTTGATATACTGAATTGTCATGATTAAGGAAATTACAGTAGCAGGAATTAAACTGAATAGTTATACCGCATTAGAGAATTTGATGCGTATTGGAAAAAACTTAGATAACCATGTTTTTACTACGGTAGAGGAAGTTTATATGCGTACCATTCTTCTGGCAAAGGAAGATGAAGTTGTGAAAAAAATGCTAGAAGAAATGGATGTTACGGTGATAGCAGAAAATGGTGTTTGGGATGCAGTGGGGGAAAATACAACTCTGCGTAAACGTGAGCTTGAGAAACGCGAATTCTTCTTTCGACTTATGAATATTTTGGAACGCAATCGTTACTCAATTTTTGTGCTTGGAGATGCGCAGCAGGAAGTTGTACAGACTTGCGAATATATTGCAGAGGAATTTCCTAGATTGCATATTGTGGGAGCGCAAGCATTAGAGGAATGCGTTGGAGCAGATGAGGGCATTATAAATGATATCAATATGCTTGCTCCAGATGTTATCGTAAGTGTATTGCCATCGCCAATGCAGGAACATTTTTTGGCAGAGCATAAAGCGATGCTATCTACAAGGCTTTGGTATGGGATTGGCAGTGGGAAAATCGTAGGACAGAAGCATAGTCTTAAATTTCTACTGCTGAAAAAACTTCGTAAGTATAAGCTTATGAATTATATAAAAAATGAAAAAGATACAAAATAAGATTCTTTTAAGAAAGAGAATGGTGAGCTATGAAAAAACATAGTAGAATTTATGATTATATCATGATCATATTTGGAACAGGAATTTTGGCATTTGGTATTGCTTGTTTTTATGATCCAGTCGGATTGGTTACAGGTGGATTTAGTGGTTTGGCAATTGTTATTAAGCACGTAACAGAAGTGTTTATAGAAGGTGGTATTCCACTTTGGTTGACCAATATTGCATTGAACGTACCAGTGTTTATTTTATCCTATTTCCTGAAAGGAAAAAAATTCATTGGTAAAACGTTGTTTGGAACAATTATGTTATCCGTTTGGCTGTATATTTTGCCAGCGATTAATATGGCAGAAGGAGACCTGATGATAGCAGCTCTGTTTGGTGGTGTTTGCGCAGGTGCAGGAATTGGTTTTGTGATTCGTGTAGGAGCTACAACAGGTGGTACGGATATGGTGTCAGCTTTGGTACAATTGAAAATGAGACATTATTCGATTGTACAGATTTTACAAGTGATTGATGGTCTGGTTGTGCTGCTGGGTCTTTTCATCTTTGGTATGAGACCAACTCTTTATGCAATTATTGGTATTGTAGTGCAGACCAAGGTGTCCGATTTGATTGTGGAAGGTTTCAATTACTCTAAGGCGGCATATATCATCACGAACGAACATGAAGAGGTTGCAAAGCGTATCATGACAGAGTTGGAGCGTGGTGTGACAGGTCTTCAGGCGACAGGGATGTATACCAAGGAAGATAAATGTGTTTTATACTGTATCGTGACCCAAAAAGAAATTATTGGATTAAAGGATATTGTCAATGAAGTGGACCCGAGTGCATTTGTAATCGTTTCGGATGTGAAAGAAGTGCTGGGAGAAGGCTTTCAGGAGTATAAAAAGGAATTTTAGTTAAAATTTACTAGATTTTAAGCAAAGAAAGAGAGAAAATGCATAAAAAATGCACATTCCCTCTTTCTTTTTTTGTGTTTATGCATTAAAATAGAGGCAGGTATTTATGCAAAACGCAAATATGGGGGATAAGGAGAAAAGGTATGATTTCCAATCAAATATTACAAAATACAATCGATGGATTAAAAAATATTACTAGAACTGATTTGTGCGTGATAGATGTAGACGGCAAGATTCTGGCTGCTACATTCCAGGATGCAGACAAGTTTATTGAGCCTGCACAGAGTTTTGTGAGCTCACCTGCAGATAGCCAGGTAGTGGGCGGATGTCAGTTTTTTAAGGTATTTGATGATCATCAGTTGGAGTATATTCTGTTGGCGTATGGAGATACAGAAGATGTATATATGATTGGCAAGATTGCCAGCTTCCAGATACAGAATCTGTTGGTAGCATATAAAGAGCGTTTTGATAAGGATAACTTTATCAAGAACCTCTTGTTAGATAATCTCCTTTTAGTAGATATCTATAATCGTGCAAAGAAACTGCACATCGAAACAGAAGTAAAACGTGTCGTATTTATCGTTGAGACAAATCGCGACAAGGATGGAAACGAATTAGAGAAAATCCGTGGGCTTTTTGGTGGCAAATCCAAAGATTTCGTTACAGCGGTTGATGAAAAGAATATCATCGTTGTAAAAGAATTGGCAGAGAATGAGAAATATGAGGACTTAAGCAAAACAGCAGAGGTTATCATTAACTTATTCCGAGGCGACGCGGAACACAATGTACATGTAGCATACGGTACCATAGTGAATGAATTAAAAGAAGTATCGCGTTCTTACAAAGAGGCTCGTATGGCCCTTGATGTAGGAAAGATTTTCTTTGAGGAAAAAGACGTAATTGCATATTCACAGCTTGGAATTGGACGTTTGATTTATCAGCTTCCGATTCCTCTTTGCAAAATGTTTATCAAGGAAATTTTTGATGGAAGATCACCAGATGATTTTGATGAAGAAATGCTTACCACAATCAATAAATTCTTTGAAAACAGCTTAAATGTATCTGAAACTTCTAGACAGCTGTATATCCATAGAAATACTTTGGTATACAGATTGGATAAGCTACAGAAGAGTACAGGGCTTGATTTGCGTGTGTTTGAAGATGCTATTACATTCCGCATTGCGCTTATGGTAGTGAAGTACATGAAGTATATGGAGACATTGGACTACTAGAAAATAGTTAGGAGATTGAAATGATTAAACTGGAACATGTCAGCAAGTCTTATTCTGCAGGGATACCTGCGCTGAACGATGTTAGCCTGGAAATTGAAGATGGAGAATTTGTGTTTATCGTAGGCGACAGTGGATCTGGTAAGTCGACGATGATTAAATTATTGTTAAAGGAATTGGAGCCTTCTGCGGGAACTATTACGATTAATGGCAAAAATCTGGGTAGGATTAGAAGAAGACAGATTCCGAAATTCCGTAGAAATATCGGAGTTGTTTTTCAGGACTTCCGTTTGTTGAAGGATAGAAATGTATATGAAAATATTGCCTTTGCACAGAAGGTAATCGGCGAGCCAACCAGAAATATTAAGAAGAAAGTGCCTTCTTTCTTATCAATGGTAGGTTTGGCTGCAAAATATCGTTCCTATCCAAAGGAGCTATCTGGTGGGGAGCAGCAGCGTGTTGCAATTGCCAGAGCTCTTATTAATGAGCCAAGCATCCTTTTGGCGGACGAGCCAACAGGAAATTTGGACAACAATAATGCATGGGAAATCATGAAATTACTAGAAGAGGTCAATAATCGCGGTACAACGGTGATTGTTGTAACTCACAATATGGAGATAGTAAAGGTCATGAAAAAGCGTGTAATCACTGTGCAGAAAGGTGTTATCGTAGGTGATAGCAAAGCGGGTGATACAGCTTATGAAAATTAATACGTTTTTTTATTCAATACAACAGGGCTTTAAAAACATTGCTAGAAATAGTATGTTTTCACTTGCATCTATGGCAACTATGGCGGCCTGCATCTTTATGTTTGGTATCTTTTATATTTTAGTGTTTAATGTAAATGCGATGGTACAGGATGCGGAAGAAAGTGTTGCAATTACGGTCTTTTTTGATGAAGGACTTTCAGAAGATGAAATCAAAGAAATCGGAAAAGAGATTGCGAAACGAACCGAAGTAAGAGAGATGGATTTTGTTTCTGCAGAAGAAGCATGGGAAAGCTTCAAGGAAGTGTATTTTGAAGGAAATGAAGAATATGCAAGTGGCTTTTCGGAAAATCCATTGGCCAATTCTGCGAACTATGCAATCTATTTAAAGGATGTTTCGAAGCAGACTTCTTTAGTGACATATTTGGAGAGCATAGAAGGGATACGAGATGTTAAACAGTCCCAATCAGTAGCGGAAACCTTGACAGAGTTTAATAAAATTCTGAGCATAGTGTCAGGTGGAATCATAGCGATTCTGCTTTGTGTAGCAGTATTCTTGATTAACAATACAATTACAGTTGGTATCGCAGTTCGTAGGGAAGAAATTGCGATTATGAAACTGATAGGAGCAACGGACTATCTGGTACGTGCACCATTTATTGTAGAGGGTATCATAATCGGATTAATCGGTGCAGCGGCACCATTAGTATTGCTTTATGTGCTTTATGACAAGGTTGTGCTTTATGTCGCAGAAAAGTTTGCTTTCGTAGGCTCGCTTCTCGAATTTGTATCTCCACACACTCTGTTCCAAGGACTTGTTCCAATTGGCTTACTGTTAGGCGTTGGTATTGGTTTCTTGGGAAGTATATGGACGATTCGCAAACATTTAAAAGTATAGTATTTAAAGAACTATCACAAAATTGTGATAGTTCTTTTTTTATGGTAGAAAAAAATGATGAGTTGTGGCATAATAAACATCAAAGTTATATTTTTAGAAGAGGAAAAATTATGCAGTACAATAATGAAATTGAAAATTTAAATGAGGAGTGCACCAATGAAGCGGTGTACATGGAATCGGTAGAAGAGAAGAAGGAAAGCTTCTTCAAAAAGCACGCATTTTTCTTTGGTGTGTTAACCGCGATGGTTTGTGTGGCTATCGTATGTTTTGGAATCAAGGGCGTTTTGAAAATGTCAGGACAGCTGTTGATTATTGGGGAAGCTGGTGCATCTACGATTCAGGGAAATGCTATTTTAAATGATGAGGTAGCAGAAAAAGTAGATGAAATTTACCAGTATATGAATATCTATTATTATGGCGATTTTGAAAAAGAAGATATTTATAATTCCATTTACAGTGGTGTCATGGAAAGCTTGGAGGATCCATATTCCGTATACTATACACCAGAAGAATATGAAGATATGAGAGTCTCTACTTCTGGAACCTATTATGGAATCGGGGCAGGTGTCAGTCAGAATTTGACTACGATGGAGGTGACGATTACAAAGGTATATCGAGGAACACCTTCGGAAGAAGCTGGGCTTAAGAATGGAGATATGATTCTTTCTGTAGAGGGGATTACCGCTACTAGTGTAGAAGTATCCGAATTGGTGCAGCACATTCGTGGAGAGGAAGGAACAACAGTACACATTGAAGTATATCGTCCATCCACAGGAGAGATTTTGGAATTTGATGTGGAAAGAAGACATGTAGAGCTTCCAAGTATTGAAGGCGAAATGTTAGATGATGGAATCGGATATATTCAGATTACAGAATTTCAGGATAAGACGGATGAGCAGTTTGAGGTTATGGTGAAACAGCTTCAGACGCAAGGTGCCAAAGGCTTGATTATTGATGTTCGTGCAAACCCAGGTGGATTGCTGAATTCGGTTGTAAAGTTACTAGATCAGATATTGCCAGAAGGGCTTTTGGTTTATGTAGAGGATAAGTATGGTAATCGCGACGAATATACATCTGGTGCGAGCTGTTTGGATTTGCCAATTGTTGTGTTGACAGATGAAAACAGTGCAAGTGCATCAGAAATTTTCGCAGGTGCATTGAAAGATTATGAATATGCAACTCTCGTAGGGAAAACAACCTACGGAAAGGGAATCGTGCAGAATATTATTCGTTTGTCAGACGGGGATGCAATGAAAATTACGACGGCAAAATACTTTACTCCAAAAGGAAACGATATTCACAAAATCGGTGTTGCTCCAGATGTAGAAGTGGATTACGAATACTCAGGTCCAGAAGGAGAGGCCTATGAGAAGCAGTATGATAGTCAGTTTTTAAAGGCTGTAGAAATCATGAAGGAAAAGTTAGCAAATGAGTAAACTTCAAAAGATAAGACAGGTCATTTCACATGTTTTTGTTGTGGCTTGGATGATTGTAATATTTTGTTTTTCCGCACAGCGGGGAGAGGAATCCGCAGATTTGAGCGGCGGGATTAGTCATTTGTTTATGCAAATTTGGAATTGGATATTTCAGTTGGGATGGGATGAGGCTCAGCTTCTCGAAATGACTGCAATTTGGGATTTTCCAATTCGCAAATTGGCACACATGACAGAATTTGGGATTTTGGCAGTTCTCGTGTTTGCTGCAATTCGGTTTTATACGCAAATGGATACCGAGAAGAAGCGCTATCTGTGTGCGTGGCTGGCTGCGGTTGTGTATGCGGCTTCGGATGAGTTTCATCAGTTGTTTGTGCCGGGCAGAAGCGGAAATTTGTTTGATGTGGGTGTAGATACCTGCGGAATTACGATAGCATTAGTGTTATTATATTTTGTAAGGAGAATTTATGGTCGAATTAGACAACTTTAAAACAGAGCTGGCTACCTATAAAAGCCCTTTGCAGGAAGTAAAGGCAGCACTGGATTTGGTAAATAAACAGCAGAAGATTCAAGAATTGGAGCGAGAGATGGAGGCTCCGGATTTTTGGAATGACCCATCGGTTTCTCAAAAGAAAATGCAGGAATTAAAAAGCATGAAAGATGACGTAGCGACCTATGCGAATCTGGAACAGGGATACGAAGATATTGAAACTATGATTGAGATGGGCTACGAAGAAAATGATGCTTCTTTGATTCCAGAAATTCAGGAAATGCTGGATGATTTTGTGGCTACCTATGAGGCGATTCATTTAAAGACATTATTGTCGGGAGAATACGATGGAAAGAAGGCTATTGTATCGCTTCATGCAGGCGCAGGTGGGACGGAGTCCTGTGACTGGGCATCTATGTTGTTTCGTATGTATTCGAGATGGGCGGACAAAAAGGGATTTACGCTTACGGTGTTAGATTCGCTGGATGGAGAAGAGGCTGGTATTAAATCCATTACATTTGAAGTAAATGGAGAAAATGCGTATGGATATTTGAAATCGGAAAAAGGAGTGCATCGTTTGGTACGTATTTCGCCATTCAATGCAGCTGGAAAAAGGCAGACCTCTTTTGTGTCCTGTGATGTTATGCCAGATATTGATGAAGACATTGATATCGAAATCAAAGATGACGAAATTCGTATTGATACCTATCGTTCGAGTGGGGCTGGTGGACAGCATATCAACAAAACTTCTTCGGCGATTCGTATTACGCATTTTCCAACAGGAATCGTGGTACAGTGTCAGAACGAACGCTCGCAGTTCCAGAATAAAGATAAGGCGATGCAGATGTTAAAGGCGAAGCTGTATCTTTTGCGACAGGAAGAACAGATGGCGAAGGCGGCTGGGATTCGTGGCGAAGTGACAGAAATTGGCTGGGGAAACCAGATTCGTTCCTATGTCATGCAGCCATATACGATGGTAAAGGACCGACGTACCGGCGTAGAAAGTGGCAATGTAGATAATGTCATGGATGGTGATATTGATATTTTTATCAATGGTTATTTGAAGTGGTTGAGCTTAGGCTGTCCGGATAATATGACTTCGGATGAGGAATAAAATTTGAAATGGAGGTGACGAAATGCTGGGGATGAGTACGTATGAGCTTATCAAGCTACTGATTTTATTGCTGTTTTTGGTTGCAGTTGGAATTGGTATATTTACGGTATATAAAAATGTAACGAGAAAGCTTCGCAGTATGTCTAGTCAGCTTTTCGGAACAACGGATTTTGTGAAAGGTTTGAAAATGGCGGCGGATGTACAGGCAGAGACACCGAAATCGGTGTCGGCTATGACGCGTTTGATGGAGCCGCAGATTATGCGAGATTTTCCAGAGTTCTCCTGGGAAGAATTTAAGCATAAGGCAGAGAATATGTTGACCTCAGCTTTGCTTGCAATTTCTGCAAATAATCCAGAACGTTTGGTGGATGCGTCTGATGATATAAAAAAACAAGTCACAAACATTATTGAAGATAATCGTGCCAATAATGTAGGGGAAACCTATTCGGATATTGAAATTCATCAGACAGAAATTGCAAATTACCAGAAACAGAATGGAAAATGTGTGATTACGATACAAAGTGCAGTTGGATATATGTATTACAAGATGCAGGATGGTGAAGTAATTGCAGGGGATAAAAAGCGGAAAACACAGACAAAATATAATATGGAATTGGTGTACATACAGGATGTAGAAGATGCGAAATTGGATAATGCAGTTGGAACAACCTGTCCACAATGTGGTGCGCCTGTGAAGGTTCTTGGGGCAAAGTACTGTGAGTATTGCGGAAGCGGTATTGTTCCATTAAATATTCGAGTTTGGTCTCTTCACAAATTCTACGAAGTGGATTATAATTAATAGATAAAGCATCAAAAGAAAATGACTTCAAAAAGAGGAGGAAATAAATCATGGGAATTATTAAAGCAATTGGACAGGCGATTAAAGGCGGCTTTGGCGATCAGTGGTTGGAGATTATCGAGCCAGATAATATGGGGGAACAGACAGTCTTCTGTCGTGGTATCAAAACACGCAACGGACAGAACGTAAAGGGAACCGATGATACTGTATCCAATGGTTCTTTGATTCGTGTATATGAGAATCAGTTTATGTTACTGGTTGATGGTGGTAAGGTAGTAGATTATACTGCAGAGCCAGGCTATTACAAGGTAGACAACTCATCTATGCCATCCCTTTTAAATGGTGAATTTGGTGATACTTTAAAAGAAGCCTTTGATCGTGTGAAATTTGGTGGAGATTCTCCAAGAGAGCAGAAGGTTTATTACATCAATCTTCAGGAAATCAAAGGAATTAAATTTGGAACACGTAATCCAATCAATTATTTTGATGCATTCTATAATGCAGAATTATTTATTCGTGCACATGGTACATACTCCATCAAAATTGTAAATCCATTACAGTTTTATGCAGAAGCAGTTCCAAGAAATAAGGATTATGTAGATATTAACGAAATCAACGAACAGTATGTTTCTGAATTTCTTCAGGCTTTACAGGCATCAATTAACCAGATGTCAGCAGATGGCACACGTATTTCTCATGTGACAAGTAAAGCTCTTGAGCTTGGTAGATATATGGCATCTGTATTAGACCAGGAATGGAATCAGATGCGTGGTATGGAAATCCAGGCAGTAGGTATCGCAAGCATTTCTTATGATGAAAAATCACAAGAACTCATTAATCTTAGAAATGAAGGTGCGATGCTTTCTGACCCTAATATCCAGAGAGGATATATGGTTGGACATATGGCTCGTGGCATGGAAGCAGCAGGCTCTAATGAAGGCGGTGCGATGAACAGCTTCCTTGGCATGGGTATGGGCATGAATATGCAGGGGAATATTTTAGGTCAGATGCCAGTAGGCACACCGCAGCAGGCAGCTCCACAGGCAACAGTTTTTGCGGCAGCACCACAGCAGGCGCCAGCACAGCCAGTAGAAGCTCCAGCAACACAGCCAGCGGCAAATACATGGACCTGTGCATGTGGTAGTGTGAATACAGGTAAATTCTGTCCAGAGTGCGGTAAAGCAGCACCAGCCGCAGATTGGGTTTGCGAATGTGGAACGACGAACAGCGGAAAATTCTGTTCTGAATGCGGGAAACCACGCGCATAAATGGTGTAAAAAAGCGAGGAAGGACCACAAAAGAGATGTCAGAAAAGACAAATTACTTTGTGTTGAAAGAAAAAGCAGTGCCAGAGGTGTTGCTTAAAGTTGTAGAGGCGAAGCGATTATTTGAATCCGGTAAGGCCGCATCTGTACAGGATGCGACGGATGCCGTAGGAATTAGCCGAAGCTCTTTCTACAAATACAAGGATGATATTTTTCCTTTTCATGAAAACGAAAGAGGAAAGTCGATTACACTGGTGCTTCAGTTGGATGATGAGCCAGGATTATTGTCCAATATTTTACGTGCGATTGATAAATTTAAATGTAATATTATGACGATTCATCAATCCGTACCAATCAATGGGATTGCGTCTCTAACTCTAAGTATTGATGTGTTTCACACAGAAGACAAGGTGGATGAGATGGTTTCCAATATTGAACAAGTAGAAGGCGTACATTACGCAAAAATCATTGCTAGGGAGTAAGACGAATGAAAATAGCAGTTATGGGATACGGTACTATCGGATCAGGGGTAGTAGAAGTATTAGAAGTAAATAAAGACCTGATCGCAGAACGTGCCGGAGAACCGGTAGAGGTAAAATACATTTTGGATTTAAGAGATTTCCCAGGAGATCCTTATGAGAAATGTATCGTTCATGACTACCAGACAATTGTAAATGACCCAGAAATCGGTATTGTAGTTGAGGCAATGGGTGGAGTAGAACCAGCTTATACCTTCGTGAAAGCAATGCTTTTAGCAGGAAAGCAGGTGACTACTTCGAATAAAAACCTGGTAGCAGAAAAGGGTGCAGAGTTGATTGCCATTGCAAGAGAAAGAAATTTGAACTTTATGTTTGGCGCAAGTGTAGGCGGCGGTATTCCAATTATCCGTCCATTAAACACCTGCCTTACAGCGGATGAAATCGAAGAGATTACCGGTATTTTAAATGGAACGACGAACTATATGCTGACACGCATGGCAAATGAAGGAGTAAGCTTCGAGGATGTGTTAAAGGATGCGCAGGCAAAGGGATATGCAGAAGCTGACCCAACTGCAGACGTAGAGGGTATCGATCCATGTCGTAAAATCGCAATTCTCACTTCCTTGGTATGTGGTAAGCAGGTAAACTATGAAGATATTTATACCGAAGGTATTACGAAAATTACTTCGGAAGATTTTGCTTATGCAAATAAAATGAAACGTTCCATCAAATTGCTTGCTTCCAGCAAACAGGCAGGGGATAAATATGCTTGTATGGTGGCACCATTTATGCTTGCGAAAAGTCATCCACTCTGTAATGTAAACGATGTATTTAACAGTGTATTCGTGCGTGGAAATATGCTTGGGGATGCAATGTTCTACGGAAGTGGAGCTGGTAAGCTTCCTACTGCAAGCGCGGTAGTAGCAGATATTGTAGATATGGTAAAACACAACAATATCAATGTTTTTATTGATTGGTCTCCTGAGAAAATGGAATTGGTGGATTACAAAGAAAATGTAAACAGCTTCTTTGTTCGTACGACATCCGAAAAAGCAGAGGTAGAGGCTGCATTTGGGGCAGTTGAATATGTAGAGGGTGTTGTAGAGGGTGAAATCGGCTTTGTAACAAATGCGATGACGGAAGCAGATTTCGCAGAAAAAGTAGAGAAGGTACAGTGTATTAGCAGAATTCGTCTTGCATAACAAGGCGAATTTTGCATAAAAAACATAGGTTAAGGGGGAAAACTATGGGGAAATATATAATGGCATTAGATGCTGGTACAACTAGTAATCGATGTATATTGTTTGATGAAGCAGGAAACATCTGCTCCATGGCACAGAAAGAGTTTCGTCAGTTCTTTCCAAATCCAGGTTGGGTAGAACACGATGCGAATGAAATCTGGTCGACACAGTTAGGGGTTGCTGTTGAGGCCATGAATATGATTAATGCAAAAGCAAAGGATATTGCTGCCATTGGTATTACCAATCAGCGAGAAACTGCGATTGTTTGGAACAAGGAAACTGGTGAGCCAGTGTACAATGCGATTGTGTGGCAATGCCGTCGTACCTCAGATATGGCGGATCAGTTGAAGGCGAAAGGATTAGAAGAAACCTATCGCCAGAAGACAGGTCTTATTATTGATGCATACTTTTCTGCTACCAAAATCAAATGGATTTTGGATAACGTGGAAGGGGCTCGTCAATTGGCAGAAGAAGGAAAACTGCTTTTTGGTACGGTGGAAACATGGTTGATTTGGAAGCTGACCAAAGGTGCAATCCATGTAACAGATTATTCTAATGCCAGCAGAACGATGCTTTTTAATATCAATACATTGGAATGGGATAAGGATATTCTGGAAGAGCTGGATATACCAGAATCCATGCTTCCAACACCGATGCCATCCAGTCAGGTGTATGGTTATACAGATAAATCGTTCCTCGGTGGAGAAATTCCAATCGCGGGTGCAGCAGGTGACCAGCAGGCGGCACTCTTTGGACAGACCTGCTTCCATGAAGGTGAAGCAAAAAATACATACGGAACCGGTTGTTTCCTTTTGATGAATACAGGAGACAAACCAGTATTTTCTAAGAATGGTCTGGTAACGACGATTGCCTGGGGATTGGATGGAAAAGTAACCTATGCGTTGGAGGGTTCTATTTTCGTAGCAGGTGCCTCCATTCAATGGCTCCGTGATGGTATGCGTTTGATTGACTCTGCTGCAGATTCAGAATATATGGCGACCAAGGTAAAAGGGACACATGGCTGTTATGTAGTACCAGCTTTTACAGGACTTGGTGCTCCACACTGGGATCAGTATGCACGAGGAACCATTGTAGGAATTACCCGTGGTACAAACAAAAACCATATTATTCGTGCGACGCTGGAATCGATTGCACTTCAGGTATGCGATGTTATTGATGCGATGAAGGCGGACGCGGGGATTGAAGTGCGTGCGCTTAAGGTAGATGGTGGCGCAAGTGCGAATAATTTCCTAATGCAGTTCCAGGCGGATATGATTGATGCTCCAGTAAACCGTCCAGCTTGTGTAGAAAGTACTGCAATTGGTGCAGCATATCTCGCAGGACTTGCGGTAGGCTATTGGAGCAGCAAGGAAGATGTAATTAAAAACCAGCAGTTAGACCGTGTTTTCACGCCAAACATGGATTCCGAGGCGCGTGAAATCAAACGAAAAGGTTGGAACAAGGCTGTAAAATATGCGTACGGCTGGGCAAAAGATGACGAATAAAATAAAATCATATTTGGAAATGGGCAGGGAGCTTATTAGCTCCCTGTTGTTTCCGGCGAGATGTCCGGTCTGTGATGAAATATTAGAGCCGGAAGATGTGAAAAAGGGAATCCATCCTGCTTGTGAAAACAAGCTCTATCCAATTCTAGGAGCGGTGTGTATGCACTGTGGTCGACCAATCGGTGACGATAATCCTTTTAGTAAAGAATATGAATATGAGAGTACGAAAGAGTATTGCTACGATTGTGTAGCAAAGGGATACGACAAACAATCGAGCATTCGTCAGGCGAAGGCGTTGTATTTGTATAAAGGGGCTATAAAGACTTCGATGTATCGGTTTAAATATAGCAATAAACGGGAATACGCTAGGTTTTTTGCGAAATATGCAGTGAAAAGATATGGAGCATGGATGCGTCGCATGGGGATAGAGGTTATCGTTCCAGTTCCTATGTATTTGCCAAAACAAAAAAAGAGAGGCTACAATCAGGCGGAATGCTTTGCGAATGAGATTTCCAAACGGATAGCAATACCAACCGATGTAAATATGGTTCGTAGAGTAATGGATACAGCTCCGCAAAAAGGCTTGGGTGAAAAACAACGTAAAAATAACCTTAAAAATGCTTTTCAGAAAGGGAAAAATGTAGTACAATATAGCTGTGCTATGGTTGTAGATGATATTTA
Source organism: Agathobacter sp. (assembly GCA_017409825.1). Taxonomy (GTDB): domain Bacteria; phylum Bacillota; class Clostridia; order Lachnospirales; family Lachnospiraceae; genus Roseburia. The sequence continues at coordinate 21,630 of JAFQRZ010000004.1, read as the reverse complement.
TACAACGGGCAGTACTGCGGAAGCAGTTGCACAGGAATTGATAAAACAAGGAACCCATCGTGTATATTTGATGACGATATGTATTGGTGGGGATATGTAGGAGGTATACGCGTGGACGTAATTAATTGCAAAGGATGCGGAAGATTATTTAACGCTCTTACCAGAACGAGACTTTGCCCAAATTGTCAGGCGAAATTGGAAGACAAATTCCAGGAAGTAAAAAGATATATCAATGACAATCCAGGCTCTACAATTGATATTGTATCCGAGGCATGCGAGGTGTCTGCAAAGCAGATTAAGCAGTGGATTCGTGAGGAAAGACTGACTTTCTCTGAAGAATCTATGCAAGGGATTGAGTGCGAGCAGTGTGGTGCGATGATTCGCAGTGGCAGATTCTGTGATGCTTGCAAAGCGAAGCTCCAGAATGAGCTTAGGAGTGCTACATATATCCCGACTGCCAAAGAAAAGAAGACGAACCGTGATAAGGATCGTATGCGTTTCCTTCAGGGATTATAAGAGGAATAAATGTTGGTAAAAAGGGTGTTTTGTCCGTGAAAACATGGGCAAAACACCCCTTTTTTGCTTTCCATTTATTTCTTACTGTGCTATAATAAAAAATAATGCGTAATTATGTCTAGAAAAAGGAGACCTTATGGTAAACGAGGATCGCGTAAAGCAACTTTATAAGATTGCGATATATGAACAGACAGAGGAAAAAGAACATCGTCAAGCCGGCCAATATTACCGTAGTGATTACATTGGCAAGGAAGTTGTGAAAAGCTTTTTTACTGGAAGCTTTGCATATTTGATTATGGCGGTCCTTTGGATGATTAGCAACTGGGACATGGTTTTACATCAGATTAATACGTTGGAGATTATAGATACTGTTGCCGTAATGGTGGTAGTTTACATACTGTTTATGGTGGTATATTTGTTTGCTACAGTATTGGTATATTACTATCGTTACAAGAGTAGTAAAAAGAAGTTGGATGCATACATTCAGAATCTGAAGGTGGCATACAGTATGTTTGAAAGAGAAGAGAAATTGAAAAAGTAGGAGGCAGTATGACAAAGTTATTAGAGATAAAAGAGCAGATATTTCGCTTTTGTGGGAAATATGAGATGTATCTCAAATTTGTATATAAATTTATCCTGGCACTGGCGTTATTTGTTTTGATTAATAGCACGGTTGGATTTATGGAGAGCGTAAGTACGTTTCCAGTTGCGCTGGGATTAGCATTTGTATGCTGTCTGCTTCCACAAAGTGTTACACTTTTTGTAGCAGCGGCTTTGGTTGTGATAAATCTTTATGTGCTTTCCATAGAGGTGGCTTTTACAGCACTATTGATTTTTGTGTTAGTATTTTTCTTATATTTTCGTTTTTCGCCAGAGGATGGAGTATTGTTTGCACTCACACCGATTTGCTTTGCGTTGCATATACCATACGTTCTTCCAATTGCGACAGGACTTCTTAGAAAGATGTATTCAGCAGCAGCCGTTGCATGCGGAACGATTGTATTTTTCTTCTTGGATGGTATTTATGAAAATGTAACAGCTCTTCAGGCTACTTCAGCTGGTGCAGGGGGAGTGGAAGCAATGAAGATGACGATTACAGCGGGACAGCTTCTGGCAAACAAGGAAATGTATTTGACGGTGGTTGTATTTGCAATTTCAGCGATTGTGGTTTATGCCGTTCGAAAAATGTCCATTGATCATGCGTGGAAGGTTGCAGTAGTTTCTGGTGCACTGGTTCAGATATCGGGATTATTTGTAGGGTATTTGTTGTTTGATGTTTCAGGCAGAATCTTAAGTATGATTATAGGGAACGTAGTTGCAATTGTTTTGGGATTTGTGATTGAATTTATGTTCATGGACTTGGATTATAGCAGAACAGAACATGTGCAGTTTGAAGATGATGATTACTATTATTTTGTAAAAGCGGTACCAAAGAAAATGGTGGCATCTTCGGATAAAGAAATCATTCAGTTTAGTGGTTTTTCTTCTTTGGATAAAATTAGAGAACGACGGAATAAAACGGAAAAACCAGTAAGTCGTCAGCAAATTGTTGAAGAGTTAGATATTGAAGAAGAATTTTTGAAATAGGAAAGCTAGAAAAGAATAATTTAGAAAGGAGAGAATGATGGAATATTTTAGAGAAATGCTCGGGTTAGTACAAAATCAGTTGTCGCGTATATTGAGCATGGCCAATTTAACTATTACATGGGTTGATGTGGTAGAGATTCTGATTATCTCCTTCTTGGTATACCATCTATTGTTGTGGATTAAATCAACACGTGCCTGGAATCTGTTTAAAGGAATTATGGTGATTTTGCTATTCGTGCTTATGGCGGCATTCTTCCAGATGAGTACGATTTTATGGATTGCAGAGAATACCTTAAATGTAGGTTTGATTGCACTGGTAATTATCTTCCAGCCAGAACTTAGAAATGCTTTGGAAAACATTGGCGGAAAAAATATTTTTGGAAGCTTGTTTATTTTTAATAAAACAGCAGAGGAGAAGTTCTCAAATCATACGATAGATGAATTAATTAAAGCTGTATTTGCAATGGGCAAAGTAAAAACAGGTGCCTTGATTGTAATTGAAGATGAAATCGTTTTAGATGAATATATTCGTACGGGAATTGATGTAGATGCATTGGTGTCTAGTCAGCTTCTTATCAATATATTTGAGAAAAATACACCGCTTCATGATGGTGCGGTTATTTTAAGAGGTGACAGAGTGGTTTCTGCTACTTGTTATCTGCCTTTATCAGACAGTTTAAGACTGAGTAAGGAGCTGGGAACCAGACATCGTGCAGCAGTAGGTGTCAGTGAAGTGAGCGATTCCTTAACGATTATTGTTTCGGAAGAAACAGGTCGTGTGTCTGTTGCATATCGTGGAGAGATTTTCCGCAATCTGGATGCGGATGACCTTCGTGCGAAACTGCAGCAGCTACAGAATTTGAACGTAGAAAAACCAGCGAAAGGAATGGAATTGTTGAAGAGGAGGTTAAAGAATGAAAAATAATATTTTAAAAGCTTTAACCAATAATTTGGGATTTAAAATTCTGGCACTCTTTTTTGCATTTACCTTGTGGTTGGTTGTATATAATCTAGAAGATCCAACAAAGTCTAAGACGATGATGATTAATGTCAGCATCGAAAACAGAGAAAGCATTGAGAACATGGGCAAATACTACGAAGTATTGGATGGCTCAAATAAGGTGTCTTTTACAATAACCGCAGCAAGAAGTATTTTGGATAAGCTAGATGAATCCGATTTTACTGCGACTGCAGATATGGATCAAATCGTTATTGAAGAAGAAGGTACAAGAGGTTCGGTACCAATTGAAATCGCGCCGATTTCAAATGTAAATCAAAATTCAATTAAGCTAACTTCTACGAGCAAGACACTTAAGGTTGCGTTAGAAGACTTGATGATAAAGCAGTTCGTTGTATCTGCAAAGGCTACTGGAAAAGTAGCAGAAGGATATGCGCTTGGTGGTGTAGAAGTGACAGCGCCGAATGTTTTGAAGGTCTCCGGGCCAAAATCAATTGTGCAGAAAATTACTGCAGCAGTAGCGACGATAGATGTGTCAGGAATGTCAGATTCATGGACGACTTATAAGGCGAAACCGGTACTATATGACAAGGATGGAAAAGAGGTTGATGAGACCAGACTTACCAAGAGTGATAGTACGGTCACTGTTTCGGCAGAAATCCTAAATACAAAAGAAGTTGAGATAACGGTGAAACCTACTGGTACTCCAGCAGAGGGATATACAGTAACTGAAATTAGCAGTAATCCAACTACGATTTTACTGAAGGGAAACAAAGCGGTATTAAATACCATCAATTCGATTGAAATACCAGATGATTTAATTTCGGTAGAAGGAAAGAATAAGGATGTAGAGGTAGCAATTGATGTTACTGAATATGTGCCAGAAGGTGTGACCTTAGTAGAACCAGAAGAATCTACCGTAGAGATTACCGTTTCGATTGGAAAAATCAAAGAAAAGGTATTCCGTGTTCAGACAGAGAATATTATAGTTACAGGTCTTTCAAATCATAGTAAGTTAGAATTTGAATTAAGCAGTATTGCGGTACACATACTTGGTTTGGAAGAGGATATTGCAAATCTAAGTAGTGGAAACTTAAGTGGAAGTATTGATGTAACACATCTTCCAGTAGGAATTCATGAGGTTGAGCTTACCTTAGATTTGGATGAAAATAAATATAGTTACCTTCCAGTTAAGGTGACAGTATATATCAAAGATGCATCTATGCCAGATGCAGGTGAATCTGAAGATTTAGGCGAATAGATTTTTAAGCAAGAAAGAAGGAATGAAAAATGGCAAGATTATTTGGAACAGATGGAGTAAGAGGTGTAGCAGGAACAGAGCTTACAATTGAGCTTGCAATGAAACTAGGGCAGGCAGGAGCTTATGTACTAACAAAAGAAAAATCCCATCAGCCAACAATTATCGTAGGATGTGATACACGTATTTCTGGCGGTATGCTAGCAAATGCGTTGATGGCAGGTATCTGTTCAGTAGGAGCCAATGCAGTATATGTAGGTGTGTTACCAACACCAGCGGTAGCATATCTTACTAGACTTCACAAGGTAGATGCAGGTGTAGTAATTTCTGCATCGCATAACCCAATGGAATTTAACGGAATCAAGTTCTTCAACGGAGAGGGCTATAAGCTTTCCGATGAATTAGAAGATGAAATCCAGTATCATATCGAACACGATATGGAAGATATCGATTTCCCAATCGGTTCCGGGGTAGGAAAAATCAAGTATCGTTTTGATATGAAGGAAGAATATATCGAATACGAAAAGAACTGTGTACCAGTTGATTTAAAAGGTATGAAAATTGTTATCGACTGTGCAGAAGGTGCAAACCATTATACAGCGGTAGAAACATTGCGAGATTTAGGTGCAGAACTGATTGCAATTCATACCAATCCAGATGGAACAAACATCAACTCTAACTGTGGTTCTACTCACATGGGTGAACTTAAGGCACGAGTTGTTGCAGAAAAGGCACAAATCGGTATTGCATTTGATGGCGATGCTGACCGTATGCTTGCAGTAGATGAAAATGGTAATATGGTAGATGGTGACCAGATTATGCTTATCTGCGCAAAACACATGAAAGACAAAGGCCTCTTAAAGAACAACACATTGGTTATCACAGTAATGTCAAACTTAGGCCTTACTTTAGCAGCAAAAGAACTCGGTATTAAGCTGGAAACGACAAAAGTTGGCGACAGATATGTATTAGAAAATATGTTAGAAAATGGACATAACATCGGTGGAGAGCAGTCTGGACACGTTATCTTTTTGGATGATAATACGACAGGCGATGGTCTTTTAAGTGCACTTCATTTATTGCAGGTAATGGTGGATACCGGAAAACCATTATCCGAATTAGCAGAAGTGATGGAAGTGCTTCCACAGGCTTTGATTAATGCAAAGGTACCAAATCATAAGAAGAACAGCTATATGGAATACCCACGTATTGCAAAAGCAATCGAAGCATTAGAGGCGAAGTTTGCTGGCGAAGGAAGAGTATTGATTCGTCCTTCCGGAACAGAACCATTGGTTCGAGTTATGATTGAAGGAAAAGATCAGAAAGTAATCGACAAAGAAGCTCGCGAGTTGGCTGATTTGATTATGGAAGTAATGATTTAAATTGTATTGGGGGGATTCAGTGTGGTATCACAGATTGTAAGAATTACAAATCCAACCGGTTTGGATGTGAAACCAGCAGGAGGCCTTTGTAAAGAGGCAATGAAATTTAAATGTAAAGTGACCTATTGCTATGGTGGTGGAAATATCGCCAATGCAAAGAGTGTGCTCAGTGTGTTAGGCTCAAGTATCAAATATGGAGAAGAAATCCAATTGATTTGTGAAGGGGAAGATGAAGAAGAGGCTTTAGCACATTTGGTAGCATGCTTAGAAAAGGGATTAGAGGATTAGAGGAATGTTAAATTATAAAAGATACAAAAGAGTACCTGTGGTAGACTATCCACAGCGTCAGTGGCCAAATAAAGAAATTGAAAAGGCACCTATCTGGTGCTCGGTTGACTTACGAGATGGAAATCAGGCACTCATTGAACCAATGACTGTGGAAGAAAAAGTGGAGATGTTCCAGCTTCTTGTAAAGCTCGGATTTCAGGAAATTGAGATTGGTTTCCCTGCTGCATCTCAGATTGAATTTGATTTCCTTCGTAAGCTGGTAGCAGAGAATATGATTCCAGACTATATGAAGGTGCAGGTGCTTTGCCAGTGCAGACAGGAGCTCATTGACCGCACCTTTGAAGCGATTCAAGGAATTCCAAATGTAATTTTCCATATTTATAATTCCACATCTACACTCCAGAGAGATGTAGTTTTCCACAAGGAAATGCCAGAAATTATCGACATTGCCATCGCTGGGACACGTATGGTAAAAGAAGGAATGAAGAATTATGATGGCAATTTAACTTTGGAATATTCACCAGAAAGCTTTACTGGAACAGAGCTTCCTTTTGCACTTGAAATTTGTACGGCTGTGCAGAAAGAATGGAATCATGCAAATGAGAATCCGATTATCTTCAACCTGCCAGCTACCGTTGAAATGAATACTCCAAATGTGTATGCAGACCAGATTGAATGGATGAATACACATTTTGAAGATAGAGAAAATGTAATTCTTTCGGTGCATCCTCATAACGATAGAGGTACTGGTGTTGCGGCAACAGAACTTGCATTACTTGCGGGTGCAGACCGTGTAGAAGGTACACTTTTTGGAAATGGAGAACGAACAGGTAACGTAGATATTTTAAATCTTGCTTACAATATGTTCTCTCAGGGTATTAACCCAGAATTGAATTTAGAAAATGTAAATGAAATTATTGATGTATATGAACGTTGCTGCAAGATGCAGGTAGGTATGCGTCATCCTTATGCAGGTAAGCTTGTATTTACTGCTTTCTCTGGTTCGCACCAGGATGCAATCAACAAGGGTGAGCAGGCACTCAAAGAACGTGGTGACGCAAACTGGGAGGTTCCATATCTTCCAATTGATCCTGCTGATGTAGGTCGTGAATATGAACCAGTTGTTCGTATTAACAGCCAGTCTGGTAAAGGCGGCGTAGCATTTGTAATGAACACAGTATATGGATACAAGCTGCCAAAAGCAATGCACAGAGAGTTTGCGGATGTTATTCAGCTTATTTCAGAAACAGAAGGCGGCGAAGTAGCACCAGCACGTATTATGGATGCCTTCCGTGGGGAATACTTAAAACGTAAGACACCTTATGAATTTATTAGTGCAAAGGTGGAAGATGACCATTCGGATGAAGAGACTAGAGTGACACTTGTGTTCAAATATCACGAAAGAGAAATTGTCTCAGAAGGCAGAGGTACAGGTCCTATCGATGCTGTTCGTATCGCAATTAAGAATGGTGTAGGTGCAGCAGACTTTACTATCGTGGATTATGATGAACATGCACTTAGTGAAGGTTCACACGCGAAGGCGGCTGCATACATTCAGATGAAGGATAATAAGACAGGAAGAATTACCTTTGGTGTAGGTGTAAGCAGCAATATTACGAGAGCATCCATCCGTGGGGTATTTTCGGCATTAAATCGTTTGTCCGAAAACGAATAATGCATATTACATATCTTAGAAACAAAGAAGGATAAAGCAATGGGAGCATTTAAAAAGAGTTTTGCAAACTTCATGATTTACGTACTCAAAATGATGATGTACTTCACATTACTAGCATCATTTATCTTAGTGTTCGGAACCAAGAATATTGGTTTGACACGTCCATCCCGTACGTTAGGTACTACGGTACTGACGTACGTTATCGTAATACTTTTGATGGTGGCGATTTATGGGAAATATGATATCGGACGTAGAAAGAATAAACCAATTATTTATTCACTTGGATTAGCCGTTGCACTTACGGATATCATCACATATTTTGAATTGATGATCATGAGTACCTTAGAAGCGGACGTTAGCGCATTTCGTTTGATGCATATTGGTGAGCTGCTTGGAATCTTAGGTTTGCATACCTTAATTGTAGTAGGATTCGTTTCTTTCGGAAACTGGATGTATTTTAAATTGATTCCACCGGAAAAATGTTGTGTGATTACAACCAAAGAATCGAATTTGGAACAGATTACCCGTAGTATTAAGAAATATCAGAAGCAATATGATGTACAAAGAGTAGTAGATTATAGACGTTCTGATTTGGAAGATATTATCAGTAAAATGGATACGGTGTTCTTGTATGATGTACCAATTAGTGAGAGAACAGATATCGTACACTATTGTTATGAACATTTAATTAATATTTATATTAGTCCAGAAGTTACGGACGTAGTAGAAAATCTTGCAGAGTACTATCTTTTGGATGACGTATCCATGTTGAATTTCAATGTGGAAGGTCTTACGTTAGAGCAGCGTTTCTTCAAACGTGCATTTGACATCGTGGTATCTGCGTTAGCCATTCTCGTAAGCAGCCCAATTTGGCTGATTGCATCAGTTGCGATTAAGCTTGACGATGGCGGTCCAGTGTTCTTTAAACAGCAGCGTGCGACGAGAGATGGAAAGGTATTTAAGGTATACAAATTCCGTACGATGAAGCAGAATGTAGAAAATCGTTCTGCGACAGCGGATGATGACCGTATTACTAAAGCCGGTCATCTTCTCCGTAAAACAAGAATGGACGAGTTGCCACAGTTTTTAAATATCTTCTTGGGGGATATGAGCTTTGTAGGCCCGAGACCAGAAATGTTAGAAAACGTCTATTCTTACACAGAGGCACTTCCAGAATTTGAATACAGACTTCGTGTGAAAGCTGGTCTTACTGGTTATGCACAGATTGCAGGAAAGTACAATACAACACCAAAGGACAAGCTCATCATGGATATGATGTATATCGAAAGATACAGCTTTTGGAATGATATTAAGCTTTGCTTCCAGACCTTGATTGTATTGTTTAAGTCTGACAGTACCGAAGGCTTCCAGAGCAGAGACGATGTATTTGTAGTAGAAGAAACACCGATTGAGGTAAGAAAATAATTCTTTGAGGAAATAGTATGCAAAAATATTTTGATAAACTATATAAAAAAGATTTTCATTCTTTTATTCAAGAATTGGAATCAAATATAAAAGAAAATAAAAAAGCATTCATCATTACGGCTAATCCAGAAACATTAATGATAGGGGTGGAAAATCCTGCATTCGATGCAGTACTGAAATCAGAGGATAGCACGATTGTGGCAGATGGTATCGGGGTTGTAAAAGCAGCACAGATGCTTGGTATGCCAGTAGATGGTCGTGTTCCTGGAGTTGAGATTTCACAGGAATTGTTTCGAATTTTGAATGAAAACCAAAAAGGCATTTATCTTTTAGGCGCGAAGAGAGAAGTATTAGAAACATTAGTAAAAAAGCTACAGGTGGAATATCCAAATCTTCGTATATTAGGTTATACCGATGGATACGTGCAAGATAAAGATGCGGTATTTGATGAAATCGTGCAGTTAAAACCAGATGCAGTGCTTGTAGCATTAGGAATTCCAGCACAGGAAATCTTGATTCATAAGCATTACGATAGATTTGAAAAAGGAATCTTTGTTGGCGTTGGTGGGTCATTTGATGTTCTGAGTGGAACAAAGAAAAGGGCACCAGAAATATTTATCAAATTGAATTTAGAATGGCTATATCGAATCGCCAAGGAACCAAAGCGATTCAAACGATTCTATGATAGTAATGTGAAATTCATCGGAAAAATCAGAAAGATGAGGAAGAAATAAGATGAAGATTAAAGTAATGACGGTATTTGGAACAAGACCTGAAACCATCAAAATGGCTCCACTTGTAAAAGAATTACAGAGGCGTGAAGAAATTGAAACAATCGTATGTGTTACAGCGCAGCACAGACAGATGTTGGATATGGTATTGGATGCATTCCAGATTGTACCAGATTATGATTTGGATATTATGAAACAGGGGCAGACCTTGTCTGATATTACGACCAGAGTACTTCAAGGTTTGGAAGAAGTGATTAAGGAAGTAAAACCGGATATCGTATTGGTACACGGTGATACAACGACCACATTTGCCGGTGCGCTGGCAGCATTCTACAATCAGGTTGCCATTGGACATGTAGAAGCAGGACTTAGAACCTATAATAAATATTCACCATTTCCAGAAGAAGCAAACAGACAGTTTGTAGGCGTGATTTCTGATATGAATTTTGCGCCAACAGAGCAGAGTAAAGAAAATCTTCTTCGTGAAGGCAAAGACCCAGCAACAATTATTGTTACTGGAAATACTGCAATTGATGCACTTCAGACAACCGTACGTGAAGATTACGAACATGAAATCATTGATTGGGTAGGCGATGCTAGAATGATTATGCTTACTGCTCATAGACGCGAAAATCTCGGCGAGCCAATGAGAAATATGTTCCGCGCAATTAAACGAATTATTGAAAAATATGAAGATATTAAAGTGGTTTATCCAGTACATTTAAATCCAATTGTTGTGCAGACTGCAGAAGAAATCTTTGGTGATTGCGACAGGGTAAAACTCATTAAACCACTTGAAGTATTAGATTTCCATAACTTACTGAATAAATCGTATTTGATTCTTACAGATAGCGGTGGAATTCAGGAAGAAGCTCCATCTCTTGGAAAACCTGTGATTGTTTTGCGTGATACGACAGAGCGTCCAGAAGGGATTGCTGCAGGTACGCTGAAACTGGCAGGTACAGATGAAAATGTCATCTACGGATTGATTGATGAATTATTAAGCGATGAAGCAGAGTATGCGAGAATGAGCCAGGCATCAAATCCTTATGGAGATGGTCAGGCAAGTAAGCGAATTGTAGATGCGATTATAGAAAAATTCAAGAAGTAATTCTGGAGTATAAAGAAAATTGCGTATGAAAGAGATTAGTGTAATTGTACCAATTTACAATGTAGAAAAATATATAGAGAGTTGTCTGACTTCTTTGGAGAATCAGGAGTTTGATGCTTACGAAGTAATCCTTATGGATGATGGTTCAACGGATAAGAGCAGGGATATTGCTGAACAATTCGTGGCAAAGAATCCAGATAAATTTAAACTGTTCCATCAGGAAAATGCAGGACAGAGTGCAGCAAGAAACAATGGTTTAAAATTTGCTTGCGGAAAGTATATTGCATACGTTGACAGTGATGATACAGTAGAATCCAATTACCTGAAGGTGATGTATGAAATGGCACAGAAAACGGATGCAGATTTGGTTTTTTGTGCGTTTCGCAGTGTGGATGAAGAGGGAAATTGTATCAAAGAAGTTCATGAGAATGGCTTCACACCAGGAGTAATTTACAATATAAAAGAAGAGAAAACACTTCTCATGATGGAAAATTCTGTGTGGAATAAACTTTTTAAGCGAGAGATTATTCAGAATGAGAAGCTTCTTTTCCCAGACAGGGTTTGGGCGGAAGACTTACGATTTACCAAAAAGTATTTAGCACATACATCGAAATGTGTTTATGTGGATGTACCAGTGTACAATTATTATCAACGAAGCGGTTCGACTTTACATAGTATGAAGCTGGAACGCACGAAGGAGATATTAACAGCACTAGATGACGTAAGCGATTTTTACAAAAAGAAGGGTCTGTTTGAATATTATAAAGATGAAATAGAGATGATAGCGATACAGGAAATTTACATCTATACGATGGTGAAATTGATTCGTTCTGGAGAGATGGAACAGATGAAGTCGATTCGGTCTGAATTTCTAAAGCGCTATCCGGATTTCAAAAAGAATAAGTACATTACTAGATTAGCGAGAAATCGAAGAATCGTGTATGAACTATTGAATCGAAAATTATATGTAATCGTAAAACTGATTTTTATGATAAAAGACTAGCAAGCAAATATGGAGAGTCAAAATGAAAAAAATAGCAATATTTCAGGCAAATCTAAATGTTGGTGGAATTCAGAGATCTTTAGTGAATTTAATAAAAAGTGATATTTTAGATGCGTATGAGGTTGATGTATATTTGTTTTCTAAAGATGTATTCTATGATATTAGTGAGCTATCATCAAATATTCATATTAATTTTTTAGAACCATTTCCATATTGGTTCCGTTTTCTGCCATTTGGCTTCATAAAGAAAATATGTAAAAGACCTGGAATTGATAAGGATTACGATATTGTAATTGATTATGATAGCTACAGACAAGAGTGCGCATACTATGTTTCTTTGTATGAGAATGCAAAGAAGATTATGTGGATTCATAATGATATGAGCAAAGAGTATGAGTATAACAAGAAATATCGAATCCTATATGCTTTTTTCAAAAATAAATACAAATATTTTGATGAATTTGTAGCGGTATCCGAAGGGGTAATAGCACCTTTCCGGAAATTTAGTAAGATGCATGATGCAAAGGTTACAGTTATCCCGAACATCATTAATGTAGATAAAATCATAGCACAGAGTCAGGAAGAATCCGAGGTTAAAGTGGATGCAACAATGACCAATATTGCTTGCATGGGACGTATCTATGTGCAGAAAGGCTATGATTATTTGCTGGAGGATTTTCAAAAAGCAGTTTCCATCAAGGATACACTACGTCTTTACATAATTGGCGCAGGGCCAGATGAAGAACGATATAAGGAATGGGTAAAACAGAATAATTTGCAGGATAAGGTATATTTCTTAGGAAATAGAACGAATCCGTTCCATATCTTAAAACAGATGGATGCATTTTGTTTGGAGTCTAGATATGAAGGTCAGGGCATGGTTCTCTGGGAAGCGAAAGTGCTCGGACTGAAATTGATTTTCCCTAAGAGATTGGAAAAGTACAATATCTATTTGGAAGGTACGGATGATATTGTGCAAAGTATGCTTGAGCTGAAAAAAGAAGAGAAGAAGATTGATTTGCTGAAAGAATATCAGCAGTATATTGAGGATAACTTTAAAGAAATTCTCAGTTAGAAAAGAGGATATAAATATGGTAAAGGTAAGTGTGATTGTGCCTGCATATAATGCGGAAACGTATGTTGAAAAATGTGTAGAATCGTTGATGAATCAAAGCTTGAAAGAGTTGGAAGTTATTATTGTAGATGATGGCTCTAAGGACAATACACTTTCTATTTTGAAAAAATATGAGGAAGAGTACCCTAACATACTTAAAGTTTTCCATAAAGAAAATGGTGGTCAGGCAAGTGCAAGAAATTTAGCATTAGAATATGCCACAGGAGAGTATATTGGCTTCGTAGATAGCGACGATTGGGTATCGCTTGATATGTACGAGAAAATGTATCAGAAGGCAAAAGAAACAGATGCAGATATTGTTGTATGTGATAGTGTAGAGCAGTATGAGGATGGTGAAAATTATCAGAATTATACAACGGTTCCGAATAAGCTTGCGTTTGCCGGAGGAGTACTTAATAAAATTTTTCGACGAGAATTTGCAACAGGAACATTTTTCCCAAAGGGATTGTGGTATGAGGATCTCGAATATTCGGCAATGCTTTTTATGAAAACGGATAAGATAAGTATAATTCATGAAGGGTTGTATCAATACAATTGTAGAGACGGTTCTACAATGCACAATAACAATGCACAAAAAAATAAAGATATTTTAACCGTTTTAAATCATGTGTGGGATTTTGTAGAAGAGAATGGCTGGCAAGAGAAATATAAGGAAGAGCTAGAGTATTTATATCTGGAACATATTTTATATACAGCCATTAATCGATTGGAAAATCAGCAGAATACAGAAAAAAGAGAAGTTATAAATTATTTAAGAAAAGAAGTATTAAAAAAATATCCAAAGTTTTATAAATCCAAGGCGTTTAAGGAATACGAGAAGAAAAAGCAGGTAGTTACTTTCTTGAATGCAAAAGGATTTTCCCAAGTTGTAAAAGCTATTTTTGATTATAAATCTAAAATGAGAGATAAAAAAGAGGACAAATAATGATAAAGGTTAGCGTAATAATTGCAGCATATAATATGGAAAAATACATGGATGTGTGTATAGAATCATTGTTAAAGCAAACCTTGGAAGAAATCGAGCTGCTCATTGTAGATGATGGGTCAAAAGATGGAACATTATGTATTTTGAAGGAATATGAAGAAAAATATCCAGAAAAAATAAGAGTGTTCCAAAAAGAAAATGGTGGTTTGTCTAGTGCAAGAAACTGGGCGCTTCCTCATGCAAGAGGCGAGTACATTGGGTTCGTGGACAGCGACGATTGGGTTGATGAAAAAATGTATCAACTAATGTACGAAACGGCCAAGAAGGAAGAAGCGGATATTGTAGTTTGTGATATCGTAGAGCATTTCCCAGACAGGGAAGTACATCATGATTATACCAATGTCCATAATAAGTTCGAATTTGCCCATTCGGCATGTAACAAAATTTTTCGACGAGAATTTGCGGAAGGAATCACTTTCCCAATCGGTTTATGGTATGAGGATTTGGAATACAACACGAAACAATTGATGAAAACAGAGAATGTTAGTGTGGTACATGAGGGGCTGTATTATTACAATTGTCGTGAAGGTTCTATCATGCATAATAACAATGCAAAGAAAAATAAGGACCTTTTGACGGTAATGAATCATGTGGAAGAGTTCGCGAAGATAAACGGATGGGAAGAAAAGTATAAAGAGGAACTTGAGTATCTTTATATTGACCATATTTTACTTACTGCCATTAATCGTCTTGAAGAATTAGACAGTGATGAAAAAAAACAGGTGATTGATGAGCTTCGAAATGCGGTAAATGAAAAATACCCACATTTCTATAAAGATATGGTATTTCAAAGATTTCCGTCCAAAAGACGTTTGGTAGCCTTTTTAAATGCCAAAGGTTTATCGCATGTTTCAAAAGCAATATTTAATTTAAAAAGTTTAGTAAAGAAAAAATAGTTCAAGAGGAATCGTATGGGCGATTTAATTTCCATTATTGTTCCAATTTATAAGGTAGAAGCTTATTTGGAACGATGTGTAAATAGTTTATTGAGTCAATCTTATAAAAATATAGAGATTATTTTAGTGGACGATGGTTCTCCAGACAATTGTCCACTGCTTTGTGATGAATTAAAACAAAAAGATTCGCGTATTCGTGTCCTGCATAAAGAAAATGGAGGCCTTTCCTCTGCGCGAAATGCGGGGCTTCGTATTGCGAATGGAGAATACATTGCTTTCGTGGATAGCGATGACTACATTGCAGTAGATATGTTGGAAAAGATGCATGAAGCGATTGTGAAGGATGGTACGGATTTATGTATCTGTGATTTTTGTTCCGTTGATGAAGCGGGGAAAAGCTTGGAAACAGAAGAAGAACAGTTTGCATTTGAAAATACGATTTTTTCCATGGAAGAAACTTTAAAACTAGTTTGTGGATATACCAAAAAGGACAATGTGTGGCGCTTGGTGCCAGCATGGAATAAGTTGTATCATAAGCATCTTTTCGAAAACTGTAGTTTTGAAGAGGGAAAATTGCATGAAGATGAGTTTTTTATACATCATGTAATCAGTCAGTGTAATACGATTTCTTTGATTTCGGATAAACTGTATTATTATGTGCAGAGAGAAAATAGTATTGTAAATAGTAAATATTCTATCAAGCGTTTTGATGCAGCTTATGCATATAAGGACAGATATTTATTTGTAAAAAACATAGATAAACAATTAGGTGTTGCTGCTATTATGCAGTTATGCGAGTATCTTGCGATTAATTTGCAGAAATTAGATGTAAGAAACCATCACCAGGTCATTGGTCCTATGGTTTGGTATGTTTTGGTCCGTCTGTTTATAAATGGTAAATTCGGATATGTAAAGTGGTTGCTTTTGGAATATCTAAAGCAGTTGTTCAAGAAGGAAGAGTAAAGAATGGCACAAAATACGAAAATTGCGATAATAGGAAGTTTTATATGGAAGTTTGCAGAACGAGTGTTGGCACAAGGCATATCCTTTGTCATTTCACTTGTCTTGGCACGACTTTTATCGCCAGATGATTATGGAATGATTGCTCTGGTATTAGTATTTATTAATTTGGCCTATGTTTTTATTTCAAGTGGTTTTGCAACTGCCTTAATTCAGAATAAAGATGCAGATTCGACGGATTTCTCAACGAATTTTTACTGTAGTTTTGTATGTGCAATCGTTATTTATATAGGCATATTTTTTGCATCTCCGTTCGTGGCAGACTTTTATGAAAATCAGGAATTGGTTTTAGTACTTAGGGTGTTTGCGTTACAGATTCCATTGAGTGCATATAACTCGATACAAAATGCGTATGTTGCCAGACACATGATGTTCAAAAAGAACTTTGTTTCAACGGTTATAAGCACTATCATATCTGGAACTATCGGAATTGCAATGGCAGTGCTCGGATATGGAGTATGGGCGTTGGTTGCACAATCTATATCAAATGTAATCGTTAGTACAATCGTGCTTGCAATTATAGTACCATGGCATGCGGAACTTAAATTCTCAATGCAATCTGCGAAGAATATGATGGGATATAGTTCAAAGTTATTTGCGGCAGATCTGAGTGGTACATTTTTTAATGAAGTTAGAAGCTTAATTATTGGAAAAGTATATACAAGTGCGGATTTAGCGTATTATACCAAGGGTCAGCAAATTCCAAATTTGATTACGCAGAATTTGTCCAATACCGTTATGGCAGTTCTTTTTCCAGCACTTGCAAATGAGAGCGACGACGTAACTCGAGTAAAGAATTTAACGAAGCGCAGCTTACAATTGATGTCATATATTGTATTTCCAGCATTATTTGGTCTTGCGGCAGTAATGGAGCCTCTGGTCCTATTATTGTATACGGAAAAGTGGAGTCAGAGTATTCCATTTGCGCAATTGCTATGTATAGGTTCAGCAGTAGGTCTGTTGGGAATATTCCCATTACAGACATTAAAGGCCATCGGTCGTAGCGATATTGTCTTAGGCTTAGAAATATGGAAAAAACCAATGTATGTGTTGCTTTTGGTGATTGGTGTAAAGATTAACGTATTAGCAATTGCTATCATGATGGTAATCTATGATATCTATGCAATGATTGTAAATATGCAGCAATTGAAAAAACCAATCCATTATGGTGCTGGCGAGCAGTTGCTTGACATTATGCCACAGTTGGTATTGAGTGCTATCATGTCATTTGTGGTATATATCATTCCAGATATAGGTGGGATGGTAATTACTTTAATAATTAAGGTGCTTGTAGGTGTGATTGTTTACCTAGCAGGCTCCATTATCATGAAAAATGAATCGTTTTTCATTATCAAGAATCTTCTGTTGGAAAAGATACCCGTAAAGAAAAAAGGAGAAAACAAATGAGAGACCTAATCTATCGAATGAAATTAAGGTTCATGTCATATTTTTATCATTTTTTCCCAATAAAAGAGAATAAGGTTGTATTTATTAATTTTAACGGGAAAGGCTATGGCTGTAATCCGAAATATATTGCAGAAGAGATGATTCGTCAAAATCTAGGGTATGATATGGTTTGGCTGGTGAACGATATGGAGGAAGAACTTCCAGCACCAATCCGAAAAGCAAGATTTTTAGGACGAACTGGTTTGTATGAGATTGCGACTGCAAAAGTAATCGTTACAAATGTAAAAAATGAAATGTTTTTAGCGAAAAAAAGAGGGCAGTATGTGATACAGACCTGGCATGGAGCGTATGGTCCTAAATTAGTAGAAAAAGAAGTAATTGATAAACTTCCACCGAGCTATATCAAAGAAAGTATTAAGAATTCGAAACAGACCGATTTGTTCCTTTCAAACAGCAAGCGATTGACACAGTGTTACAGGGAATCCTTCTGGTGCGAATGTGAAATTATGGAATGTGGGTTGCCACGTCATGATATTTTGTTTACTGCAAATAAGGAAGAGATAAACCAGAAGGTTCGTGAGTGTTTCGGAGTATCAAAATCAGATAAGCTTATCTTATATGCACCAACGTTTCGCGATGATGGCTCTCTCGATGCATACGATCTTCCATGTGAGGAGATTTTAGAGGCATTAGGAGCAGAGTGGAAAATTTTGTTGCGATTGCATCCAAACGTGAATCAAAATGATGTAGGTTATGTATATAGTGAAAGAGTCATAAATGGGTCTATTTATCCAGATATACAGGATATTTTGTTCGCAGCAGATATTTTGATTACGGATTATTCCGATTCGGTATTTGCATTTTCTTTCTTAGGAAAACCAACCTATATATTTGCTACTGATTTGGAAGAATATCAAAAAATGCGTGGTATGACAAAAGAATATTTTGAGATGCCATATAAAATTTGTGAGACAAAAGAAGCGCTGATTGAAGAAATCAGTAAGTATACTCCAGAAGGTGGCAAAGAAGCTGCACGTAAATATGTAGAGTTGTCCGGTGGAATGGATGATGGAAATGCATCAAAACGTGTGGTTCAGCGAATTGTAGATGTAATTGAAAAGAGATACAAATGGTAAATTTGTAAAGTAAAAGGGCAACTACGGTTGCCCTTTTTTGGTTTCTATTTGACGTATTACAACTAAAAGCAATAGGATGAGATAAATCGATACCGGTGGAGCTCCAAGGACATGACCTGCAATGCAGGAGATGCCGAAGCCAAGCAAAGCAACCAGTAAATATGCGTAGGATTCCACACTTGCTTTTTTCAAGTTGCCAATAAACTTGTATGCCAAGAATAAGAATGGTGCAAAGTATACGAAGAAGCCGATAATTCCGTAATGCAACCAAATGTCGAGGATATCGATTTCGACAAGCCTCCGCATATAGGTGTATTGGATTGCGGTACGTGGAGCAAAGCCTAAGCCGAAGAGCTTGGTTGCGATGCCAGCTTTTTCGTATGGAATGTAGTTTTCTAAGAAAAGATAAAGTCGTTTGGTTAAAATTTTATCAATTTTAGCCAGCGTTTCATTTCCACTAATAAGATTGAGTATATAGTCGGTGTTTTCACTACTTGCTTTCCCTGAGGTAGTAGGAGTCGTGACGGGAGTTTCAACTTCCGTTTCTACAGAAGCATAATATGTTTCATGTTCCATACTAAATTTTTCCATATTCCACAGCGCAAGTGAATTCATGCAACATACAATAAGTATTACAAGAACCACTGCAGGTAAGGTAAAGCGATTCTTTTTCGTGCCTAGGATAAACGCCAGTACCACAATTATGGTAGAAGCGATGATGCCCATATAAGCAACCTTGGTACCAATAATCGTAGCACAGTAGATGACAGGGACGATAAAGATAAGCTTCCATTTTTTGTCATTATCCATAAGATACAAAATACTGATGGATAAAAGGATTAGTATGGCTCCAATCTCATTTCCGGCATAAAACCAACCCAAGGTTCCTTTGCTAAGGTCTGGTCCATAGGTTGCAAATCCGGTTTTGGTAAAATATGGGATAAGGACCATAGCAGAGTATACGAGGCTGTTTACAACAATTACGCGTTTGATATCATTTGTCTGAATATCAAAATCATGAAAGATATGGTACAGACAAATCAACATAAGTGGTAAAAATAAAAATTTGAATGCGTAGGTTGCTTCTGTAACCAGGCTTGGTAAGCTTAGGACATCCGGTTTGGTCAGCAGGTACAGAGCGGCGAAAACAGCGACTCCTATTAGATAAAGAAGTGTAAGCTTTCGATATTTGCATTTGCTAAACCCTAATACATAGATCAAGGAAAAGAGTAATGCAGCTCCCTTTACAATAACACCTAAACTCACGGAAACTAGTCCAAAACGAGTAGTCACTGCGGTTACCAAATCGACATAAGGTAGCAGCAGGAAAAAGAGAAGCAGGAGCTTTTGTTTCAAATTATAGTTTGTCATTGGAAGAGTCATCTCCTTTTCGGTAAGCAGGATGCGATTCCGTTTGTTGTACGACGAGTAACAATAACAGGATTAGGTAAATGGATACCGCTGGTGCACCCAAAATATGACCTGCGATGCAGGAAATGCCCACACCTAATATAACGGTAAGAATATAGGCATAGGATTCCATTCGGATATATTTTAGCTTGCAGAAAAATTTGTAAACAAGGAATACAAATGGTGCAAAATAAATCAAAAATCCGATAACGCCATAGTGCAGTAAAATATCGAAAATATCGATTTCTACCAAAGTTTTATAATACATATTGTTGAGGGCAGGACGTTCGGCCCAGCCAAATCCAAATAATATGGTAGAGACACCATTGCTTGTGTATGGTTTCCAGTTTTCGAAGAAATATAACACACGATTACTTGTGACACGATTTGCCAAATACAGAAGTTTGTTTCCCTGAATGAGTGAAACAGTCGTCTGTGGAACTTTATCAATTGGATAGTCTTCTTCTGGAAGTGTTTCGGTTTCTACTTCGGAAGAAGGTGGGAGTTTGTCCAAATCAGCTAATGTTCCCATATTTTCTACGGCAACAGAACCAAAATTACAAAGAATCAATATTGCAAGAAGCGCTGCTGGTAAAACAAAGCGGTTCTTTTTGGTTTTTAAGATAAAGATAAGGCAAGCGATAATTACCGAAGCAATAATTCCGATATAGCTTACCTTGGTTCCAATGATGGAAACCGAGTAAATGATTGGAAGGCAAAGCAAGACTTTCCATTTCTTATTATTATCCATCAAATCGAGCATACAAATAGAAAGGACGATGAGGATAGGTCCAATTTCGTTTGCAGCATAAAACCAGCCGGTCGTTCCTTCAAAGCTCCATTCATACGAAGAAAAACCAGTTCCAGTAAAATAAGGAATCAGCATCATAGCAGCATAAACAAAGCAGTTGATAGAGATTATGCGTTTTATAGTGTCTGCTTCGATATGAAAATCCTGAAAGATGTTATAAAGGCAAAGCAGCATAATTGGAAAATACAAATATTTGAAAGCTGCAATCACTTCTGTAACCAGGCTGGAAAGCTGCCATATATCTGGTTTGGTAAGGAAGTAAAGTATCGCAAAAACAGCTATTGCACCGATGTATAGAATCGTATGCTTTTTGTATTTGCACTTCGTATATAAAAATACATATACAACAGAGATTGCTAACGACAAACCTCTTACTACAATGCCAATTGTAATTGGGAAATCGATAAATCTAGTTGACAAGGATGTCAGTAAATCTACAAATGGCAAACCTAAAAAGAAGATAACAATAATTTTTTGTTTGAAATCTAATTTTGACATAAAGGTACATTTTTCCTTTCATACAAATTTATTCAATATATTATAACATGTACAGCTTAAAAAAGCTATTGTTGACTGTGTCTTCAATTCGTAAAGTTCATCTTAGGAAAATTCCGATTTGCCGTCGCCTTATGTTACTTTTGAAATAAAATATGTCGCTGTATCTTCTAGGGAATTTCGAACCTTTAAGGGAAACGCGTTTATTTTCTTGGAACACTCTGCTGGCTTAAGTTTTTTGTCTGGCATAGCTTTTACATTCTGCACCACTTTGTACGTTGTGCAACAGACACCGTTCTCAAATTTCTGTTTCTCTAATGTGGGCAGTCTTATAAAGGTGATATTACATGAGCCATGCAAAAACTCCGCACAAGAACGGTGCGTCAAACAGTTTGCATGGC
>JAFQRZ010000027.1 GCA_017409825.1 Agathobacter sp. | reverse complement strand
TGGACTTGACTGTTTGAGGAGCCGTTTTTGCTCCGAGTTTCAAGCCAGCACATGTAATATCATTTATAAAGACGCCGTACTTAGAGAAACTAGGAAAGGATGTACCGCTGTCTCTCTCGCAACGGAGCATACTTCGCAGATTGTAAAATGGTTGAAAGACACAAAACTTAAGTCGAAACCATATTTCAAGAAAATGTAGCACTTTTCTTATATGTTCGAAAATGCGTCTGTGAGAGAGAGGAATCTGTATTTCTAAGCATGAAGAAAGGGCGTCGACCCCCATAGATACGACAGCCCTCTCGACAGAATTATAAATTTCCGTTAGAATCTTTGTATCGTTTGCGTAGCTGGCCACATGCCCCATCAATATCGCGTCCCATTTCGCGGCGAACGGTTACGTTGATGCCCGCTTTCTCGAGTTTATTTTTGAAGGCCTCGATTACCTTAGCGTTGGATTGCACATAATCACGTTCCTTTATTGGATTCACCGGAATGAGATTTACGTGACAGTTGATGCCCTTGATTAACTGGGTTAATTCTCTTGCATCCTGATCCGTGTCATTGACACCACCAACCAAACTATATTCGAATGTGATGCGTCTGCCCGTTACATCAAAATAGTATTTGCAGGCATCAATAACTTCGTGAATATCATATTTATTCGCAACTGGCATAAGCTCCAGTCGTTTCTCCTGGTTCGATGCATGAAGCGAAAGTGCCAGCGTAATCGCCAGTTTTTTATCTGCAAGTTCACGCATTCTAGGCACGATACCACAGGTCGAAACCGTCAGGTTTCTCTGGCTAATATTTAAACCCTTTTCATCCGTCAAAAGCTCAATAAATTTCAAAAGATTCTCATAATTGTCTAATGGCTCTCCGGTTCCCATGACTACGACATTGGAAATACGTTCTCCAATATCCTTGCCAATCTGATAAATCTGGTCTAACATTTCAGCAGCAGTCAGACCTCGTACCAAGCCATCCAATGTAGATGCACAGAAACGGCAGCCCATACGGCAGCCCACCTGTGAAGAAATACAAACCGAATTTCCATGCTTATAACGCATCAGCACACTTTCGATAACATTTCCATCTTCTAGCAAAAAGAGATACTTTCTGGTTCCATCCAATTTCGAAATCTGAACCTCTTCTTTTTTCAAACTGGTGAGGTATGCATTTGCCTCCAAGGTCTCTATGAACTTCTTCGAAATATTCGTCATCTCCGCAAAGGAATCCACCTGTTTTTCATGAATCCACTGATAAATCTGTTTGGCACGAAACGCCTTTTCGCCCAAAGACTCAATGAATTCTGTAAGTTCCCTTTGATTGAGAGACTTGATATCAACTTTTTCGTTTAAGCTTTGCGATGAAAAATCCATCATGATACTCTCCTCCCGGAAACATTTGCTCACTTGATACCACTTCAAACTCTGGATATTTTTCTACAAACCACGTCACGTTTCCGGTATTTTCTTCTGGGTGAATCGTACAGGTACTGTATACCAAACTTCCCCCCTTTTTCACATACGTGTGTACGGTATCCAAAATCTGTCTTTGCAGCATCACCAAATCATGCTGCTTTTCTGGTGTCATTTTATAGCGGATGTCTGTCTTCTTTCCCATTACGCCCAAACCAGAGCAAGGCAAATCACAAATCAAGATATCCGCTTTTTCTTTCGAATCTGCATCAAAAACGGTTGCATCCATTTGAACCGCATGCATATTTTGTAACCCGTGTCGCTCGATATTTTCCTCAATCAAACACACCTTATATTCGGTCAAATCTCTCGCTTCGACCATACCTGTGCCTGCCATCTTCTCTGCAAGGTGAGAACTCTTCCCTCCTGGAGCAGCACAAACATCAATAATATAATTCTCCTTTTCTGGTGCCGCTATCTCTGCAACCATCATGGAGCTGATATCCTGCACATAGAAAAGGCCTTCCTGGAAGCTTTCTAGTGATTGCAGGTAATCATAACCACTGATTTCAAAGGCATACGATAACTTATCAATTGCATTCACCGTAACACCTTCTACTTCCAGTTTCTGCTTCAATTCCGCTGGTGTCGTCTTTAACAAATTCGTACGAATCGTAATCGGACGTTCCTGCAAAAAGCTTGCACAAATCTTCTTCGCTTGTTCATAGCCATACGACTTCATCCACTGCTCCACCATCCAGGCTGGAACAGAATATGTAACCTCCAAGAAACGTACTGGCTCCAATTTCTCATCTGGATACTGCAAATGCTCTAACTCTCTGGCAATATTGCGAAGCACACCATTGACAAATCCACGCAGTTGTCCGAAGCCTCGTTTTCGCGCCAGCTTCACAGCCTCGTTACAAACGGCTGCATTTGGAATTGAGTCCATATATTTTAGCTGATACACACTCATACGAAGGAGATTTCGAATGAGTGGTTTCATTTTATTCACTTTTACTTTTGAGAAGGAATTGATGATAAAATCCATTTCCAGCATGTGCTCAATCGTTCCTTCTGCAAGGCGGGTCAAAAATGCCCTCTCCTGTTTTTCCAGATACTGATACTTGTTTAATACATCGCGAATGACCAAATGGGAATACTGTTCCTTCTCATTGACCTCTATTAATATATCAAGCACCAGTTCTCTTACACTAATACCATTAGTCACGGCGTCTTCTTCCTCCGAACAGCATGATAATACGAAGTAGCTGCAAAATTGCAGATGCAGCACTCGCAACATAGGTAAGGGCTGCAGCACCTAATACCTTTTTGGTGTATGGTAATTCCTGCTGGCTTAAAATCCCCTGTTCCTCTAACAATACTAACGCACGGCTAGATGCGTTGAACTCTACTGGCAAAGTAATCAGCTGGAAGATTACTGCAAAAGAAAACAGGAAAATCCCAGCATTGATAATCATCTGTGACGACTGCGAATTGATAAATAACCCAATCAAAATAAGCGGCCATGCTAACTTCGAACCAAAGTTTGCCACTGGCACGAACCATGTTCTAAGGTTCAGCGGGAAATATCCCTTCGCGTGCTGAATCGCATGTCCACACTCATGTGCTGCCACACCAATTGCCGCAACCGAAGTGGAACCATACACGGAATCCGACAAATTTACCACCTTTGTCGCTGGATTATAGTGGTCCGATAACTCTCCAGCCACACGTCCCACCTTTACATCATTCAGCCCTGCACTTCTTAGCAGACGTTCCGCCACCTGAGCACCTGTCATATTCGTCATGCTTCGATACGAAGCAAATTTTTTATACGTAGATTTGACATTTGCAGAAGCAATCATACAAATCACTGCACCGATTAATACCAGAATATAAGTCCAATCAAAAAACATACACTACTCCTTATTCTTCTATTCTGCGAGTCAGCCGCTATCCGAGAAAGCTGCCCTGTTCTACCTGATATCCACGCAGGAAGGCATCTACTTCCATACGCTTCTTTCCTTCCAACTGTACTTCCAGAAGTGAAAGCACACCTTTTCCAGTCTGCACTTCCATCAAGCCTTTCTCCACGCGGATAACACAGCCTGCTGCATATTCCTTTTCTTCCGAAACGACTTTTGCCTTCCAAATTTTGAAGGTTTTACCGTCAAGCTTAGTATACGCACTTGGCCATGGATTTAAACCACGAATCAGTCGCTCAATTTCTACCGCTGATTTATTCCAGTCAATAAGGCCAAATTCCTTACTAATCATAGACACATGCGTTGCTTCCTCATGGTTTTGTGGCGTACGTGTCGCAGTTCCTTCTTCAATCTGCTTCATCGCTTCCAGACAAGCCTCTGCACCAACCACAGCAAGCTTATCAAACAATCCGCCACCTGTCTCCTCCTCAGATATCGCCAATTCCTGAGCAACAATAATATCTCCTGTATCCACGCCAACATCCATCTGCTGAATCGTTACACCAGTCACTGGGTCACCATTGATAACTGCCCACTGAATTGGTGCTGCGCCACGATATTTTGGTAAAAGAGATGCATGCACATTAATACATCCGTACTTTGGCATATCCAAAATGCTCTTTGGCAAAATCTGTCCGAAAGCCGCTACGACAAAAATATCTGCCTCATATTTGTGCAAAAATTCCACATTTTCTTCCAAACGAATCTTGGTTGGCTGGAACACTTCGATACCATGTGCTACTGCACATTCTTTGACTGGTGGAAACTGTAATGCACCACTTCTTCCCTTCGGTTTATCCGGCTGAGTCACAACCAAAACTACTTCGTGTCCCGCCTCTAGAATCGCTTCTAATGTACCCACTGCAAAATCAGGGGTTCCCATAAAGATTACTTTCATTATTCTTCCTCTTCTACTTCATAAGTCACATCATGAAGTCCGCCTTCTACTTTTTCTACATAGAGATGTCCTTCCAAATGATCTAATTCATGGCAGATTGCTCTAGCCAAAAGGCCTTCCCCCTCTACCTCACATTCGTTCATTTCTTCATCAAAGAAACGTGCCATTACATAATTTGGACGAGTCACACAACCTGCCTTTCCAGGCACACTAAGACAGCCTTCATCACCAGTCTGCTCTCCATCCTTTGCTACGATACGTGGATTTACCATAACAATTGGACCTTCGCCAACATCGATAACCACGATGCGTTTTAAAATACCAACCTGTGGCGCTGCCAAGCCTACGCCATTTGCTTCATACATCGTTTCAATCATATCATCGATTAAATCCTGAAGTCTTGGTGTAATTTCCTTTACCTCTTTACATACCTTTGTGAGTACTGGGTCTCCCTCTACTCGAATCTCTCTTAATGCCATTTTTCTTCCTCCTTAAAATCCACTCATCGGGTTAAAATCAAACTGTACGGATACAGTTTGAAAATCCCTGTTATCTTTCATGTAATATTCCAACCGGTCCTTGAATCGAACCAAATCCTGGTAGTCTTTTGTTTTTATATAGATTACCTTTCGGTAAACATCATTTACCCTTGCGATAGTCGCATCTGCTGGTCCAACCACCTGTATCGGTTTTCTTGCAAAGATTTCCTCACTATCGATATGCCCCTGCAATCGCTTTACCAGCTTTTCGCTCAATAGCTGCAACTGTTTTTCATTCTCCGAGGTACACATCACCAGGAGCAAATTCCAAACCGGTGGGTAAAAGCCTAGCTGACGATACACAATTTCCTGCTCATAAAAGCTTTCGTAATCCTGTGCCTTTGCAGTAAGTACTGCATAATGCTCTGGATTGTAAGTCTGGATAATCACATCCCCGGGCTCTTCTCCACGCCCTGCTCGACCAGCCGCCTGTGTCAACAATTGGAAGGTTCGCTCAGCCGCGTGAAAATCACTGATATGAAGCGACATATCTGCCGCCAGCACACCCACCAGTGTTACATTTGGAAAATCATGTCCCTTCACTATCATCTGCGTCCCAATCAAAATATCAGCTTCCTGATTCGCAAATGCCTGCAAAATCTGTTCATAGCTGTCCTTCGTGCGAGTCGTATCGAAATCCATACGAAGCACCTTCGCCTGTGGAAACCGCTTGCTTACCATCTCTTCGATTTTTTGTGTTCCAGCTTTAAATCCACTGATATATTTCGAACCACAGGATGGACAAGTCTTTGGCTCTGGCTCTTCATAACCGCAATAATGACAAACCATTTTGCCATTGTTATGCTGACTTAGGGATACATCACAATGTGGACATTTCACCACATGACCACAGGCACGGCAGGACATAAATCCAGCCACACCTCGACGATTGATGAAAAGCATCATCTGCTGCTTTTTCGCCAATCGGTCTTCCATCAACTCCTGCAGACGTTCGCTCAAAATCGAACGATTGCCATTTCGCAGCTCTTCTCTTAAATCTATCACTTCACAGCTTGGCAACGGTTTTTCCTGCACACGCTGCGTCAGTTCCAATAATTCATATTCGCCATGCTCGGCATGATAATAGCTATCCAGCGATGGGGTCGCCGAGCCTAAAACCACACTGGCACCATTTAACCTCGCCCTCTCAATGGCGGTTTCTCTCGCATGATAACGAGGTATCGTCTCACTCTTATATGAGGCCTCATGCTCCTCATCCATAATAATCAGTCCCAATCGCTCAAATGGCGCGAACAACGCAGAACGCGGTCCAATCATAATATCAATATCTCCATTTTTGGCACGAAAATACTGGTCATATTTTTCCCCCGCAGAAAGGCGAGAATTCATAATCGACACCCTGTCTCCAAATCGATTATAAAATCGCATCACTGTCTGAAAGGTCAGTGCAATTTCCGGAATCAGCACAATCGCCTGTTTCCCACTTGCGATGGTATGGGCAATCAGTTCCATATACACTTCCGTCTTGCCGCTTCCCGTTACCCCTTTCAGCAGATAAGTTTTGCTTTGTCCATCTTCCATATCTGCCGTGATATGGTCAACAACCGCCTGCTGTCTTTCATTCAAGGTCAAATGGTAGCCCTTGCTCTCCAAATGATTTACTGGATTTCGGTACTCTTTGGTGATGTAGATTTCCAAAACCTTATCACGTTCTAACGCCTTAATCGTACTCGTAGAAACATTCAGCTTTTGTGTCACGAGGGATTGCTCTAATTCTCCTGCTTCCATTAATTCTCGAAGCAGCTTCGCCTTTGCAGTAAAATGCTTGTTCTCATATCGAGCAAGCGTATGAATCGCCTCTTCTTTGCTTATCAGAAGTTTCAATATTTTTCGCTCGATTGCCTTGGTCTTCTGCTTAATCGGAATCACAGTTTTGAGCGCCTGATTCATGGTTCCGCCATAATTTTTCCGCATCCAGCCTGCCAATTCGATAAGCTGGGATTCAATTGGCACACTGCCTTTCTTCACCCCAATAATCGGTTTTAATCGAGATACCTCAAATTCCGCTTCGTCGGTCAACTCCACCACATATCCTGTAATAGAACGATTCCCGAACGGAATGTCCACCAGCACACCAACACGCACCTCTTCCACAAGCTCCTGTGGAATCAGATACTGAAACGTTTTATCCAGTTTTTCATGAGAAATATCAACAATGATATTTGCGTATTTTGCCACTGATTCACCTCAAAAATTCATTCCGTCTGCATACAATATGCATACTCCATTTAATTATAAGGCAAAATAGTAAATATTGCAAAAAATTTTTGGAAAAGGAACGTGATATGATGCATGGAAAAAACTTTATCATTTGTGGACTCACTGGATGGTGCATGGAGGTAGCATTCACCTCCGCTGGCGCTCTTGGAAAGAAAGACAAAAAACTAATGGGACAAACCTCCGCCTGGATGTTTCCCATTTATGGCATGGCCGCTGTCATCGGCGAGATTGCCCCAAAAATCTCCCACTGGCCTACTCCCGCCCGCGGTCTTCTCTACGGCAGTGCCATCATGGCTGGCGAATATGTAAGCGGCACACTGCTCACCAAATTTGACGTATGCCCTTGGAGCTACAAAGGCTGTAAGTATGCCATAAACGACATCGTTCGTTTAGACTTTCTACCATTCTGGATGGCCGCAGGACTCATATTTGAACACATTCTGGTAAATGATTCCACTTAAAAAGCTCGGGCAATCCCCGAGCTTTCTTCGTTTCGCTAACTATCTAAAATGCATCTGTAATATCCTCTGCACCAGCAACATCATCACAGTCATGAGCACTAATATCAATTGTGCTAAGTGTACGACGTCTAATACGTGCTTCTTCTGAGGTTTTCAGTAAGTATGCCTTGATTTCGTCTGCATTTTTAACATGCTCTAACTTCACTTCATGGTGTGTAACATCACCAGTGTAGCAGGTAATCGTTGCAAGACCAAAAATACGTTCAATCAAAGTCTTATTTAATTTTACATCCTGAATTTTATACATATAACAGTCATCTTCTGTTGTATTCAGAAGTCCCTGTGTAATCGTAAGTAAGGATGGTGTGATTGTGTATTTCGTAAATGTCCATGGAAGGCCGAAGAATAAAAGACGTTTTCTTTCGGTGTAAACGGGTGTCGTGTCCATATCTACGTGAATATCATTTGTTTTTGTATCTGCCATTTTTCATACCTCTTTTCTTAGAAATAATTCATCAATTTAATTGTACAACAAAACTTTCAAAATGCAATAATTTTATCTTGAAATCTGTATATGATTGAGGTATGATAGAAAAAATTTGTGAAAAAATAGGAGGAAGAAAATGAGACACTTGATTAGTCCATTGGATTTCTCGGTGGAGGAGTTGGACAAGCTCTTAGACCTTGCCAACGACATTGAGAACAATCCTGATAAATACGCAGAGGCTTGTAAAAGAAAGAAACTGGCGACCTGTTTCTACGAGCCAAGTACAAGAACAAGACTTTCATTTGAAGCTGCCATGTTAAATCTTGGTGGTTCTGTTTTAGGTTTCGCTGGTGCAGATTCCTCATCTGCCGCAAAGGGCGAAAGCGTTTCTGATACAATTCGAGTAATTTCTAGCTATGCTGATATTTGTGCAATTCGTCATCCAAAGGAAGGTGCTGCTTTAGTAGCTGCTTCAAAATCCGATATTCCAGTAATCAATGCTGGTGACGGCGGACATCAGCATCCAACCCAGACTCTTACCGATCTCCTTACCATCCGTTCTTTAAAAGGAAGATTAGACAATATTACCATCGGTCTGTGTGGCGACTTGAAATTCGGTCGTACCGTACATTCTTTAATTCATGCATTGGTACGCTATGAAAACGTGAAATTCGTACTCATTTCTCCAGAAGAACTCCGTGTACCAGAATACATTCGTGAAGATGTATTAAAGGCTCACGGTATCGAATACAAGGAAGTAGAACGCTTAGAAGATGCGATTGGCGAATTAGACGCACTCTACATGACACGTGTACAGAGAGAACGTTTCTTCAACGAAGAAGATTACATTCGTCTGAAAGACTTCTATGTACTTAACAAAGCGAAAATGGAAATGGCAAAAGAGGATATGCTTGTACTTCACCCACTTCCACGTGTAAATGAAATCGCAGTAGAAGTCGATGAGGATCCAAGAGCAGTATACTTCAAACAGGCACAGTACGGCGTATACGTTCGTATGGCTCTGATTTTGACACTTTTAGGAATCGAGGTGTAGGCGTATGTTGAATATTAGCGGAATTCATGAAGGTTTTGTATTAGACCATATTCAGGCAGGCATGAGCCTTCAGATTTATCATGACCTGAAATTAGACAAGTTGGACTGTACCGTTGCAATTATCAAAAATGCACGCAGTAACAAAATGGGCAAGAAAGACATCATCAAAGTAGAATGTCCAGTAGAAGCTCTCGATTTGGATATCTTAGGCTTCATCGATCACAACATTACAGTAAATGTGATTCAGGGTGACCGCATCGTAGAAAAGAAAGTACTTTCTCTTCCAACCGAAGTAACAAATGTCATCAAGTGTAAAAACCCAAGATGTATCACTTCTATCGAGCAGGAACTCGACCAGGTATTCCAGTTGACAGACCCATTGAAGGAAGTATATCGTTGCAAATACTGTGAAGAAAAATACATCAATCCAGCACGTAGAAAAACCAAATAATTCAACATAAGAAAAGCTCGGGCTTGCCCGAGCTTTTCTATGTTACATACGCATTATGCTGCTTTTTTCTTTTTGAGTACTAAGAATGCACCAACACCTACCGCAATGATAGCTAATCCAGCAACAATAAGGATAATTGGATTAAATCCTGATTCCTGAACAAGCACCATAGCTGTGATACCAGCTACGTTTACTTCTCCACTTGCTGTACCAAGCTTTGTTGTACCAGCATCATCGCCATTGATGTAGATGTTCCACTTTCCTTCTGGAAGTGTTACTTTTGCATCTTCTGGATTTGGATTAAAGATAACACAGATTGCATCTGCTTTTTCATCATTGATTCCACCAGTAATTACAAAACCATTAACTTCATCTGGAAGATCTTTCATTACTGTAATATGTGCTGCAACATCTTCTGCTGTTGTCATACGAAGAGCTCCATGCGCTTTACGGAACGCAATTAAGCCTTTGTAGTAATTTACTACGTCCATGTATGTAGCATCTTCCAATGTAGCCCATTTAATGCTGTTTACAGCATCAGAAGAATTATAACTGTTGTGGTTGAATGTTCCATCTTCGTTTACTTTGGTACGAAGCATTTCTTCACCAGCATGAATAAATGGTGTACCCTGTGACAACATATAAATTGCTGCAGTAAGGTTGTTCATCTTGATTAAATCTTCTTTAGAAGCGTCTGTTCTAGATGCCTGTAATCTATCCCACAGTGTGTTATTGTCATGACAAGATGCATAGTTAATGGTCTGTGCTGGAGTCTTACACCATCTTGGAAGTCCTAAGAAACAATCTGCAATGGTATCCTTATAACCAATTGCATTCTGCACATAACCCTTACCAGTCTCTTCAAACACACTACCTTTTAATGCATCACGAATGGTATCATTAAAGAAGGAGAAGCCTGGAACCATCTGTGAATTAGCCTGTGTTGTCATATGATAACCTTCTTTAGTGAACTCTGTACTCATTGGCCAGCCTTCACCATAAAGGATAATGTCAGGACGAACCTTATGTACTTCTTCTACGATTTCGTTAATCGTTTCTGTATCAATCAAACAAACCAAGTCAAAACGGAAACCATCGATATGATATTCTTCTGCCCAGTATAAAACAGAATCTACGATATATTTCTTAACCATTGCACGTTCGGATGCAGTATCGTTACCACAACCAGAGCCGTTTGAGTAAGCACCATTTGCATTGATACGTGAGAAGTATCCTGGAACAATCTTGTTGAAGCAGAAGGAACCAGCATCATATACATGGTTATAAACAACATCCATAACTACGCTGATACCATCGTTATGTAAAGACTGAACCATCTGTTTTGCTTCGTTTACTCTAACTGCACCATTATATGGATCTGTTGAATAAGAACCTTCTGGAACGTTATAGTTCTTTGGATCATATCCCCAGTTAAACTGACCATCTGAGCTCATTTCGTCTACTGAGCCATAGTCATACATTGGTAAAATATGTAAATGTGTAATTCCTAGATCTTTGATATAGTCAATACCTGTCTTTACACCATTTGGTGTTTTGGTACCATGTTCGGTTAAGCTTAAGAACTTACCTACGTTTTTGATACCAGAATTTTCATCCGTACCTAAATCACGAATATGTAATTCGTAAATAATTGCATCGTTGATAGTAAGGTCTGCATTTGGATTTTTGTCCTTATCCCAGCCTTCTGGGTCAGTAGAATCCAAATCTATAATCATCGCGCGCTCGCCGTTGACACCAGTAGCTTTTGCATAAGGGTCACATGCTTCTACCTTCTGGCCTTCAATTGTAACTTCGTAAATATAGAATTTACCATTCCAGTCGCCATCTGCTTTCGCAACCCAAGTACCATTTACATCCGCTTTCATCTCAACAGTTTCTAAAAGCTGAGTATTGGTCTTAGAACCACCACCGTAAATCAATACATTCACAGATTCGGCTGTAGGAGCCCATAAACGGAAGGTCGTTGCTTCCTTGGTCCATGTAGATCCTAGGTCATCGCCTGTATATGTATACTGTGATTCAAATTCTTCCGTAGAATACCAGTCTGGCATCGTAACAGAACATGTTTCTTCCCCGTATACCACCTGATATTTCTGTGATAAATCTAATGCATCTTTTAATTTGATTGTGTAAGTGCCTGTGATGCCATCCACTTTTCCAGTTACCTCTTCAATGACAGCTTCACCTGCTTTGCTCTTTACAACAAGTGCTTCTTCCACACCATCTTTTGGATTTACAATCGTAACCTCAACC
Source organism: Agathobacter sp. (assembly GCA_017409825.1). Lineage (GTDB taxonomy): Bacteria > Bacillota > Clostridia > Lachnospirales > Lachnospiraceae > Roseburia. The sequence continues at coordinate 7,180 of JAFQRZ010000027.1, read as the reverse complement.
TGTTTTTTATCCTGATCATAAGAGGCTCCTGTTACACGGGTACCCATAGCAACATCGTCACCCTCTACAATTTTGTGACCTTCTACACCAGATTCTACATAAACATGAATTGTACCTGATTTGTATGCTGCTACATCAATAAACTGGTCTTTATCAACATCTTTAGCTGTCCAACTGCCACCGCCAAGACGTACGATGTAACCAACATTTGTTGCACCTGCTTCTACTTCGTATGTCGCTACCATTTCGCCATTCTCTTCTGCGAATGGTACAGCCACACCAGTAGGTGCCCAAAACCAAACATCCCAATCTGCGTAATTTCCATCTGGTCGATTGTAATGGAGTTTAATTACTAATTGGTCTGCCTTAAAAACATCTGCATTTCCAAAAGTAGACGCAACTGTTGTAAACAACATTACGAATGCCAGAAGAAATGCTCTTATTCTTTTTTTCATAATCCCCTTCTCCTTTTTTCGTTATTTTTCGTAACTGGTACTTTTAATATAACGCAAAAGGGAATTTTTAGCAAGCTCTGCAACAACAAAAATTGCAGAATAAATTGAGTAAAATCATACGTAAACACCAGCTCTGTCCAGAGTAAGGTCTTTCATAGCTGCTGCCCATGGTTGTATACCAGGTTCCACCGTATTCTAGGTTCTGCTGGAACTGGCGATACTGAATATTGCTTGGCTCTAATTCCACCGCACGACGGATATGCTCCAGTGCTGTCGCAGTATTACCCATGCGCTGATTTACAACTGCACTGTAATAGTACCAACGACCATTACGCTCCGCAAACGGAATATCATTTAAAACATTCATAGCTTCCCTATAATAGCCATTGCGGATATAATTTGCCGCAGCCTGAAGTCTGCTGTTTTCCTCCTGATATGCGCTTTGTCCACCATAATAGCTGCCAAAGCCACCAAAACCGCCGTAACCAGAACCGCCATAACCACCATAATTGTTGCCATAGGCACCATCATAGCCGGTTCCCTGCTGCTTCTCTTTCATAATCTGGTCATACGCCTGCTGCACCTGTTTGAATTTTTCCTCTGCCGCATCCTTGTTCGGATTGTTCACATTCGCATCCGGATGGTACTTACGGCTCAAACTACGATATGCTTTTTTTATTTCTTCATCCGAGGCACCACGGGAAATTCCAAGCACCTGATATGGATCTGTCATTATTTTGTCCTCTTCTTCTTTTTCAGTTGGATGTACTCATACTGAGTCCATACTCCCGAATAAATAATATTACGTAAAATGTCTGCATGCAAAATAATTGGAAGTCGCTCAAAGGATTTTGCACACTCTGACATCATACTTGTCATCATCAGTCTCGTCAAGGTCTCAAAGTCTTTTGGGTTGTCCTTTTTCAATTTGCGAAGTGGATTGTAGTTGTTTTTTCGTTCATCCTTATCCACATCTTCATAGGCATCCATCAAATATATGAACTTGCCCAAGTAATAACCAAGGGTTTTAAGCTCCTGATTCCACTCATCCTCTTTCCAAGCAAACACCTCGCCTAACATTACCCCTGTTAATCCAGCTACTAAATCGATATTGGATTCACCAGCCTTCTCATAGTCTGCTAGGTTCTTCATGTAATCTTCGATTGCCTTTGCCTGACGAGGATATGTTTCTGCAAATTTCTCATAATCCTTGCGAATCACATTCGCTGCATGACGTTTGGAAAGTTTCTTCTCATCCTTCCAATCATCTACTAAATTATGATATGCCAGCATCACATTGATTGCTGCACAATAATCCGAAACATCATTCTCATACGCGGTCTGCTTCTTGCTTGGATGAATCATACAGGTAAACTCATACTCCCACCGTTCTGGCTCGTAAAGTCCTGTCAAAAGCAGTTCCAAAAAGGTCATATCATAGCTAAGGAGTACCTGACCCTTTTTGCCACACTGGCTTTTCAAGGTCTGGCACAAGCCACAATAGTAGGCCTGATATATTTTTTGATTTTCCTCGGATAATTCCGATTTATTTACATTGATATAACCAAACATATAGCCTCCATGCTACGAACGTCTTACAAATTCCTGTCTGCATTTTGGGCAGGTAATACAAATCTTGCCGCGTCCCTTCGGCACGCGTACCTTCTGATGACACATTGGGCAACGGAAAAAGCGATAAATTTTACGCTGTTCCCATTCCTTTTTCCAATTGTTTTTCTTGATTGCGAAATCATAACGCATATTGCAAAACTTCTGATTTTCTACCGAACGTTTCGGAATATTTCTCGAGAAAATACGGAAGTACATATATCCCATAACCACAAATGGGAGCCAGTCTAAAATCACCGATTTCGTAAAAATCGAAACCACCAGAAGAATCAGCACCACAATATTCAAAAACTGTGACAACTGGTCCACGCCATTTCTCCCCTGCATAAAACGCATAAATTTTTGTTTTAAATTATTGAACATTTATCTTTCGACCTCACTTGTCTTTTCGCCATTTCGGGCGATAATTTCGTTACTTACCCTTGCATATTACCTTTTTCGTTCTTCTTCGTCAATGGAGTTATTCTCTTTTAAGGAAGAATTTAGAAACTATTTATATTTAGTAAAATTGTTATCATATGGAATTTAGATAAAGTAAGAAAACCCACACATATGTTAATTTAGAAGCCTTACGTCAGTACAGCGATAAATTAACATATGTGTGGGTTTTCGTAGTATATAGCCTAAATTCCATCTATATAACAATTGTCGCAGAACGATAAGCCGGGTTATGTCGTTGGGTGATCATCTATCTAGGACGACTGTTACCAGCCGCCTCAAGCGACCTACCTAAAGCTAGCGGGCCACGTCATTGCTTTGTTTCGGTCTTGCTTCGAATGGGGTTTACATGTGCCCTCTCTGTTACCAGCGAGGCGGTAGTCTCTTACACTGCCATTCCACCCTTACCAGAACATCTGGCGGTATATTTCTGTTGCACTTTCCTTAGAGTTTCCTCCACCGGCCGTTAACCGGCATCCTGCCCTATGAAGCCCGGACTTTCCTCACCTGCGGCCTTTCGGCACTTGCAGCCGCGATCACCTGTCCTGCAAGTTATTAATATACACATTGTAAAAGAAAAATGCAAGAGAATATTTCCAGTATATTGTTAGTTCACTGCCGCCCACAAATTGTCTTTTTCATAAGTTTTTCCCAGTTTACTTTTATACACATACTTTCCATTTTCTATCACAAGTGGCAGAACAGCTCGCACTCTACGTCCTAAATTCACTATATCTGTTCTTTCATGACTTATTACCTTATCTTTACGTTTTCGAACGACCTCTAAAATTGTCTGTTCATAAACAATTGCAAAAGTTGTTTCGTCATTATCTTTCGCTCTAATCGTTACAGAAGTTTCTTTTGCATACCTGTTGCTTATAGATTGACTTGTTTTATTTGTGACAGATTCTAGTTTATTATACGAAAATCCATAACTAAATGAACCCTTTCCACCGAAGCCCCCTGTATTTCCAGCAGAATATCCACCTTCTCCTCCAATCTGAATTTGATGTCCTATATTGCCTTGTACAATAGTACTTCTTTCTAGTAAAATATTTTCTTCTCGTTCAAATGACATTTTAATTGAAGTTTCACATCCGTTTGTCAATGCAATAAATTCTGTTCCACCGTTTACTGCACGTTCCGTAATTTTAACAACTTCTTCCCTTAATGCTCCTAAATCAGCCTCATACATATGTTCTTCTTTACGAGAAAATTCATGATCTCCATTAAACGTAACTTTTTTATTTATTTCAGGATCTTCTTCTTCTGTTTCAGGTCCATTTCTTTTTATCGTGCACCAATCAAAATACCAATTATCCAATAAATCATTACTCAAACGCAATTTTATTTTAGTTGGTCGCCCAATATCCTCCCATTGAAAAGATAAGTTATGTGTATCATCTCTCTCAAAAGCATTTCCATTTACTTTTGAAGACAGGTTTATCTCAGATGTTTGAACCTCTTCTCCATCAAATAAACCATAGACAATAATATAAACATCATTGTCTGTACCAGCCAAATATTTATCCTTTGTATGAATGGATAAACTATAATCGATTGTTTTTCTACTAACTGTTGCCATAATACCTCCTCCTTTGTTAAATACTCTCTGACCAGTTTTTTAGAAAACTATTTTGCCATATAATTGTATCACTTTCTTTCTCTCGATTACTTCCATATATGGCACTAATGTTATATTTTTCGACTAGTACCATATACGAAAGTAATTCAAGAAATAAATAATGTATAATTACCTTAATACATTTCATTTTAAAAGGAGAATCTTATGAAAAACACAAAAGAAACAAATGATTACTTAAGTGGATTAACCCCATCTTTCTCTCAAAACCCTATTTGTAAAGCACGCACGATTTATTGCCTAAATTGGTACTCTAAAAATGCTTGCCTCTATAAATTCATCTATTATGCATTATCCATTATAAATATCATTGTACCACTTTTAAGCAGTCTTATTATATCCTTTGCCCCTGCGCAAGATAAACTTGTAGCCGTTTTATCCGCTATAGCCTCTTTTTGTGCCTCATTACTTTCCCTTTGGGGTGCAAAAGACAAATGGACCAACTATCGTAGTGTAGCAGAATTTATAAAAATGCATTATGCACTTTATCTCTCACAGGCCGAACCATATAACACCCCAAATTCCGATTCCCTTTATTTAAATACTATTGAACAAAAAATGCAAAATACACATTCTCATTGGGAAAACACTCAAAATAATAAGGACGATGACTCTGAAGAAGCATAAAGTATTCTAGAACCCAAAAGGCAGTAGACTCTCTGTAAGAGTTTACTGCCTTTTTACTTTCTCTAATTGTATCCCCTATTTATTCCAGTTTTCTCTCATAAAGTTACGATGGTATACTGCAGCATTACAAAAACTTCTATATGCAGCTTCATTATTTTTCCAATAATCTACATCATATTTTACTGGCTCAAATCCATATTCCTCTTTAATAAGATTTATAAATTCATTTGACTGATCCAATTTTCTAATACGTAGAATATTTTCTATTTTTTCTCGTAGTTGCGGAGCAACATCTTCCATTTGTACAGTTTTAGGATAAGATGTTTTATTTTTTATACAACGCATAGCCGTTACCATTTGAACAAATGCCGCTAAAAAAGAAGATGGATTATCTCTTTCTTGTTTTCTTTCTTCCCCACCTTTCATCTCTCTCCACACTGGTACATATTTATATCTCAAATATCCCAAATCTGGCATCTGCCCCATTTGTCCATGCCCTAAATATACTGGACTAACATATCGAGGTGACGCAACACGAGCTGCTCTATACGTATGCTGTTCTGGTGAATCTTGTACATGAATCCCTATTTCCACCGGCTTCCATCCATCATGATATTCATGCAACCCCATACCTTGACGGACATCATTACAAGACCAATTTGGTAATCCCGCAAAGTGTGAATGTGCCCAAGTATCTGCTAATATATGCATATACATACCTATTGGCTCTAACATTTCACCTTCCAATTCCCTGTCAATAACATCTTGTATCATCTTTTGACACAAATCACTCTCTGGCAGACATAACTTCTGAAATATAGATTTATCAAACTTCCAACTTACTGACTCGAAAAAATTATTCTTCTCTTTCCCATGATATGTAACTCTGTCATCCTGATTTCCAGGAAGGAAATGGAAATATCCCCAAATTTCTTTCGCTTCCTCCACATCTTTATCCGAATATGCTACTGGATCCAGAAAATCACCAACAACATCCATAGTCAAACGTGAAGTTGCAATCTGCTCATATCCAGCATTTGCATGAAAGCGTTCTTCCGTACAATCATCTACAAACTGCGCCGCATTGGCAATTTGCACTGCCTCCTCCTTACCATATCCTGCCACCAAAGCAGCAAGCATAGTTCCATAATAATGAAAATCTAAGTTCATAGTTTTCCCTCTCCTTTAGTATAATATATATTCCGTTTATTCTAAATTAAACAGTATATATATTATAACCGATTTATTTTTACAATTATTACCATATATGGTAGTAATTAAAAATAAGACACTCCAACAAAATACAACAAAGGAGATAAAATTATGAACAATCTACAATCCGAAATCCAGAACTATTTAAATTACTGTGAGTACCAAAAACGACTTGATAAAAAGACTTTGAAATCTTATCGCATCGACCTAAGACAATTCCACACTAGCATATCCCCACAAAACATTAGCGAAATCACTTCCGAAACATTGGAAAATTATATCATCACACTTCATCAAACTTTCAAGCCCAAAACTGTCAAACGAAAAATCGCTTCCATCAAAGCTTTTTTTCATTATCTAGAATACAAAGATCTGATTGAAAAAAATCCATTTAGTCGTTTACAAATTAAATTTCGCGAACCAGTCATTTTACCCAAAACAATCCCCCTTCCAATCATCGAGACTATTCTTTCTACTATATATACACGCAAAAAAAATGCCACTACAACTTATCAAAAAAGGAATGCTCTCCGTGATGCTGCCGTAATAGAACTCCTCTTTGCCACTGGCATCCGCATATCTGAACTGTGTTCATTAAGACCTCTTGATGTTAATTTCTATGAAAAAACAATATTAATCTATGGAAAGGGCTCCAAGGAAAGAAAAATTCAGCTTGGAAATGAAGCTGTCATCTCTGTTTTGATGGAATACCGAGAAAACTTCCGCACAGAAATTGAAACCTGCCACCATTTCTTTGTCAACCAATCCGGCAAACCACTCTCCGACCAAGCCGTGCGAAGGATGATAAATAAATACACCTCTCTAGCCGCCATAGAATTACACATTACTCCACATATGTTCCGCCACACCTTCGCTACTAGCCTTTTGGAAGCTGATGTAGACATACGTTATATCCAGGAAATGCTAGGGCATAGCTCTATCAATATTACAGAAATATATACTCACGTGGCTATGGCGAAGCAGAGGGATATTTTAACGACGAAGCATCCAAGGAAGGATTTGAGGGTTTAATGATGGATAATTCGTAGTTATCTGTTAGAAATTATTATGATTAATGTCTCCTATAAACAACATATATTAACAATTTTACTAGAGAGGATTTTATGAGAAATATATTTTATCCAAAACAAATTAACAAATCCAAAATAACTGCATT
>JAFQRZ010000026.1 GCA_017409825.1 Agathobacter sp. | reverse complement strand
GTGCGTCAAACAGTCGAGTATGCACATGACATTATATAAATCTGCCGTACTAAGAGATGCACGAAAAGTCTGTAAGGGTGTCTTGTCCCACACGGATATACTTTCGCAGATTGTAAAATTTTTGAAAGACATAATAAATCATAAGAGCCGTAATTGTGTTTCTTAGAAATAAAGCGTTTTTCTTAACTGTGAGGAAATGCATCCACAATACAGAGGAAAATAAATTTCGAAATTTAAATATAAGGCGTCGGCAAACCAGAATTATGACAAGAGGAACTTTTACGAATTGAAGAAATTCCTTTCATTCGCTTGCACTTTTCCACGATTTGTACTAAAATAGCAATAAGTCTATCGGCTTAATAATGATCATTATTTTATAAGGAGGAACAAAATTATGGCATATGTAATTTCTGATGCTTGTGTAAGCTGTGGAACATGTGAAGGCGAATGTCCAGTAGGCGCTATCTCAGCTGGTGATGGACAGTACGTTATTGATGCTGATGCATGTGTAGATTGCGGTACTTGTGCTGCTGCTTGTCCAGTAGGTGCTATCAACGCATAATTGATTTTGAGAATCAAGTACATGAAAAGTCGCTTAAACCAAATCGGTCTAAGCGACTTTTTTATTTTTCCTTCTTTTCCTTTTTTGCAAAAAATGGGCGTCTGCGAATGGAGCCTCGAATCGCAGCATCCAGCTTTCGATATCGCTCTTCCTGCGCCTCATCCTGTTCCCGCATCAGATAGTTCATCTCTTTCAGAACGCGCTCCTGCACATCCTTTCCGATGGTTTCACTGAGCGCCTCATTATTCTGAGCAATGGCTTGTCCCACAATATCACTCATTAACTCGCGGAACTGACACATCCTTTCTTCTGGAGAAAGAGCAGCAGGCTCTTTCCGCATGCTAGGCTTTGCGACTGTACATTCTGCTGGCACTTCCTGCGAGGAAGAAAATCCCTTATCTTCCTCATCTAATGTATTCACATACCATGTATCCGTGCCCTCATGCTCCAACTCTTCTAGTTTCCCATTATGTAAAATCATACGAATCGCTTTTAGCTGATATCCCTGCTCCTTCAAATCCTTGATTCGCTGAAACTCCTTGATATTCTCTCGTGTATAGTATCTATGCCCCATCTCATTCCTTGGAATGGTGAGCTCTAATTCCTCTTCCCAGTAACGTAACACATGTGTTTCCACATGCACCATATCGGCAGCATCGGAAATCATGTAACGTATTTTCTCCACACATATTCCTCCTTATCCTTAAACTCTAAATTAATTATAGAGATTGTCCCATATACATTCAAATAAAATCGTTCGTCTTATTCTCTCATAATTCGACTCTCATCCCTTTCATCTATCTAAAACCGTAAACATCATAGCCAGAATATATAGTTCGCAAATTTGGAACTTTCTCAGTATAACTGAAAACCCCAGCCCCATACTATCGCATTTATTAACCTTGCGAAGAACAGTTAATAAATGCAATAGTATGGGGCTGGGGTTTCTTATATACTCTCTTAATGTTCTAAATTTGCGAACTTCGTATACTCTGGCAACCATGCGAGGTTTACAGTTCCGATAGGGCCGTTACGTTGTTTTGCGATAATGATTTCAGAAATACCCTTAAGCTCGGTATCCTTATTGTAATAATCATCACGGTAGATAAACATTACAACGTCGGCATCCTGTTCGATGGCTCCGGATTCACGAAGGTCAGACATCATCGGTCTATGGTCAGGTCTCTGTTCTACTGCACGCGAAAGCTGGGAAAGAGCCACAACTGGCACACTCAGCTCTCTGGCAAGTGCTTTAAGCGAACGCGAGATATCGGAAATTTCCTGCTGACGGGATTCTGTTCGTCCAGAACCCGTCATCAACTGCAAGTAGTCGATGATAATGATATCCAAACCATGTTCCAATTTATATTTACGACATTTGCTACGTAATTCATTGATGCTGATACCTGGAGTATCGTCGATGATGAGCTTCGAATCGCCGATAATTCCAGCGCCTTCTACCAGTTTCTCCCAATCGGCATCGGAAAGATTACCGGTACGGAGAGCCTGTGCATCTACTCTGGATTCTAGGGAGAACAGACGGTTAACGAGCTGTTCCTTCGACATTTCGAGTGAGAAAATCGCTACACTCTTTGCCTCGTGGAATGCCACATACTGCGCAATATTAAGGACAAACGCTGTTTTACCCATAGATGGACGAGCGGCTACCAAGATTAAATCCGATGGCTGAAGTCCCGCCGTTCTATAATCCAAATCGATAAATCCTGTCGGAATACCTGTAACTGTACCGGATTGTTTTGAAGCCTTTTCGATTTTTTCCAAGGCATTCATAACAACCTGTCGAATTGGAACAAAGTCCTCGCCGGAACGGCTGTTTAACAGTTTAAAAACATCCTTTTCGGTCTTGTCTAACACACTTTCCAAGGATTCTTTTCCAGCATAACATTCGTTTTCGATATCCTCCATCACACGAATCAATCTTCGTTTGATTGCAAGATCACTAACGATATTTGCATAATATTTGATATTTGCTGAGGTTGGAACTGCGTTTAATAAATCACGCACAAACTCCAAGCTGGAAATCTCATTTGGAACGTCTTTTTCTTTTAATTTATTTTGTAAAGTAACCAAGTCTACTGGCTGATTTGCTGTGAAAAGCTCACTCATGGCCTCAAAGAGGATTCCGTACTGCTGGTGATAAAAATCATCCTTGTGAAGCATTTCCGTTGCAGTCACAATTGCATCTCGGTCCATAATCATAGAACCGATAACCGACTGCTCCGCCTCTAGACTGTTTGGCATAATTCGTTTGATAATTGCCTCTTCCAAAGGAATTTCCTCCTACTCTTCTCCTTCTACCACCTGTACGGTCAACTTCGTAGTAACCTTCTGGTGAAGTTTTACTGGAATCTCATAAGTACCCAATGCTTTGATAGGGTCTGTCAACTGCATTTTCTTTTTGTCCAATTCTAAGTTAATCTGCTCTTTTGCAGCAGCCGCAATTTCTTTGGTAGAAACAGTTCCAAATAAACGTCCGCCATCTCCACATTTCACTTTAATTACAACCTTTTTGGTCTCTACTTCTTTGCCAAGCTCTACTGCTGCTTCATACTGTTCCTGCGCAACCTTTGCTTCATGCTTTTTCTGAAGCTTCAAATCATTTAATGCCTTTGGTGTCGCCTCCACCCCAAGCTTCTTTGCAATCAGCACGTTACGACCATAGGCATCGCTTACTTCCACGATTTCACCTTTCTTGCCCTGTGCCTTTACATCTTCTAATAAAATAACTTTCATTTATTCGATATCTCCTTCTCTAAGCATCTCTTCTAATGTGTCCTTGATAATACGTTTTGCCTCTTCCATCGAACAATCCGTAAGCTGAGCACCTGCAACATTCAGGTGTCCGCCACCACCGAGACGTTCCATTATAATCTGCACGTTAATCTCGTCAATCGAACGCGCACTCACAAAAATCTTGTTATTATACTGGGTCAAAACAAAGGATGCTTTAATTCCTATTACATTCAATAATTCATTTGCCGCCTGTGCACCTACGATGGTTGGACTCTGTAAATCCTCTGCAGGACAAACCGAAATCGCAAACGCATTGCGGTATACTTCTGCCGAGCGAACTGCTTCTGCACGAGCTTTGTAAGCAGCCATATCGTTACGAATCATCTTACGAACACGCGTAACTTCCGCACCAGAACGACGCAGATATGCCGCTGCTTCAAAGGTTCTTACACCCGTTTTCGTCATAAAGTTATTGGTATCAATCAAAATACCAGCATAGATACAATCCGCTTCTCTTGCTTCCAATTTGAAGCCTTCCTGGAAGTACTGCAATACCTCTGCAACCATTTCACAGGCACTCGAAGCATAAGGCTCAATATAAGACAACACTGGATTTTCGATAATTTCACTACCTTGTCTATGATGGTCAAATACACAAATATAATCTGTCTTACGTAAAAGTTCTGGACATTCTGTATAGCTTGGCTTGTTGGTATCCACTACCATAACCAAGGTATTTCGGCTTGTCATTTCAATTGCAACCTGACTATCAATAAACATATCCTCTGGATATCCGTTTTCTACACTGAAACATTCCATCAAAGGTCGTACGGAGCTCGTCGGGTCATTTACAACAATCTGAGCCTTCTTGCCAAGCACCTTCGCTGCACAGTAAATACCGATACCTGCACCAATGGAATCCACATCCGAAATACTGTGACCCATGATAATCACGTTTTCACGGCCTTCCATGATTTCACGAAGTGCCAATGCTTTTACTCTGGCCTTTACTCGTGTATTACGTTCTACCTGCTCGGTCTTTCCTCCATAGTAATGGATAAGTCCTTTTACCTTAACAACCGCCTGGTCACCACCTCGACCTAATGCTAAGTCAATCGCAGAACGTGCATACGTATAGTTCTCATTGTAATTATCACCTTTAAGACCAACACCGATACTTAACGTAACTGCCATTTCGTTACCAACTTTAACTGTCTTAACATCCTCTAAGATGCTAAACTTATCTTCTTCTAACTGATGTAAATATTTATACTTAAATACGACGAAATATTTATCCTTTTCAATCTTACGAACCAAACCATCTACATTGGTGAAATACTGACTTACTTTACGGTCGATTAACGCAGTCAAAAGCGAACGTTTTACGTCTTCGATGCTTTCTAATGCTTCATCATAGTTGTCGATATATACGAGTGCAGCCACCTGCTTCTGTTCAATATTCGCAAGCTTGTACTCATTCAACTCAGTTTCATCAAAGAAATAGAGCGCAATCATGTACTCGTTTTCAGCATCCACGTCAAAGTTTACCTTTTCTTCCATCATGGATTCAAAGGTCACGCGATGAACTGCAACACGATAATCTTTTTCCCCATAAGATGCTTCAATTTCGGTCGCCTTGGTATTTTTCTGTAAAAATTCCTTGGTAATGGTTGGGAATAAAGAGGTGATGGATTTGTGATATCTCTTATCTACACCAGTAATCTCTCCGAATTTCTCATTGAGCCACATCACTTTCCCAGCACTGTCCAAAAGCACATACGGAATCTCAAACTCGTTCAAAAGCTTCTTCTGCACGGTAGAATATTGGGTCGCAAAGCCTACAACTTCTCTCGCTATGTACTTCGTATTAATTGCATACACAATCGCCGTAGAAACCGCATATATAACGATAAAAATGGATACAAAAACACCACTCTTTATATCACACACATACACGCCTACATTTAATAAAGCTAATACTATTGCTATAATAATTGGCCAGTTAAAAAACACGCCCAATCTTCCTTTAAATTTTATCTTATTATTCATTATAATCCCTCATCTAAAAATCCTTATAGGTATTTGTAAGTATACCATTTTTCAGCGATTAAATAAAGCTTTTTCGATAAAAAGAAAAAGGGCCGCCCACATCTTGGGTAGCCCTCTAGCTTCAAGTACTATATCTATTATTTCTGCTCGGTTGCAACTTCTGCGATTGACTTTGTAAGACCAGCAATTCCCTGAATTTCGGAAGGAATGATAATCTTTGTAGCCTTGCCATCTGCTGCTTTTGCAAATGCTTCTAAGCTCTTTAACTGAAGAACGCCTGCATCTGGAGCTGCTTCTTTTAACATCTTAAGACCATCTGCATTCGCCTGCTGGATGCGAAGAATAGCTTCTGCCTGACCTTCTGCTTCTTTGATAGTAGCTTCACGTTTCGCTTCTGCGCGAAGGATAGCTGCAGCTTTTTCAGCTTCTGCATCAAGGATAGCTGCTTCTTTGTTACCTTCTGCAACAAGGACAGTAGATTTCTTTTCACCTTCTGCACGTAAGATAGCTTCACGACGTTCACGTTCTGCCTTCATCTGTTTTTCCATTGCATCCTGAATTGCTTTTGGAGGCATGATGTTCTTTAATTCTACACGGTTGATTTTGATACCCCATGGGTCAGTTGCTACGTCAAGAGTAGCACGCATCTTTGTGTTGATGGTTTCACGAGATGTAAGTGTTTCGTCTAATTCCAAATCACCGATTACGTTACGAAGTGTAGTCGCTGTTAAATTTTCAATCGCCATGATTGGATTTTCAACACCATAAGCATAAAGCTTAGGGTCTGTAATCTGGAAATATACTACTGTGTCAATCTGCATGGTTACGTTGTCTTTTGTAATAACTGGCTGAGGTGGGAAATCCACTACCTGTTCTTTCAAAAGAACTCTCTTTGCTACACGGTCGATAAATGGTGTTTTAAAGTGAACACCTACTGACCATGTGGAAAGGTATGCACCAAGACGTTCTACTACGTACGCATTCGCCTGTGGTACGATTTTGATACAATTCACTCCGATAAGAAGTGCGATGATGAGAATAACGATAACTGTTCCAATTAAAAATGGCATAACTTAATCCTCCTTTACCCTTTCTACAATTACCTTTACTCCGCTGATGCGAAGAATGCGAACAAGTTCTCCCTGTTCAATAATCATTTTATCATCTTCGGTACGTGCTGTCCATTCCTGTCCATGAACCACCACTCTACCGGTCTGATCTAAATTACTGATACGCTCTAATACACGTACCTCCTCGCCAATGGCTCTGTCTGCATTGGTACTGGTCTTCTTTGCATTGATTACTTTATCTGCCCAAGGCTTCGTCGCGAAAAACATACCAAATGCCGCAATCAAAAATGCAATCATCTGGAACATAAAGTTTCCGCCCGCCATCGCTACAAACAATGCGATAAGTCCGCCTGCTGCAAACCAAATCGATGTCAATGTAACGGTTGAAAGCTCAATCGCTAAAAATACTACAACAACTACCAACCACAAAACAACGAACCAATTAATGCTTCCTAATAATTCTAACATATTTTTCTTCTCCTTTCCTCTATTATTTTATTTCTATTACGAAGGATTTACGATATTCTTCATAATATTGTTTCAATTCTAAGGTCCATCCATGCATTTCTACAATTTTTTTTGCTATGGACAGTCCTAAACCACTACCGCATTGCGCATTTCGCGATGCATCTCCCATCGCAAATGGTTCAAATATCTGCTCCGCTAAAAATGTCGGTATCAAATCACCATTATCCGAAACCTCTATTTTTATCCTGTCTTTTTCCGCCTGCATTTTTAAACCGATAACGGTTCCTGCCTCGTTATGCTTGATTGCATTGTTAATGAGGTTTACTATCACTCGTGAAAACTGTACGCGGTCCAAACTGACTATATGTACTTCTTCTGGAATCGAAATCTGAAATTCCATCCCTTTTTCTTCCACATCCGAATACAAGCTGGCTGCAATCGTCCGAAGCAGCTCTGGCAAATCAATTTCATCTTTTCGAAGTCCATAATTTTCGCTATCCAGACGAACGTAGTCAAACAACAAATTTATCAAATCACTCATACGAGCAGATTTGTTTTCTATCGCCTGAAGGTACTCTTTCTTCTTTTCTTCACTGATAACCATATCATCATTCAAGGCTTTCGAATAACCTGCAATGGTCGTAATCGGTGTGCGCAAATCGTGTGCGATATCACTAAGCATCAGGTTACGTTTTTTCTCGTAAACGCTTTGCAGTTCTTCCTTCTGCTGTTCCATACGATGTACTTCGTCCATCAATGCCTTCGAGAACATCAGCGAACCTATTACAATCGGAATCACCATAATAACGATACCTATAACAAATACCGCCAGTGATACACCACCATCAAAACGTTCTTTTAACCAATCTGTTGCAAACCAAATCAAAAACTCAGACAAAACCACGAAAATCAAGCTAACCAAGAAACGACTAATGATAAATATTTGAAAATCCTGTTTCTCTTTCATATCGTTCCCTATCTTTCCAAACGGTATCCCAAACCGCGAATCGTTTTTATGTATGCTGATGGATTTTCATCTAATTTGTCGCGTAGCTTGCTAATGCAAACCATAATATTATTGTCGGCAACGATATAATCCTCGCCCCATCCATATTCGTATATCTGCTGCTTGGTAAATACCTTACCCGGATGCTTCATGAAAAGCTCCATGATTTTGTATTCCACGGAAGTAAGTTCTATCAGCTCCCCATCCTTTCGCAGCTCGCAGGTATCTACATCAAGCTCCAAATCCTTTACCTTAATGGTTTCCGTCATTGGACTCGTACCAAGCGAATAAAATCGGCGAATATTGGAATTTACTCTTGCAATCGCCTCTAATGGATTGAATGGCTTCGCCATATAGTCATCTGCTCCAAGATTCAGTCCAAGGATTTTCTCGGAATCGGCATCCTTCGCGGATAAAATCATCACTGGAATATTACTTTCTTTGCGAAGCTCCTGCAAGACGCGATAGCCATCTACCTTCGGCATCATGATATCCAATAAACATAAGTCTATCTTCTCGCTCTGGAGAATGTCCAAGGCCTGCTGCCCATCCTCCGCTTCTATAACCTGATATCCGGAATTTTCCAGATACAATCGAAGCAGTTCTCTTATTTCTTTTTCATCATCTGCTACAAGAATTTTATAGTTCATTCTCGCTCCTATTATTCTGGTGAATTATATGTTTCCTCTGCTGTTTCAAATGTTGCAGCCGCTGGCTGCTCATACACTGGCATTTCATACATTGGCTGTGCTGCTGCACGAGCTGGATGTCCGTTGATTGCACTAAGCTCTTCGTAAAGAGCGGCAAATGTCAGATTCTTATATGGGTTCACAAAGAAAAATCCCACGATACCAGCGGTAATAGCCGAAAGCATATCCCACCAGAAGAAGGAAAGCTCTAATACGAAGGTATTCCACTTATTTCCTGTCATCATCTGCTTGCTCAAACGGAATGCTTCCTCTTTGGTAAGGTTTGGATTCTCTGCTAAGAGATAAGGCATCATAAAGTATTCATACGATTTAATCACACCTGGAATGATGAATAATAAGCTCCAAAGGAGAACCTTCAAATCTCTTACAAAGAGAATCTTTGCTACATTTTTATAATTATTATCAAATGCAAATGCTATTTCTTTAACCTCTGCTGCTTCATCCAATGACTTTACAAAGAAGCGGTTCGCACCTACAACCACTGGATTTATAATAAATGCACTGTAAACCAAGCCAATCGCTGCCGCAATTACTATCACTACGATAAGTATGATGAAGAAAATAATCAGGATTCCTGTAATCTGTCCTGTGCTGATTCCCTCAAACTCACCACTTGAGAACCAATCTTCTGTTCCTACTCCGAAGTCATCACCTTCCATATCATCCAACGCACCGTCGTTGTAACCATCTAAATAGTCTTTGGTATTTTCTGATTTAGAATTTCCAAAGTAGCCATCATAATAGCCTTCCCAGTATTCATCGGATGCTTCTGGACTTTCGTATTGGTCAGAGTAATCCAAATCTCCTTCCTCAAATTCGATGTCGCCACCGAACAAATCATTAAACTCGTTTCCTTCTAACATTGAATCGGTTTCAAATGTATTTGTAATCTGTGTTGTTGTACCACCGCCTATTAATATTACAATTAAGGATACTAAAATGATTTTCCAATAGTTTCTATCCAACGCATGTTTGGCTTTATCTTTTAACTGTATTCTCGTCCACATATCGTCTTCCTCCCTTTTTATGACTCTATCTTAATGCACAAACCTTTCTTTTTTATATGAGAAACCTTAACAAAACCTTAAAATTTCCAATCTGGTCCCAAATTTCCCTCTTTAAAATGCTTTCTGCACAAAGCAATATAGCTGTCGTTAGCACCGAGCATTACCTGTGCACCCTCGCGGACAATACCTGTTTCATTATACCGAGCATTGCATTTTGCAGCCGCCCCGCACCAGCAAATCGTTTTGATTTCCTGAATTTCGTCTGCGATTGCAAGCAGGCGTTCGCTGCCAGGGAATAATTTGTTCTGGAAATCAGCACGCAAGCCATAGCAAATAACAGGAACTCGCAATTCATCTACAATATAAGAAAGATAATCCACCTCTTCCGGTGAAGCAAACTGTGCCTCATCTACGACGATTGCGTGGTAGGATTTGATTTCTTCTGGTGTCATCTTAGTACACAAGGTGTCTAATAAAATGCATTCTCTCTGTAAACCAATACGGGAATGAACGATATTCGCCCCATCTCTGGTATCAATCGCAGGTTTCGCTAAAATTACCTTCTGCCCTCTTTCTTCATAATTATAACAAACCATCAGGGCATTTGCCGTTTTGGAGCTTCCCATCGCACCATATCTGAAAAATAATTTTGCCATCTCATTTTCTCTCCTCGTATGAATTATAAACTAGTAAGTATTATACCACACTTTGTAGAAAATGTGATAGAATACAAGTAAGTAATTCAGAACGGCAAAATACCCTAGAAAGGAGAAACAAAATGATTCGTTTTGAACAAATGGAACTTCCTGCTGCAGAGCTAGGACCAGAAAATCCACTTCCAGACTTAAGCCGAAAACGCTTTGTTTCCTTCAATGTGAAATCTTCCGAGCGTGTAAGTGCGGAAGAAGCCAGCTTTATCGGAAAAGGTATGGTAAAAACTATGATTCCTTATCTGAAGCAGGATGGTTATGATCGACAAAAGACTATGAAAAAATTCGATACTGTTGTGCTGGAAAATGACTACTTAAAAGCAGTTTTCGTACCTGCTTTGGGTGGTCGCTTGTGGCAGCTTTATGATAAAGAAAAGAATCAGGATTTGTTGTACACGAACCCTGTGTTCCAGCCATGTAATCTGGCACTTCGCAATGCCTGGTTTTCCGGTGGTGTCGAATTCAATCTCGGTATGCAGGGACATACGCCTTTTACCTGCTCCCAGTTATTCTGTGAAAAACGCCGCGACAAGGATGGCAAAGAATTCGTCTGTATGTTTGAATATGAACGCATCCGCGGTGTCGCTTATTCTGTAAACATTTATTTGCCAGAGGATTCGAAGGTTCTTTACGTGAAAAACGTAATTGAAAACACCAAGGACGAAGACTGCTATATGTACTGGTGGACCAACATGGCGGTTCCAGAAACACCAAACACCCGTGTAATCGTGCCCGCTGTCAAATCCTTTGTGAACAAATACAAAGACGGCGAAACTATCATCGACAAGGTCGACGTACCTTATGAAACCGAGGCAGATTCCAGCTACTCCATAAACATTCCACATGCCATTGACTATTTCTTTGACATTCCTACAGAAGAAAATAAATGGATTACTGCGGTGGACAAGGATGGCTACGGACTGCTGCATTATTCGCAGGATGTTTTAATCGGAAGAAAGCTTTTCGTTTGGGGTCAAGGACAGGGCGGACGCCATTGGAACGAATACCTCTCCACTAAGGAAGCCGGACCATACATCGAAATCCAAGCAGGACTCGCCCACACCCAGTATGAACATTTCATTATGGAAAAGAACAGTACCATCGAATGGGTAGAAGCCTTTACTGCAATTCAGGGTGAGCCTTCGAAGCTACATGATAAAGACTGGTCTGTCGCAATCAAAGAAGTAAACCGTCTCCTTCTCGAACAAACTGGCGGAAAGAAAGCCGAAGAAGCTTTGACACCTGTATTCCCAGATGTCTACCATGCTGACTGCACAGAACGACTCTGCGAAGGTAGCGGTTGGGGAAGACTGGAAAATCTGGTACGAGCTCAGCTTGGAACAGCATCCATCAGCCGTGTTTGTAATGATTGGGGAAATGGTACTACCCAGACGGATAGATGGGAACATTTGATGCAAACAGGTTTGTTCGAAGAAGAACAACCTTTACATATTCCAGATAGCTATATCAATGGCCACTACTGGATTGATTTGTTAGAAAATTCATTAGAAAACGGGGAACATTTCACGACTTATTTACAGCTTGGTACAGCTCTTTTCGAAGCTGGCGAAGAACAAAACGCCTATGAAATGTGGAAAAAATCAGCCGAGCTACAGCCAAATCCATGGGCGCTTCGTAACATGGCCGCTTGGCTTATGGAAGAAGGTCATGACCTAGAAGCTGCTGCAGACTACAGTGTGCAAGCACTTGAAATGCTTCCTGACAATCGACATCTGGCGATTGACTGTTCGAAGATTCTCATGGAAGTGGGACAAAACGAACGATTGATTCAGGTCGTA
Organism: Agathobacter sp.; assembly: GCA_017409825.1. Classification (GTDB taxonomy): domain Bacteria; phylum Bacillota; class Clostridia; order Lachnospirales; family Lachnospiraceae; genus Roseburia. The sequence goes on along the minus strand of JAFQRZ010000026.1, from coordinate 49,245 downwards.
GAAGCTCTGCCAGCTCAAGTGCAGGCGCTCGGACGCGTACAGCTTGCAAAAGCTATGGCACTTATCGCACTCGACCGCTTAGAAGAAGCTGCCGAACTCATCAACACCGATTACGTACTTCCAGACGTGCAAGAAGGCGAAATCTCTGTCTCTGCAGCATGGATTGCATTGCATGAAAAGCTTTTGATGCGGGAAGGATTGAGCGAAAAAGAAGCAAAAGAGCAGGTATTGGAACGATATCCAATACCGTATGTGTTGGATTTTAGGATGGGGTAACTATCAATTATAAAAACCTCTAAACACTATGTTTTAGTGCTTAGGGGTTTTTCCTTTTAAAACTATATTCTCTTTTTATTCAACACTGGCACACTTGCCACAATACAAATCATTCCAGTAAGTATCGCAATCACAAGTGCTATTCTATAGTCTTCTATATCCTTTACTCCGTAAATTAAAGAGTTTCCATCGATCAAGAAAGTTGGCATATATTCGCTTAGCTTTGGCAGTAATCCAACTACATAGCAGGCCACTACTATACCGCCCGTACCTACAAGCACTCCCGTGTTAGCATTTGCAATAGTAGAAAACAACACCTGTAATGCAATTGTCCAAAGTCCAAATACCCACCAGCATGTGACAGAATACAAAAGATTCTTTGCAATAGAATTATCCCAGAAATAATCATTATATAGATAAGTGATTCCAAAATGCATCCAGTAAAATCCTGTCCACAGGATCACCAGCATACATGCCTTGGAAAGAACTACCTTATATCGGTGAAGGCCTTTGGTAAGTGCCAGCACCAAAGTTCCAGACTCGTATTCCTTTGTAAAAATACTGCTTTCCATAAGTACAAATACAATCAACGCCATTGGAACATTCTTGAAAAACTGTACCCAGGACGTCATTGCATCGACTTCTACTGTGGTAATTATCATACCACTTCTTCTAGTGACTCCGCCATTACTTCAAACAACCATGGGGTGAGCTTTGCGATAGCCGGATTCATGATTCCAAATAAGACAAACATAATCGTAAGAATCACAAGACGACTGGAACGAACCTGTTCCATCCATTCCTTTTTCATAAAAGCCAAGAATGCTCTCATTTTGCGACCACCTCCATAAACAAGGATTCCAATGAGGGTTCCATACGCTCTATTTTAAGAACAGGAATTCTCTGATTTGTAATATACTGTACCATTTCAAATAATGTATGTTTTTTCTCACTAAACTCAATTTGCGTCTGTCCGATTCTCTTGCAATCAGAACATGCCTCTAATAAAAGTGCTACATCACTTTCTCTTTCTGTTTCCAACAGATATTTTTCTGTACGATAACCTGCTTTAATATCTGCAAGCCTCCCTTGCATGGTAACTACTCCATCATTTAAAAATGCGACATCGGTACAGATTTTCTCCACATCTGAAAGAATATGGGTAGAAAATAAAACCGTCGTCTGCTCCCTTACCGCCAGTAATATATCCAGGATCTCTTTTCGCCCCACAGGATCTAAGGCTGAGGTAGGCTCATCACAAATCAAAAGCTTCGGATGGTTAAGCAGTGCCTGTGCGATTCCTAGACGTTGTTTCATCCCTCTGGAAAATCCTTTGATGCGATGCTTTTCTCCACCAAGCCCTACTAAATCCAATAGTTCTCTTACTCTAGCCTTCAGCTCTTCCTTCTTCATTCCGGTGATTTCGCCACAAAAGATAAGGTACTCGGCAGGTGTCATAAACGAGTAATATTCTGGCACATCTGGAAGATAACCAATGTGACGATTAGTTTTTGTTTGTCCATAAGTTACTGACTCCCCTGCTACAACAATCTCGCCTTCCTCCGGATTCATAAGTCCCAGCACCATCTTCATCGTGGTCGTTTTTCCCGCACCATTTTTTCCAATAAAGCCAAAAATGCTCTGCTCCGGCACCGACAAATTCAGTCCTTTTAGAACTACCTTGTCACCAAACCGTTTCTGCAAATTCGTAATTTGAAGAATATCCATCCTATTCCTCCTCTTTTCCAAGTAAGAAATACAAAATTGGTCCCACAAAATTCATCAACACAATTGTAACTGCTAACCACAGGGTACGATTCCCTCTCTTATAGTTGTTGTGCGTCAAAATGTGATGTATGGTATATGCCAATAATCCAAATTCTGCAATTACAAGCGGAATTAAGAATGGTAAAAATTCCATAAGCTGTTCCATTTATTTTTCCTCCTTTCCATACGTTTCTACGCAAAATCCCTTGTACCCACAGCAGGTACAGGTTAGTTTTCTAAGGGTAGGTGTATGGTTTGCAAAAACGGCTTCCTTAAAATTAGGCTTGAAAACTGTGTGACATTCTGGGCAAACATAAGCCACTCGTTTAAAGTAGTAACTTGATATCCAGAAACCATATGGTACACCTACAAACACATAGATAAGTGCAGGCCACCAGATTCCTGTGGCAATTCCATAAATAATTATACCCCATTGTAGAATATTAATCGGCAATCCCACTATCAAAAGCCATGCATGCAATTTCTGCAGCTTCTTTTTGTTTTCCATGACATACGCTATATCACTGATAGATTCAACGGAAAAGTTCTCAATATTTTTCAACTCTTTTTTCATCTGTATCAAAAGTTCCAGCTTTCTCTGTCGCTCTTCCACCTCTTCTGCGAGAACCATTTCTTGCTGCTCAAGCAAAATTGAGATGACTTTTCCCGGCTCTTTTTCCGAGATAAGCTCTTCGATACTACTAAGCGAAATACCAGCCTCACGAAGAAAGCAGATAATTTCCATTCGCTTTACGTCTTCCTCCGAGTAAAGTCTTCTTCCTCCTTCGCTAAGTGCCGATGGCTTAAGGATATTTCTAGTATCGTAGTATTGCACGGTTCGCACCGACACATTACAAAGCTTTGCAAGCTCTCCTGTTGTATATAAGGACATAACATTTCACCTCCTTATGGTGCTTATAGTATCTTATTACGTTGCGTAATGAGCAAGAGAAAAAAGAGAGAAACACAAAAAAACCAGCTACTCTTTCGAGTAACTGGTTTTATTTTGCTAATCTTAATCCTGTACGTATGGCATAATTGCTACGTGACGTGCTCTCTTGATTGCTACTGTAAGAGCTCTCTGGTGTTTTGCACAGTTGCCTGTGATACGACGAGGAAGAATTTTTCCTCTTTCAGAGATATATCTTTTTAATTTATTTACGTCTTTGTAATCGATGACATTATCTTTGCCACAGAATACACATACTTTTTTTCTACGACGCATTGGTCTTCTCTTCATAGAAGCACCTTCGCGGTTAGCTGTCTTTTCAAAAGCCATTTTCGTTACCTCCTTGAAAATTTGCTCACGAGTGAGCACCAATATTAGTTAAATGGTAATTCTTCATCAATTCCGTCTGGAATATTCATGAATCCATCGCCTGCGGCTCCGCTTGGTGATGGTCTGTCTGCTGGAACGTATCCACCATTGTTATCGCTAGATGCTTTGCTTTCTGCAAATTCTACCTGCTCAACTACAACGTCAGTTGTGTAAACACGCTGTCCGTCTTTGTTAGTGTAGCTGCCTGTCTGGATGCGGCCTTCTACAAGGAACTTGGTTCCTTTACGTCCGAATCTTTCCATAAATTCGCCAGTACGTCCGAACGCTACACAATTGATGAAATCAGCTGTCTGTTCGTCACCGTCACGTTTGAAACGGCGGTCAACTGCTAACGAAAATCTTGCTACTGCTGTAGAAGCATCTCCCTGAGAATATCTTACTTCAGCATCTCTAGTTAAACGTCCCATAAGGATTACTTTATTCATAGTTTTTCTCCTCTAATTCTATGCCTCGTCTTTTCTAACGCATAAGAAACGAAGAACATTATCCATGATACGTACGCGCTGTTCGATATATGCAGGTGCATCTGCATTTGCTTCGAACTGGATGAAGTAGTAGAAGCCTTCGCTCTGTTTCTGAATTTCGTAAGCTAATTTCTTCTTACCCCATTCTTCTACTTCTGAAACAACACCGCCTGCACGTGTAACGTAGTCCTGTGCTTTTGCTACGACTGCTGCTCTCGCATCATCTTCGATCTTTGCACTAACAACAAGTGCTAATTCATATTTGTTCATGCGATTTTACCTCCTTTTGGTCTCTGGCCCACAAGCTTTGCCTATGAGCAAGGAATATTTTTCATACCGAAAACAGATGATACCACGTTTTTACGCGGTTTGCAAGCCTTTTTATAAAGGTTTTTTCAATTCTTTTGTGTTCTTTTCGACCAGCTTTCGGGCTATCATCACCTGGTGACCACAACCTGTACACTTCAAACGAAAGTCTGCCCCAACACGTAGTATTTCCCACTCGCTGGCACCACAAGGATGCTGTTTTTTTAATTTTACAATATCGCCTACTTCGTATATGAGTTTTTCCATAGAAATTGCTCCTTATTTGAAATCTGTGTTATAATACTTCTATATTATAAGGAAAATACTAGGGGGTATGCAAGATGAAAATGATACATTTAGAGTGTCCAAACCATCCAGAGGCAACTTTGGAGGGGTACATTTTGGACTGCGAGATTACGTTGGGTCAGGAGAAAAAACGTCCTGCGATTATTGTTTGTCCGGGTGGCGGTTATGTGTACTGCTCACCACGTGAAGGAGAGCCTATCGCTCTTGGCTATGCGGCAAAAGGCTATCATGCATTCGTGCTTCGCTATTCGACAGGCTGGGATGCAGCAGGCTTTTCACCACTTCAGGAAATCAGTTGGGCTGTGGGTTACATTCGCGAACACGCAGAAGAATGGAACATTGACCCAGATAAGATTCTAAGCTGTGGCTTTTCTGCTGGCGGACATCTCGCCATGGCAGCCGGTCTTATGGCAGAAAACAAGGTAAACGGTATGATTCTCGGTTATCCTGCCGTTTCGATTCCGAATATGCCTGGAGCTTTTATGCTTCAGCTTTTGACCGGCAAAAAAGAAGTGACAAACGAAGATGCTGCACAATTTGATCTGCTAAGCAAGATTACCAAGGATGCTCCACCTGTATTTATGGTGGCTACCGCAGAGGATTTGCTCACGACTTATGGCGCTTTACCTGTGGCAAATAAATATGCAGAGCTCGGACTTTTCTACGAGCTTCATGTATTCCAGCATGGGCCTCATGGCTACGCCCTGGCAAATGAAGTGACTGCTGATGGCAGTTCTCAGGTGCTTAACGCAGCATTCTCAACCTGGCAGGATTTGTCGGTAGAATGGTTGAAGAAGGTATTCGGTCAGCCTGAATTCGTGGATAAGTCTACCAGCAAGATGGGTAAATATATGGCAGAACTTGGATTTGGTATGCCAGGTATGGGCGATGGTGGAAATTTCGCATAATATTTATGTTTTATAATGGAAAACGCTGAAATCTATTTGATGTGATTTCAGCGTTTTTTTCTTTTCTTCGTTTACTCTTCTAACATTTCTGTAATCCTATGCTGCATCTCTTCGCATTTCTTTACTTCTGCATCATTTCCTTTTTCTGTTAAATATCCCTTCATTATCTGAATCATCTCTACCGAACTATCCAAATTGATGCTTAGCTGATCTTTTGCGGCTTTAAAGGATTTCTCTCCTTCCAGCAACTGTCCCATCAGCTCTAGCTTCGTAAAATAAATTTCTGGAATCGCTTCCAATGTCGGCTCGACCAATGCCTGCTGCCCTGTTTCGTGATAGGTTTCGGCTAATATTCGGAGTGCATCATATTTTACATCATCATAATGTGTGCATTCGATTAAAGTTTTACAAAGTTTAATTACCTCTTCGCTTCTTTCTGGAGAACGCATCGTATAAAGCAAGTTATTAAGGATAATGTCATCCCCAGGAAATTGTTTTAAACCATCTCGAAGAATTTGCTCTGCTTTTGCAGGATCCACATTACGACATTTTGCCGCCTCATCACAAATCGCATCTCTTTTTTTCTCATTTTCCATGCGATTGTAGTCCAATAGTTCATCCGTAGATACCTCAAAAAAAGAGGCAATCGCCGGTATCAGCGTTACGTCAGGAAGTCCAGCTTCATTTTCCCATTTGCTGACTGCTTGAAAACTTACTCCCAAGTATTCAGCAAGAATTTCCTGCGATATATTTTTCGCTTTTCGAAGTTCTTTTATTTTCGTTCCTAATTTTATATTCATGGATTCTTCTCCTTTACCTTTGTCTGCCGCGACAAGGTAAGTATACCCTTAATCACACCCAGCGACAATAACTGTAAAGTTGAGAATTTTTCTACCTATGGTTGAAAGAAGAACCTCATGACCAATATGCGTGAACCCTTTTCCTACTGTCCCAAAATATACAACACACCCAAGGTTCCAGGACCACAGTGTGATGAAATTACGCCGCCGGCTCTGGTAACCTCGATTCTATCGAAATATCCCATCTCTTTTATATAAGAATACACACTATCAATAATGTTCTGATCGCAACCCGAATGTGTAATAAATACAAGGCTCTTGTCGGCTGTCTTCATCTCTTCTTCTATATCTTTAACATAATCCATAATGACTCTGTCCATTTTCCCGCGATACTTTTTGTCAGCACTCATGGAACCCTCTGCTACGACAATTTTAGGGTGCAATTTCAGCACACTACCTGCTAATGCGGAAACACTGCTGCATCTTCCCCCTCTATGCAGGTAGGTGAGTGTATCTACGACAAAGGATGCTCTTACTTTTAACTTGATTTCTTCGATACATTGACAGATTTCTTCTCTACTTTTACCTTCCTTTGCTAACTGTGCCGCTTTTATTACCATAAGACCGATTCCGGTAGAGAGGTTCGCAGAATCCACAACGGATATGCGATTTTCCAATTCCAACTCCTCGGCTGCCATACGAAATACATTGGCTGTCGTAGACATTTTCTCTGAAATGGTAAAGATAATCATCTCATCATCTGTCTTCTTCAGTGGCTGCATTAATTCTATTGCCTGCTCGAAACCTACGGCTGAGGTTTTTGGCGTATCTTCATTTGCATCCGCCCAGGCATATATCTCATCTGGACTGATTTCTGTTCCATCCAAATATTCCTTTTCACCTAATACGATGTGCAATGGCACGATGGATATACCATACTCCTCGATTAATTCCTTACTTAGATCACAAGTACTGTCTGCTACTATACGAATCATGACTCTTCCTCCCTTATTTTATAGTAGATTCAGCAAAAATTTACCACATCTTTCTTTCCATATCATTTACCAGATAATTTGATGTGTCCAATTGTCACATTATAGCCATCTTGCAAACAAAGTAAATGCTTTTTCGAGTCTTTTAAGATTAAATTTAGAGATATTTTAGAATTAACAAATATGTTTCATATCTGTATAATAGATAACATAAAGTATTGTGATAACACTATTGGGGAACGAGGAATTATGAAAATATATACACATTTTGTTCAACGCATTCTACCTTTCGGACTTTTAATGACACTCTGCATAGCCAGTCTTTCTGGCTGTCAGACGCAGGGAAATCATGCAGATACAGAAACGGATACCAAAGCCGTCAATCTAGCTTTCGAGGAATTTACCAACGATTTATTCCTCGAAGAGGTCGTTGCCAATACCATCAATCTTCACTACTCGGTGGAAAATCCAGCTGCCCTTGGCATTGAGGAATATGAAATCACTTTGGGCGATTTCTCCGAAGAGGCACGTGATGCATCGGATACCTATTTATTAGAGACGAAAAATGCCTTGTCGCAGTTCTCCTATGCACAGTTATCTCTGGAAAATCAGCTAACCTACGATGTCCTAATGGACTTCCTAAACACACAAATTGCGTTGTGTGACTACGATTTGTACGAAGAACCATTTTCCTTTTCCGGCGGTTTACAGATGGAACTTCCGATTTTGTTTGCGGAATACGAATTTCAGTCCGAACAGGATGTAAAAGATTATCTCAAACTCATCGCTTTAACCGACGAATATTTTGACCAAGCTATGATGCTTGAAGCGGAAAAATCCGACAAAGGACTGTTTATGTCTGAAGATTTATGTGAACTTGTGATAGATAGCTGTGAGAGCTTTCTACTAAATCGAGAGAATCATTATTTGATTACAACCTTTGAATCTCGCTTAAAAGAACTCGATTTCTCTGAGCAAAAGGTTGCTTCTTACTGCAGACAGAATGAAACGATTCTGGAAAAGCAACTGTTTCCTGCCTATGAAGATATGATTATTCAGCTTGAAAAGTTAAAACAGACTGGCAAAAACGAAAATGGAATCTGCTATTTGAAAGACGGCAAGAAATATTACGAGACACTGGTTTATTCCGAAACTGGTTGTGCGGATCGTGTAGATGTGATTTTTCAGCGTATTGAGAACCAACGTATGAACGACTTGTTGGTTTGTACGCAGCTTCAGAAATGCAACGAAAATCTAATTCAGGAATGCAGCTCTTTGGAATGGCAAATGGCGAATCCAACCACGATGCTAACGCGCCTGCAATCTGCAATTCTGAACGATTTCCCTGCACCTCCTGATTGCAGCTATGAAATCAATTATGTAGAACCTGCTTTGGAGGAATTTCTGGCTCCAGCATTTTATATCGTGGCTCCAATTGATAACTATACGGAAAATGTCATCTACATCAATGAAGGCTATATTGCCTCCGATATATATGCATTTACGACGCTAGCACACGAGGGCTACCCAGGACATTTGTACCAGACAGTTATGACCTATAGCTATAGCTTTCCACATATTCGCACCATTTTAAGCTATGGCGGTTATGTGGAGGGATGGGCGACTTATATTGAAATGATGGCGTATGGCTATGCTGGATTAGACGAAGATGTGGCTTCTTTCCTCTCCCATAACCAAGCGGCAACCCTGAGTTTATACGCTTCCTCGGACATCGGTCTTCACTATTATGGCTGGACGCCGGAAGAGATGAAGGAATTTTGGGCAGGCTACGGCATTACAAATGAAGTGGTTATAAATGAAATTACCCAGCTCATTTTATCTGAACCGGGTAACTATTTGAAATATTATGTTGGTTATCTCGAATTTTTAGAACTAAAGGAATATGCAAAAGATTTGTTTGGCTCCGGCTATTCAGAAAAACAATTTCATAAAGCCATTCTCGATATCGGACCTGCACCTTTTGCTATTCTGGAAGAATATCTGCCAAAGTACTATTCTCCCCAAACTTGAGCAATAAGTGATTCACAGTAGGACTTGGAAAACTCTGAATCCTGAGACACAATCCAGTTTTCAGAAGCAAGCTCCTCTGTATAATCTTCTAAATGATATACGGTGTATTCTGTTTTTTGTCCCACGTGGCAAACAACTGGAACTGCACCGTATTTTATTATCTCTACCTCACCAGAATCTTTGTTTCTTCCTATTAAAATGTCTGCGATTCCACCTATCATTCGATTCGCTACACCACTACCTGTAGATGTTGTACCATTTACGAAGTTTCCAATCGAATAATACACCAGCATTTTGTGTCCGTTCTCATGCGTCAGCCATTTCATTGGCTCTATGACATGTGGATGCGTACCTAATACTAGGTCTACACCTTCTTCTAGAAATATCTGTGCTAACTCTTCTTGTTTCTTATCTGGTTCTAATCGAAATTCTGTCCCCCAGTGTGGACACAGAATTGTAAAATCTGCAATTTCTTCCGCTTTGCGGATATCGGAGCGAATTTTATCTTCTTTCATCTCATTTACCAGATATTTTTTATCCTCTGGAAGTGTCACTCCATTATGCCCGTATGTATAATTTAAAATGGCAATCGTGATTCCCTTAACCTCATAGGTATAAATCGTGTTATCCTGCTCCTCCTGGCTGCGGTTAATTCCGACATATCCCACAGAAGGATGCGTTGCATCTAAATAATTCAAGCAGTTTAGTATGCCTTGCTCGCCCTTATCATAAGCATGATTGGTTCCTAACAATAACACATCAAAGCCCGCCTTCACCTCTGCATCTGCTACTTCGTAAGGAGAATTGAAGCTTGGATAACCAGTGTACCCAAATTGCGGACCACCTAAAATCGTTTCCTGATTAATCATTGCCAAATCTGCTTTTAAAATAAATTCCGCTACATGAGCGAACAAGTGGTCAAAATTGTATGTTCCATCCTCTTGCTTGCCGGATTCAATGACACTTTGATGCATTAGCACATCTCCCGCCATCACAATCTGCACTACATCTTTTGAGGATACTACCTCTGTGCTCTCAGAAGGCTCTCCCGACAAGCTGCTTCCCGCCCCCGTCGGAGACAGTTCTAAATTATTCACAAACAGGAACGCAAGAACAAACACGACAAGTAGCGTACCTATTCGGGTAGCCCACCGTATGGTCCGTTTTTTCTGCCTTTCCCGCCTTCGTCTTTCGCGTATTTTTCCCATCTTATTTCACCAAATACTGATAAATATCTCTCTTACTAACTCCTCGGTCCTTTGCCACCAGCTTCATGGCTTCCTTGTGGTCGATGCCTTGTGCCTCATAATGTGCCATGTGTTCTTCAATCGACATCTCTTCCCAGCTCGCCTGCTGTTCTTTCACGATTTCCTCACGGCTCTTTCCACAAATAACTAGCACATATTCACCTCTAGGCTCTTTTTCTTCATAATAAGAAAGCAGTGCAGAAAACGTGGTCTGTATCTTTTCCTCGTGCTTTTTGGTAAGCTCGCGACACACTGTAAGCTCACGGTCCCCCAGTGCTTCCAACAACTCTTTCACTGTTTTCAACAAATGATGTGGTGCTTCATAAAGAATAATCGTGCGCGTTTCGTTCTTCAATTCCTCCAAGACCGCCGCACGCTCTTTTTTATCCTTTGGTAAAAAGGCCTCAAACGCAAATCTTCTGGTAGGACGTCCCGACATCGTAAGTGCCGTAATACAGGCTGCTGCTCCAGGAAGCGAAGTAACCTCAATTCCTTCTTCGTAGCAGATACGCACAATGTCTTCTCCCGGATCAGAGATACCAGGTGTTCCAGCATCTGTGATTAGTGCGATATTTTTTCCTTCTTTCAGCTTCTCTACTAACTGATATGCTTTCTCAATTTTATTAAATTCGTGGTAACTAGTCATCGGAGTCTGTATCTCGAAATGATTCAACAGCTTAATAGAGTTTCTTGTATCCTCTGCTGCAATCAAATCTACTTCTTTTAACGTACGGAGTACGCGATACGTAATGTCCTCCAAATTTCCAATCGGGGTCGCACATAAATACAGTGTACCTGCCATTTTGCCTCCTTTTGGCCGAAAATCGCCAAAAATTTATTTAATCTTGATTTAACATTCCATAAATTGATAAAATATCGTCTGTATAAGTGCCATTTTCGTTGTAAACGATGAGCGGCTTCTCAATTTTGAGTCTAGACTTTCCACCGCGATAGCCTTCAATTAAAACCATGTTTGGCTCCTTGTTTATGTGTGGATAAACGAGCTGCATACGCTTCGGTTCGATTCCGCACGCCACCATTTTGGAAAAAATCTCGGCTAAACGGAATGGTCTGTGTACCATATAGAAGCGAGCCCCCGGTTTTAAAATTCGAGCACTCTGCACTAATGTGTCGTCCAGTGTACAAAGCACTTCATGACGGGCAATCGTTTTTGCATCGTTACTATTCTTAAGTCCATGCTCTCCAATCATATACGGTGGGTTCGTCGTTATCACATCAAAAGAAGATGCTCCAAATATATTTGAAGCATCTTTGATATCACCAGTGACAATGGATATCTTCTCTTCTAAATGATTGTACTGCACACTTCTTGCTGCCATATCTGCACTTTCCGGCTGAATCTCAAGTCCCGTAAAGTGCTCACCCTCGCTTTTCGCCTCTAGGAGAATCGGGATTATTCCTGTACCAGTACCTAAATCCAGCACCTTTTCTCCTTTTTTGATATGCGCAAAACCCGATAACAGCACTGCATCCATCCCAAAACAAAAACGTTCTGGATCTTGAATAATCTGATATCCTTTTACATTTAAATCATCTAATCGTTCTTTATTTTTCAGAAGGGTTGTTGTTTCGTTTTTTGTTTTTTCCAAAATAACGTTTTCCTTTTCCATCGTGGCGTTCTTTATTGTAATTACGATTTGGACGTTCTTCTTGCTCTGTAGCTTCTTCCACTACATCATCTTCCAAACCTTCTAATTCTTTCAGTTCTTCTTCTGTAATTTTTACATCTTTGCGCTTCTTAGGGCGGAAATTAAGTTCATCCACCTTGTATTCACGTAATTCTTTCTCGTCTCCGTTATCGATGACTACTTTTACGAGCTGACGAAGTACACTAACACTCTGTACTTCTCCCTTTGCACCGTCCTTTGCAAATACCGTATCCCCTACATTTGGAAGTCTGCTGTTCAGGTATTCGTAAGTATCCTGCTCATTTTTCAAGCAGCACATCAGTCTTCCACAGACACCAGAGATTTTGGTAGGGTTTAAGGACAAATTCTGTTCCTTTGCCATCTTGATGGATACAGGAACGAAGTCTGCAAGGTAAGTCTTGCAGCAGAGTGGACGTCCGCAAATACCGATTCCACCAAGAATCTTAGTCTCATCACGTACCCCAATCTGACGAAGCTCGATTCTCGTACGGAACACAGCGGCCAAATCCTTTACCAACTCACGGAAATCGATTCGACCATCTGCTGTAAAGTAAAAGAGCAGCTTGTTATTATCGAAGGTATACTCCGCATTTACAAGTTTCATCTCTAAACCATGTTTCAGAATCTTTTCCTTACAAATCTCAAAGGCTTCCTTCTCTTTTTCCTTGTTTTTTTCTATTGTTTTCTCATCTTCGTCTGTCGCAATACGAATGACAGGCTTCAATGGCTGTATTACTTTTTCATCTTCCACATCCTTTGGCGGAATAAGGACAGTACCCATTTCCACACCACGCGCGGTTTCCACGATAGCATGCATGCCTGTTTCTAAATCGAAACCGCATGGATCGAAATAATATATTTTTCCTGCTTTTTGGAAACGAATTCCAACTACTCTTGTCATATTTTAGTTCTCCTTTATCGTTAGCAACAATAATTCTATTACTAAATCGAAATTTACGTTCGCATTCAAGCGTACTCTGGACTGTTCCAGTGCCTGTAGTATCGTTTCTATTCCAGAATAAGACCTTTTTGCTGCTTGTTTTTTTATATCATAAGCCTCATCTTTGAAAATGAGATTATTTACGTCGTTTGTGGCTTTCATATAAAGCACATCGCGAAACCAAAGTGTCAGTAAATCGAAATATTCCTGAATCTTTGATTTATAATCATTTATTTGCTTGATGCATCCATTTAATTCGTACAAATCCATATCGTCCAGCTTTTTCACTAACGAAAGAGCGGCTGCTTTTAATTCATTAAACTCTCCAGAGGATGCCAACTGGATTGCTTTTCCTACATTTCCCTGTGCAAAAGCAGCGCATACGTCCGCTTGATAGTCTGGAATCTTATATTTTCTCATCAAATGTTCTTTTATCAGGTCCTCGTTTACACTTTTTAGGTTCAACGTAATACAACGGGATAAAATTGTAGGCAAAAAACTATCCGCATTTGTGGTTAAAAGCAGTATCACACCATAGGCAGGTGGCTCTTCGATTGTTTTTAAAAGTGCATTCTGTGCCTGAGGGTTCATTTTCTCTGCCTCATCCACAATGTAAATCTTATACTTACTGCTATATGGTTTAATTACAATATCATTATTCAACTGATGGCGAATATCATCTACCGATATGACATTTGGCTTTTCATGGGTAACATAGATAATATCTGGCTGATTGTGTTCCGCGGCTTGATGACAAGAGCGGCAATTCATGCAAGACTCGTCTCCTGCAGCTTCACACTGCAATGCTGTGGCAAAAGCTTCTGCCAACATCATCTTCCCAGAATTGTTTTCACCATTCAATATATACGCATGGGAGACCTTTTCCATACGAATGGCATTTTTCAGATGTTCTACTATTTGATTGTGTCCGATAATCTCCTGAAAACCAGCCATTCTATCTCCCTTCCTTCACAACATTTCCTGCAAGCCTATCCTCGTAGGACATCTTACGTGAAAATATCTAAGAGTAATCCCTCTATTTCACCAATTCTACTCAATATTGCAAGATGATCCTTCTCATCTGCAACCAATTCCTCTGCCAAGGCATCCAAAGTCTCATCAATCTTTCGGATAATTCCATAAACACGATGTCTTCCGCGTCGATCTAAGAAGTTTTCTCGCGAAAACTTATGCGAACGATACACCACTTCGTTTAGAAATTCCTTCACTAAACCACGATATCGTTTCAAATCACGGATATCCATGTGGCGCGCAATTCGCTCTCCCTGCGTCGTGATGTCCATCATCAGGGATTCGACTTTCGCTTGAAGCTGAGCGTCACTGATGGCACTCGACAAGGTAAATTTGAACGAACCATCACCCTGAACCGCTTTTTGCGTTTCATTTACTTGATTTAACTGTGTCATTTCATTGACTTTCATATTCATATCCATGTCCTGCCACCTCCTTTAGACTACATCTCAGACTGTAAATACATCTCGACTTTCGTCAACGTATCTGCAAGCTCTACATTCACAAATCTTCTCTCTATACCTGCTGCAATCAGATTCTCTTCTGAGAAATCCTTTGCATCCGCTAAGAAACGACGACACATTTCTTCATATTTTGGAACATCCTGGCTTTTCTCTCTTGCGATGGCACGAAGCAGGCGTTCCCCATCCTCTACTTCTATATAAATAGGAACTACATATTCCGCACCATAATAATCACGAATCTTGGTATATGCTTCCAAGGTTCCGATTAAAATATAATTTTCCTTATCCAATTGGATGTTTCCATCATCTACCGTAAAATATTTCCAGATTCCGTATACCGTATCATACGCACGTAACTCTACGATTCGGCCCTCTTCCTCCAATCTCTGCACATCCTGTTCCGTACAGAAATAATATTCTCTCCCTGGAACTTCTCCTTCTCGGATTGGTCTCGTCGTATATGGAATAATTCTCTTTAAATTCAGTTTACTTTCGTTCAACAGCTTCTGATAAATGGTATCTTTTCCTGTCGCACTTTTTCCCATTACACAAAAAATCTTACCCATTTGTCCTATCCTTTAAGTATATTATAGTTAGAATCAATTGACAATGCCAATCCAGCTTCTATCCCAAAAAACGCTCCAGCTCTGGCATCCAGTCATCAAAGAAAATCTCATCTGCACATAGTGCCTTCCAAACAGGTCCCATAAACTTTAGAATTCGCGTCAGCACGCTCTCCCAATCCTCTTTCTCCGTGTTCTGGCTTCGCTCATACTGCTGCCAGCGTTTCTTCATATAAGCATAGTTCTTATAGGAAGCAATCTGCTCCAAACGTTTCATCGTAGCTACCTTTGGTTCCTTTTCCGCCATGGCAGAAAACTCTTCTAAAATATATCTACCGCTAATGGAATAATTCTTCAGAATTTCATTCGCTTCTCCATAAGCTTCCATATCCGAAATCAATTCCAGCTTACGCATCATCTCAAACAGTGATTCTGCGAGAATACTTTCTTTCGAATAGCAAAGGTATGAACAGGTCTTTCTTTCATCAAATAACAATGACAGCTCTTTTTTCTTTCGCTTTTGGGTTTGAATCGCAGAGGTTCCAATGTAAACCGAAACCGGCACCTGCATATCCATATAAGAAAACGTAAGATGCAGTGATTTGCCTTTTTCTGTTTCATCAACGGTATATTCCCATTGGACTTCTTCTCCGTTGTGACAGAACAACTCCTCCAGTAAAAGTGCAAACAGCTCCTGGTCTAGCGCCTGTCCTGCTACAGTATGAGAAAGATAATTTTTCTTTCCGCTTTCTACATATAAAAAAGCAACTCGTTCCTTGCTTTTCTTTTTATATGCTTCCAAGCCCACCGCCTGCTCATTTGTTAACCACAGATATTCATAAAAGGAGGACCTTTCGATACGCCGCAATAAATCCTCTATCGCCAATCCATACAATATGTCGGATACCTGTATCTCATCCTTTGCACATTTGTCCAACCATTTTTGTGGAAATGTCATCCCCAGTTTCATTACAACCACACTCCAATAAGGCTCTGTACTCTTTTTACCACCTTGCGTTCTCTCGCATATTCCATCAAGGCCGAGATATCCTTGTCCTCGTCTTTGATGTATGCTTGAACTGCTTCTTTAAAATCTTCACGATTCATTTTGCTTTCATACTTCAAACAGTCACAAATCAAACGATCCTTATCATAAATTTGGAAATCACATCCTTCATAAGAAATCGTTGTTACACCAATGGTCAATACCTCTGGTTCCGTGTAATACGGAATTACCTTTGGATAATCCAGCTTGAATCTGGATTTCGATGTATTCTTATCTATCGCAACATGAAATCCAACTGGTTTACGCGAAATGTAACCATAGGCATACAATGCACTTTCCATACAAAGTACTCCATCTGGAAAAAGCTTCGATACCAGTGCTTCCTCCGAAAAACGCTCAATGCCATACGTATAGTATCCATTCTTAATTCGGATTACCTCGTCATTTTCTACGAAGTCCAGAATTCTACGATAATCGATTCCCAATGCCGCCAACTGTTCCTTCTTCGCAATACCGCCATTGTCATCGATGCACTGATATACCTCTTTTAATATACGTTCTGTTTCCTCTGTTCTCTTATAAATCATTTGTATTTTTTTCCGCCTTATAAAAAGTTTAGTGGTACATATTCCTCATTTTATCCTTATTTCCCGCCCACGTCAACACAGATTTTCTTTTTCCATTATTGTCCTTTTTTGTATTGATTTCTCTCATCCTGTGTCTTATAATCTTTTTAAGACATATAGAATTGTCTGTAGCGATTTTTATGACAGGAGGACCCATGGAACAGAGTACTACTTTAAGAAAAAATCCTTCCAGAGAGACCTGCGAAGGTATTATAAAACGAATCCTTATGACAGAAGTTTTAGAAAATGGCGGAAACAAACACTTTCGATTTGCTTCTGATTTTATGAATTATTTTGAATCCTTATACCCAGCTTCGGACGCATTGACCAAACAAGTCCAGCGTGCCATCAAAGCCTTGGATATGCCAAAAGACGAAAACGGTTTTTATATCGTAAACAAAACTGCATCTCAACTAGAAAACGAAAAACAGATTACCCAGCTTCTAAAAGAGGCAAATGTTTCTGTTCATCCGATGGAGCAGGTGGACACGATTTTCCTTTCCGTAAACTCCTACATGAAATCCTATCTGATTCATCTCATTGAAACAACGGAAACCTTCCGAGGGAAGTATATTACAATCGTTGAAACCTTTAATGGGCTACTCATTTACACAGAAAACAAGAGTCAGTTGCTCATTTTGTTAAATAGTCTGACAATTTAACCCAAAAATCAACATGTCATATAATTAAAAACCGACAATGTATTTTCCAAATACATTGTCGGTTTTTGTTGTTTTTGTCTCGTATTATGTCGGTTTTTGCAAAACAGACTACCTAAACATTCGATCTCTTCTTCTACGTTTTCTTTTTCGGTTTGAAATTGGACGAAATCTATCTTTTCTTTGTCTTCGTACATTCATATCATGTAAAATTACATAATAATTATCATACAAACATTTCCCGCCAATAATCAATGCAGCCAAAAGTACTATTGCACCTACAATCATAAGGATATGCTTTCCTTTTATTTCGATTACCTTCACATCCTCGGATGATTCTTTCTCCTCAAAGAAATCATATTCTACCTCTGCATTGGAAAGCACGACATCCGCACATCCCGCTACATGTCCACCATACGTATATTTCAACTGCGCTACTGCATCTGTAGCTAAACCACTCTCCACCAATGATACTTCAACATCTTTGGCATCTGCTGCAATCGGCAGAACGATTTGTGCATTCTCTTCCAGTTTCACAAACGATGGATAGCCCTCGCTATCTCCAAGTGTATCTTCTTGTCCATCACTTGTAATCGCATTTCCATTCTCATCGATTTCTACCTTATAGAAATTTTGAAAACAATAATCAAACAATTCGATTGTTGCTTCAAAGTTTCCATATCCGACTTCTTTCATGACAACACATACTAAAGTCAATCCATCTTTCTCTGCATAAGAAACTAATGTAGAGCCTGCCGCTTTGGTGTAGCCTGTTTTTCCACCTGTCGCATATTCATATAAATGTTCATCTGTTCTATAATTACTGATTAAATTGTGGTGATTATTCAATGGTGTGATTTCTTTATGCCGATTCGTTGGAGGAATACGATAACTTCTCGTTCCACAAATAATTCGGAAATCCTCATTCTTATAAGCAGCCATAGAAATCAATGCCATATCACGTGCACTTGTGTAATGATTCTCATCTGGCAAACCATTCGCATTCGTGAAGTGAGTATTGGTGCATCCAAGCTCCTTTGCTTTCGCATTCATCATATCAATAAATGTCTGATAGTCTCCACCCATCTTCACTCCGACGTGTTCTGCAACAGCATACGCACATTCGTTGGCAGATTCCAGCATAACCGCATACAAACACTCCTTCATCGTCATCTGCTCACCGTAATCTCGTGCAATATGTGAAGTATCCCCTTGATTCAGGTTTATCGCATCATCGGAAAAAGTAACGATTTCCTCTAAGTCACTATGCTCCAACGCCAAATACGTTGTCAAAACCTTCGTAATACTTGCAGGATAGTTTACCTGATCCGCATTCTTTTCATAGAGAACAGCTCCAGAATTTAATTCTATTACGATTGCACTTGGAGATGTAATTTGCGGACCCTCCGGCCAGTGCAGCTCCGCTTTTACTGCCGCAGGTGCAGAAAACAATAATGCTACCGCCATAAGTAAACTTACACCATGTTTCCATCGAATTTTTCTTCTATTCATATATACACTCCTGTGGATTTTTTCTCTAGTTTTAAGTATAATATGTATGAAATAAAATGACAAGGAGAAACCGTATGAGACTTCGCAATATTCCAGGAGCAGATGAAGTGGTGGCAAATAGCCCTTACTGCATTCAGACTCCTACGGAACATAAAGGCAATTGGTCCAATGTCTTCGGGAACGATAATCCCATTCACATAGAGATTGGCATGGGAAAAGGACGTTTTATCATGGACCTCTCTGCCCTGAATCCAAATATCAATTACATCGGCATCGAACGTTACACCAGTGTGCTTCTTCGTGCCGTTCAGAAAATGGAAGAGCATCCATTACCAAATGTTCGCTTCCTCTGTGTCGATGCTGCAACTTTGCCAGAAATCTTCGCTGCAGAAGAAGTAAACCGCATCTATTTAAACTTTTCTGACCCATGGCCAAAGGACAGACACGCACGTCGTCGCTTAACCTCCTCAGAATTTTTGGCACGCTACGACCAGTTCCTTGCCAAAAATGGCCGCTTGGAATTCAAAACCGATAATGTGGGACTATTTGACTTCTCCTTAGAAGAAATCAACAACTCCGATGTATGGCATATCGATGTACATACCTATGATTTACATGAAGACCCAATGTTAAACTTCGGAAATGTCATGACAGAGTACGAAGAGAAATTTTCGAGCAAAGGAAATCCGATTTGTAAATTGATTGCGTCGAGATAAAATAAAAAGAAAGGGCTTTTCAATATCTGTTTATTATGAAAAAGAAAAATATCATTATCATAGTTGGCGTAATTATCGTAGTTATCACTGTCATATTAATTATAAGCCATTTTTTTGGAGCCCCAGCTACCAGTCAGAAAGACCCTCTAGATCTCATTCAAAAAAATGAAATGGTAGAAATTGAAATCGCGGATCCCGAAGATACGCAACAGGGCACACGCAAACCGTTAGACTGGACCATCCTTGCAGAGCTAACAACTTATCAGGACACCTTAAGAACCCCATTCGAAAAAGCCTTCTATGTTAGAATTGACAACAAAACAGGCGAGAAAATAGGGCGACCATATTTCAATGCCAAGAACGAAACGGTTCAGAATAACACATTGGTAGATGCGTGTCAGAATATTTTATTCCTTCAGACACTTATAAAAAAAGAAACGGTTGGTGCATTATCAAATGCAGCACTTGCTACATATACCGACCTTGACGCAGATGATGTGTTGACTAATTTTTATCTGGCAATCAATGGGTACTTCAATTTATTACCAGATGCAGAACCAAACTACTGTAACCCATCATCCACACTTACTAGAGCAGAATTCTTAGCATTGCTTACACGTGCATCAACACCTGTCACCGAATTAACTGTAAATGCAGACTTCGAAAAACTTGTAGGTAAATCAGAGTATAATATCTACGCGCAAGAATCAGAAAAGTTCGGATATTTAAACACATCAGACTCATCAATCAACGAAAAAACATACACCGGTACAATATCAAAAGCGGAAGTTATATATGCACTAATATCCAAATACTTCCCAAATGAACTCGCTAATGCAGACTTAACAGATATTGAGAAACTTATATCTCTCCCTGATGTTAAAAATGGTGGTGATATAGCAGAAGAACAAGGATTTGCAGGCAAAACCTACGGTAAATCATACGAGCTTGTATGGGCAATCAATAACCCAGATGAGGGCTTACCAACACCTTTATATAGAGCAATTATGATAGCAGCAGACCATGGAATTATAGACAGAAAATCAGAAACAAATTGGGATTCAGGTGTTACAAAAGCAGAGGCAATCGAACTTCTCATCCATACAGTAAGTAAAAATATAGAGACCAAATCTGATGTAGAAGACAGTATACCAGACCAGGATAATAATTCAGAAATGGATGATTCATTAGGATGGGTAGAAAATCCAGTGCATCCAGCTTATAGAAGTGAGTACGGAACATTTGATATAGGTTTAGATGAAGCAGGACTCACAAGAGAAGAGGACTTAGAAGATGGTTGGTTAGGTTTCACTCAAGTAATACATGAAGATGGTACATCTCATCTCGTATGCAATTTAGATAACAGCATTTATTACCATGGCGAATTACTGCCAAGCGGAAGTACATATAGTGGTACAGAAAAAGATAGAGAATTAGCATTAAAAGAAGCTGCAGACGCACTTAAAGGTGCTAAAGATTATCTTGAAAAATTAGAACAAGACACAGAAGAGCACAACTAAACATGATTTAGAAAGCAGCGGGAAATTCCCGCTGCTTTCTCATTTCCCCCAAACACTGCCACGTACATATAACATTTAATATCTTGAGTTTCGCTAAAAAATGTTTTATACTTTCAACAACAGATGTTACGGAGTCAACCTATATTTTTAGAAATAAAAAAGCACCGACTCCGCGAATCATCTCGCAAAACCGATACCTTCAAGTGCACCCTCAGGGGCTCGAACCCTGGACACCCTGATTAAGAGTCAGGTGCTCTACCAACTGAGCTAAGGGTGCATATATGTAAAGCGCCTTTGTGACGCAAAAGTTATTATATAGTATAGGAACTTGAATTGCAAGAACTTTTTTAAATTTTTTAAAATATTTTTTTAGAAAGGATACATTATGAGAGTTGAAGAACGATTTTTAAATTATGTTTCTTATTGGACGACTTCCGATGAGAATGGTACACAAAATCCAACCAGCGAAAGAGAATTTTCTCTTGCAAAAGTTTTGGAACAGGAGTTAAAAGACTTAGGCTTAGAAAAAGTGTGCTTGAGTGACACCTGTTATGTTTATGGTCTCCTTCCTGCTACATCTGGCATGGAAGGCAAAAAAGCGATTGGTTTAATTGCCCACATGGATACTGCACCTGATTTTTCTGGCGAGAATGTAAAACCACAGATTATCGAAAAATACGATGGAAAAGATATTCATTTAGAGGGAACAGATAGCTGGATTAAGGTCAGCGATTTCCCACACCTCAAAAACTTGAAAGGGCATCGCTTGATTACTACGGATGGAACGACCCTTCTCGGCGCAGATGATAAAGCTGGTATCGCTGAAATTATGACTGCAGTAGCAGAAATCAAAAACAGCGATATTCCTCATGGCGATATCTGGGTTTGCTTCACTCCTGACGAAGAAGTCGGTATGGGTCCGAACAGCTTTGACCTGGATTATTTCAAAGCAGATTACGCATATACCGTGGATGGTGCGTATGAAGGTGATATCGCTTATGAAAATTTCAATGCCGCAAGTGCCGAATTTGATATAAAAGGGGTTAGTGTTCATCCAGGTGAAGCCAAAGATATCATGGTAAATGCTGGACTGATTGCTTGCGAAATCGCAATGAAGCTTCCAAAACGTGAAACACCAGCTCACACCGAAGATAGACAGGGATTCTTTCATTTGACTGATATATCTGGAGATGTCGTTTCTGCAAAGCTTTCTTATATCGTACGTGACCATGACAAGAATTTCTTTGAATCACGTTTGAACAAGCTTCGTGCATTAGAAGTTGCCATGAACCAGAAATATGGTGCAAATACAGTAGAACTTAAAATTACACATTCTTATGAAAATATGTTATCTGTCATTGAAGATAATATGTATGTTGTAGACTTAGCGAAAGATGCTATTTTTGCTGCTGGTTTGGAACCTGTTTCTTCTCCAGTTCGTGGTGGAACCGACGGTGCCCGCCTTTCTTTCATGGGTCTGCCTTG
Organism: Agathobacter sp.; assembly: GCA_017409825.1. Classification (GTDB taxonomy): domain Bacteria; phylum Bacillota; class Clostridia; order Lachnospirales; family Lachnospiraceae; genus Roseburia. Next base: position 26,616 of record JAFQRZ010000026.1, on the reverse strand, counting down.
TCCAAACCTCGGTACTGGTGGATATGCGTTCCATGGACCTTACGAACACGTAAGCATCGATGCTATGGAGCGTGTCGTTACGATTTTGAAACAAATTATTGCAAATCCGATTGATAAATAAAAATGGGGCTGCTTAGCAGCCCCTCTTTTTATTTCTTAATCTTATTCAACTGTCGATTCAGTTTTGCAAAATCTTTCTGTGATGCTTCACCTAACATATTTGCAAGCATTGTAATCTTCGCATCTCCCATCATGCCAGCCATTGCGCCAATCATAGATGCCATTGTCAAATTACCCATTGCTACGAACCAGCCTTTGATACATTTTACACATTCTTCGTTTGCAGCTAATTCAGCAAATGGATCTTCAATCGAATAGTATCCTTCGATTACTTCGATTTCTTCACTGTCATCATCATCTGCCACATCATCAAACCAGTTACCTACTGCCATAGCTGCTGCGAGATCTGGAAGTGTATATTCTTCATTGTGTTCGGCAACGCCATTTAAGGTAATCGTGTCTTCTACTGCACCCGCTTTTGCTGTAATCGTGTTCGCACCATCATTAAGTGCTACATTTTCGAATACTACTGCATGATCAACTGCTGCCTGTGTTGCAACTTCTGCACCATTTACTACGAGAGTTACTTCGTCACAGTTTGTATAAACTGTAATATTTCTTTCTTCTGGTGCACGATCCGCAAAACGACGACCTGCTACATAAACCATAGGTTCTGTGGTCCAGTATGCTTTGTAAATATAGAATGCATCCTTCTTGATCTTTCTATCATAAGTAACAAGACCTTTATTATTACGTCCGATTACACCACCTTCGTCACGAGCATCTGCAGCAAAGTTGAACATATTCCAAACATGGGTAGACCAAAGATATGGACGTGTTGCAAATGTTTTCAACATTTCATGATGATAATAATTTGCATATTCTTCGGTATAGTCATGATTCATAGGTGTTGCACTATGCCATTTTACGATATTTTCAACCCCGTATTCGGATACACCAAGAGGAATATCTGGATTAAGCTTATGATATGCGTCAAACCAAGGACCATTCTGCGCTACATCACCGCCGTACCATCCGAAGTAATGGTTATAGCTTACAACATCTGTAATATAGTTGTGTTCAGAATCCATTGGTGTCTGAGATACCTGAGCGATCGTTGTCAAACGACTTGGGTCCATAGATTTTGCCAAATCATTGAGATCACGTAAATTCTTACGAAGTGGTTTATTATCAGCACCAATTAAAATTTCATTTGAGATTCCCCAGAAGAAAATCGATGGATGGTTGTAGTTCTGTGCAACCAATTCAATCATCTGAGAAATTGTATTTTCATACGCCTCTTCTGTTGGAATAAATTTTGAGATAAATGGAATTTCTGCCCAAAGAGCGAAACCTGTCTTATCACATAAATCATAGAAGTACTGGTCATGCTGATAGTGAGCAAGACGAATTGTGTTTGCACCAACTTCCTTGATTAAAGCGATATCTTCTTCATGGTCTTCTTTTGAGATAGCCCAGCCTTTGTCCAATCTATCCTGATGACGAGATACACCATGAAGTGGAACATTCTTACCATTTAACCAGAATCCTGTGTTTGGATCTACGTGGAAAGAACGATATCCGAATTTCACTTCTACTTCATCTACAACTTCATCGCCAACTAATAATTTAGCAACTGCTGTATAAAGGTAAGGATCTTCCATACCATGCCACAAATGTGGTTCTTTTACACTAATGAGCAAGTCTGCGTGGAAAACTGCTGGAACTCCGCCTCTTCCTACTACAGTACCTTTGTCATCTTTGATTTCTACCGCGATTGCATCAGCAGCTCCTACTGGGAACAAATCAAAACGTGTATTTCCAGAACAATGTGGTGTTACGAATACACCCGCTGTACCGTCTTTTAATAAATCAAAATGTGTTTCATTTACTTCGATAAAGTTTACATCACGATATAAACCACCGTAGAATGTAAAGTCCGCTGTCTGAGGATAAATGTCACTAATTGCATTTGTTACTACAACCGTAAGCACATTTCCTTCTGGTTTCATCGCTGGTGTTAAATCAAAACGGAAGGTAGAAAAGCCTCCTTTGTGAGTTCCAAGTTCGCGTCCGTTACAGTAAACCGTAGCAACATGGTTTGCACCCTGAATTTCGATATACTGTTTCTTGCCTGCTGTAGGATTTGGTAAATCGATTTCGTATGTACCAATACCTCTCCAATAATCATTTCCGCCGTCCTGTCCATCATAATTATTCCAGGTATGTGGTAGTGCTACAGCAGCCATGTTTTCGCCCTGTTTTGCAAAGCGAGCCTCTTTTAAAAGAGTAACTGTTCTCATTGTAAAAATCTCCTTTCATTATATAACTTATTTTCCCATAAAATAATTGTATCATGCCACTTTTCACGCCACAAGTTAAGAAAAAATAAAAAAGCCATATTTAGCAGATTCGCTAAATATGACTTTCTATTTTTTACAAATTCGCTATCAGAGCCGCAATCTCGTCTGGACTCATTACTTTATTTGGGTCAGACAAATCTGGCATTGGTGGTTTTTCTTCTTCTACCGCCGCGATTTCCTCTTCCACTTGTGCTGTCTCTTCTACAGGTGCATCTCCACCTGCCATATTCGCAAACAATGCTGCAATGTCATCTGGACTCATCTGTTTATTTGGGTCAGACAAATCTGGCATTGGTGGTTTTTCTTCTTCTACCACTGGCTCCATAACTGGTTCTGGCTCTACAACTGGTTCCGGTTCACTTGGTGCCATATTCGCAAACAATGCTGCAATATCATCTGGGCTCATCTGTTTATTTGGGTCAGATAAGTCTGGCATTGGTGGTTTTTCTTCTTCGAACACATTTATATCTTCAAACGCATTTATATCTTCAAATAATGCAGATGGTTCTTCTATTACTTCATCCATCAACAACTCATCAGCTACAGATAATAAATCATCTGTCGTAGCCATCAAATCTTCAAGCGAAAGTTCCTCTTCCAATGGAGTTTCCACATCAGGTACTTCAAAGCTTTCTACTGGAGCTTCCATCGCTGGCATTGTATCATAAACAGGAGGTGTCTGCATTACTACTTTCGTTCCACTCATAATTGCCTGATTCAAACGAAGCTCTGTATCCTTCAACTGCATCAATAGATCCTGCAATTTCATTTCTGTCTGAGTTCCGATATCCGTCAGTTTCAAACGCTGCTCTTTCGAAAGACTTGTAAATTTGGTATTCTGTGTTTCTTCTACTTCATCCAATCGTTCCAAAACCTGGTCATTCGAATTGATAATCGCATCTGCATTTTCTTTGCTACGATTGATAAGTACCTTTGCAATGCCTTTTTGTGCATTGATAATTTCTTCCGCAGGCACTTTTGAGATTTCCTGAATCTCATTCAATCTCTCGTCAATTTCATCAAAGCTTTTCTTCAACATAATATAAGAGGCTTTTTCAGAACGATACAGATTTTCAAAATGCTCATTTCGCTGTGCTTCTTTTTCTGTGTTAATTGTCATCACCGCATTTACTACGATGTAAACTGCAACCAACGCCACAACTGCAAGAAGAATAATTGGCACATAACTATTGTGGAAATTTATCATCAGATACATTTCTGCAAATAAAATTACGGTCAACACCAATACTGCAATTGTGATTTGAAGCTTCGCCTTTTTTTCCTTTGTGCTATTCATAACGAATTCCCCCTGGATTTTATGATATACCTTATATATAATGCACCTAACTGGATTCGAACCAGCGGCCTACCGCTTAGGAGGCGGTCGCTCTATCCTACTGAGCTATAGATGCAAAAGACTACAAACACACCGTTCCCTGCATCCAAATATTTCCTTTGAATCTTCTTCCAACGGCTGGTTCTCCCAATAAATCATTTTCATTTATTGTTACTTTAAAATGCAAATCGTTGCACTCAATTTCCATAGAATACAATCTCTCATTTGTAATCAGATTTATCACTTCTTCGATATCTTTGATTTCACCTAAGATGCTGTACTGATCACTTTCTATTCCATACGGCATAAAAGAAGTACTCACGATAGAAAATACATCCTCTTTACGTATTCTCTTTGAAATTTGAGAATACATATCTAAATCTTCGATAGAAAGATTCTCAATCGCTTCTTCATTTCCTTCTCTCGCTTCTGCAATCAGTTTCTGTCTCTTTTCCTGCTTATTGTTTGCTATCTGCTTTTCCAAAACCTTCTGCTCAATTGGGAGAAGAATCTTTCCGTCAACAGAAAGTGCAGATAAGGTTGCACCATATAAATTCTTTACATGTATATTCGCGCGATGCTCCGATAAGAAATCTGCAACATTCTGTAGATAAAAAATTAATGTCACACCCAATCTTACTTCATCGCATACACCTGCATAAGATTCTTTTTCTGCATGCTTTTCGATATCAATCTGCTCTTGTGTCGAAACTACATCAGAGTATGTAAAAGGTACATAATAATTCATTTGAAAAACATCGTTCTCATCATAAGAACCACGGACTAAAATTCCAACACCATTTCCAAAGGTCTTTGAAAATTCCGCAAATTCATTCCCCTCTGAATCCTTCGTAATTCTCATCACTTCTGGATGCTCGATGATTTCTTCTAAAATGATGTCCAAATCTTTTTTCCTAATATTTGAAAATCCAACTGCCCTTAGGAATTTATGCACTTCATATCTCCTCAAACTTATCCTTATTATATTCTATCATATCATATTTTTTTTGATAATAAAAGAAAAATATGGTGTACTATTTATAGTACACCATATCATTTCTCAAGAATCATTATTTATTCGAAGTCTTTGCCATATCCAATGCTTCTTTCTCTTCTGGAGATAATACAATTACAGAGTTTCCACCAATGATTTCCTTCACATAAGTGTAGCAGCCTTCTCTGCTATGTACTGCATTCATAACAAAACCATCATCGGTCTCATTCAATAATGCAAGTGAGAAACTCAATTTGCCTCCCATTTCATTGAAAGCATCGTATTTTACCAAGCCAACCTTCTGGAATGTAAACTTCATGTTAGCAAATATTTTCTTGATATTTTTTTCATTTGTAGCATTTGCTTCCAATAAAGAATCAACCTGATCCAATCTTTCAATCAAAGTCTTCTCCAAGTTTCTTGCATTCTTGCCACTCATAAAAATTTTATATCTTTTTTTCAGCTTAGCCATCTGCACTACATTTACAATATACAAAATAAGTAAAATTACAGTAACGGCTACCAATCCGATAATCACATAATCGGAATGGATTCCAAGTACTTCTGAAATCATAAACTACTCTCCTTTTATTTCCTTTTATCGTTCAACGGTACGAAGTAAATCAATAATACGATCCAATTCGTCCTGTGAGTAATACTCGATTTCCAGTTTACCCTTCTTTTCATCCTTAGGATTGATATATACCTTTGTGCCAAGAACAGCTTTCATCTGTTCTTCTAAATCACGGTATACAGCAAGAAGCTGAGGGTCAATCTTATTTCCAGAAACAGGTGCATCCGGTTTCTCATTCTGGATATTTTTTACCAACTTTTCAGTATCACGTACACTAAGCTTTTCATCGAAAATTCTCTGAGCAACTTCGTATTGTTTTTCCTGATCCTCTATTGCAAGTAAAGCTCTTGCATGTCCAGTAGTCAGCATCTCGTCGATTAACATCTGTTGTACTTTCTCGTTTAATTTGAGAAGACGCATAGCATTGGTAACAGCAGTTCTACTCTTAGAAACTCGTTCCGCTACTTCATCCTGCTTCAAATTAAATTCTGTTAAAAGACGTTTGTATGCCTGTGCTTCTTCAATCGGATTTAAATCCTCACGCTGAATATTTTCAATGAGGGAGATTTCCATAATTTCCTGTTCCGTCAACTTCTTAACAATAACAGGAACTTCTTTGATGCCAGCCATCTTTGCAGCACGCCATCTTCTTTCACCTGCGATGATTTCAAAATAATCATCTCTCTCTGTAACCAAAAGTGGCTGAAGCACGCCAAACTGTTTGATAGATTCCGATAATTCTAACAGAGCATCTTCATCAAATTTCTTACGAGGCTGTTCTCTATTTGGTTCTACCTTATTGATATTCATGAGAACTGCACCATTCGCATTATCTACTTTTACTTCTGCCTTTGGTTCTACAGGTTTTTCTACTTTATTTGTAATAAGAGAATCTAACCCTTTTCCCAATCCCTTTTTAACCGCCATGATTAAATATCCTTTCTATCGATAATTTCCTGTGCAAGATGTCTATAGCTTTCTGCACCAGCTGACTTTGAATCATACATACTAATTGGAATACCATGAGATGGTGCTTCTGCCAATCGAATATTTCTTGGAATCATAGTCTCGTAGATTTTTGTATCTAAGCTAGATTTTACACTATCTACTACCTGGTTAGAAAGATTGGTTCTTACATCGTACATTGTAAATACTACACCTTCGATTGTAAGATTTGGATTCAATCTCTGCTGTACCAAATCGATTGTATGGATTAACTGGCTCAAACCTTCCAATGCATAGTACTCACACTGAATTGGTACAAGTACAGTATCTGCTGTTGTCATCGCGTTTACTGTCAACATATTTAAAGAAGGTGGACAGTCGATGATGATAAAATCATAATCATCTCTGATATAATCCACTGCTGTTTTCAAAATGTATTCTTTATCATTGATACCCAATAATTCGATTTCGGCACCAGCTAAGTTTACGTTAGAAGCGATAATCTGAAGATTCTCTACCACTGTGTTCTGCATACTTTCACGAATAGAACACTCATCTAACATTAATTCATATACTGTATTCTCGACATCATTCTTATCAACACCTAAACCACTTGTCATATTTCCCTGTGGATCTAAGTCGATGGCTAATACTTTCTTTCCTTTTTCTGCTAAACATGCAGCTAAGTTAATTGATGTTGTTGTTTTACCAACTCCACCTTTCTGATTTGCAATTGCTATAATTCTTCCCATTGCTACTTCCTTTCTTCTTTCGGAATATCCTTTTCTCTTTTTTCATGCTTACTCATTATAGCACTAACCCACCACTTTGCCAAATTTTAATTCAAATACAATATTTAGTGGTGGTGGTTTTCTCTTCTCATGAATGTTTCACGTGAAACATTTTATGTAAAATCCCCTAAATCTAGTACAAAAAAATTATTTCAAAAACTAAATCTAGTGTCCAAAATCTATGTTTCACACAATAAAAAAGAAATGTTTCACGTGAAACATTTCTCATTTTTACCCCTATATCTTGTGTCAAGTTAAAGAAATTCCAAATAATGTTTTTAAAAAATACATTCTTTTGCAACACGAATTACTTCTGTCACTTCCGTAATTTCTTTTTCTATAGATTCTACTTTCTCTTTCAAATCATTAATCTTTTGTTCTAATACCTTCTGTTCTTCTTTTAATTCCAATATCTTTGTTTTATTAAAACTATTTACTGGACGAGGTGTGAATGATTCAAAGTTCGGATCATCATTAGATTCCAATAATTTGATAATTTCTATATTTTCTCTTTGTTCACTCAGTGCCTTATTTAAAGATAAATTCAATTCGATTAATTCACATTGATACTTTTCTCTGATTTTTTCTAAATAATTTACTACCATGATTTCCTCTTTCGATTCCTATATTTCTTAACTACTATACCTATTATAATTCATTTCAAAATATATGAAAAGAATTAAATATTTTATTTGTATAATAATCAAAAAGTGTCTATAATAAAAGTAACAATATATGGGAGGTATTTATGAAGAAAAGTACAAAATGCATTCTTTTTACTCTGGGTGTTTCTATTGCAGGCATCTATGCTTACAATAAATTTATAGAAGATACTGCATCCCAGAAAAATTTATTATCTGATAAAGATGGACAATATTATAATTGGAAATATGGTAATGTATTCTATACTAAAGCAGGTAGCGGTTCGCCAGTATTATTAATCCATGATACCGATACAACTGCTTCTTCCGTAGAATGGAATAAAATAATTCATCGTCTAACAAAGAATCACACAGTATATACGATTGATTTGTTAGGTTGTGGACGTTCCGATAAACCTGCATTAGAATATACAAACTATTTATATGTACAAATGTTACAGGCATTTATGAAAGATGTTATCCAGGAAAAAGCTACTGTTATTGCATCCAATATCTCTGCATCATTTGTAATTATGACAAATCATATCGATGATAGTCTTTTTGAAAAGATTATCTTAATCAACCCAGCTTCTTTGAAACAGTTGGATATGATTCCAGATGAAGTATCAAAAGTAAAAAAGACGATTATCCAATTACCTTTTGTTGGAACCTTCGTATACAATATGATGAACAATATGCAGCATATTGATGAATCTTTCCGCACACGTTATGTTACCAGACCACAGTTAATATCCTCTTCCATTGAAGATATTTACTACGAAGCAGCACACAAAAATGGAAGCAATGGTAGATATTTGTTTTCCAGCTTGCTAGGAAACTATGTAAACAATAGTATCACCCATGCAGTAAAAACTATTTCTACTCCAACACTTATCATTGGTTCTGTAGAAATGAAGAGATATGCGCTAGCATTGGATGACTATCACAAAGTAAATACCAACTTAGATATTGTTCGTATTACAAATGGAAGCCTCTATCCTCACATGGAAATTCCAGAAAAAATCACATCTATAATTGAAAACTTCATTTAAAGAGAAATAAATAAAGACCCCCATATTAAATATGGGGGTCTTAACTTATTTCATTATAATGGTTTTTTCGATGGAGTTCCTGCTTTTCTAGGATAAGTCTTTGGTGTACCTTTTACTTTATCAATTACAATAAAAGATCTACCAGATTCTCCAAGTTCAAATTTCACGATGTCTTTTACCTTTCCACCAAGTAGAAAGACTGCACTTTTGGATGAAGCAACCTCTTTCTCAATTTCACCTGATTTATAGGAAATAAATTGTCCTCCTATTTTCACAAATGGTAAACAGTATTCACTTAAAGTAGAAAGATTTGCAACGGCTCTTGATACTGACAAATCATACTGTTCACGGTATTTTTTATCTCTCGCTAAATCTTCTGCTCTACCATGAATTGCTTCAATACCTTCCAATTTCAAAGCATCAATTACTTCCTGCAAAAAGAGAACTCTTTTATTCAAGGAATCTGCCAAGGTCACTTTCAAATTTGGAAAAGCAATCTTAAGTGGAATACCTGGAAAGCCTGCTCCAGTTCCCATATCCATCACAGACAATTCTTGATTTAAATCAACAGCTCTTATCAAAGAAATACTATCCAAAAAATGTTTTTCTAATACTTCATCCCATTCCGTAATTCCGGTAAGATTCATCACCTTATTTTTCTCTACTAACATTTCATAATAGATACGAAACTGTTCTAACTGTTTTTCACTAAGCTCGATAGAAATCTTATTTACTTCTTCTATAAATTTATCAAAACTATTTGCCATCTGACTCTTCCTCCAGGTGACCATTTAATTGATAGAATAAATCAGGATTGGAGTATTTCAACTGTTCCAAATAAACCAAAATTACAGAAGTATCTGCAGGAGAAACTCCAGAGATACGAGAGGCCTGTCCTATGTTCATTGGCTGATATTTATTTAACTTCTGTACTGCCTCAATACGAAGTCCATTGATTTCACTATAATCAAAATTCTGTGGAAGTTTCTTTTTCTCTAATCGTTTGAACTGTTCTACCTGCTTAATCTGTCGTTTAATGTAACCATCATACTTAATTAAAATATTTACCTGCTCGATAACATCATAAGCCAAAGGTTTTCTCTCTGGATCAATTGGAGCTAATTTCTCATAATCCAATTCTGGTCTGCGAATTAATTCAGCAATTGTGGAAGCAGTATTAAGAGGTATACTACCATATCTTTCCAATAAAGCCTGTACTTCTTTCGATGCTCCAATCTTTACATTTTCACATCGAACAATTTCTTCTTCAATGAGTCTTTCTTTTTCACATACCCAATCATAACGTTCCTGAGAAATCAATCCAATCTCATATCCCTTTTTCGTCAAACGCATATCTGCATTATCTTGACGAAGCAGTAAACGATACTCTGCACGTGAAGTCATCATTCGATATGGCTCAAAGGTTTCCTTTGTTACAAGGTCGTCGATGAGTACACCGATATAACTTTCGGAACGATCTAACACAAGTGGTTCTCTTCCCTGAATCTTCATGGCCGCATTGATACCTGCTACCAAACCTTGACCTGCAGCTTCTTCATAACCAGAGCTTCCATTAAACTGACCAGCACTGAAAAGACCATGGATATTTTTGAATTCCAAAGAAGCATATAACTGATTTGGATTGATACAATCATATTCAATCGCATAAGCATTACGTACAATCTTCGCATTTTCTAAACCAGGGAGTGTACGATACATAGCATGCTGCACATCCTCCGGTAAAGAAGAAGACATACCACCAACATACATTTCATTGGTATGTAATCCTTCTGGTTCAATGAAAATCTGATGACGTTCTTTCTCCGCAAACTTCACAACTTTATCTTCAATGGATGGACAGTATCTTGGTCCGGTGCCTTCGATAACTCCGGAATACATTGGAGAGCGATGCAAATTTGCACGAATGATTTCGTGCGTTGTTGGATTTGTATAAGTCAACCAACAGGACACTTGTTCAATCTGTACATCCTCCGGATCGGTAGTGAAAGAAAATGGTATGACTCTTTCATCTCCAAATTGTTCTTCCATTTTTGAAAAATCAATACTTCTTTTATCAATACGTGCAGGTGTCCCCGTTTTAAAGCGATACATCTCTACACCATGTTCTACCAAAGAATTCGTAAGATGTGTTGCAGCCTGCAAACCATTTGGACCAGAATAAGTAATCATCTCACCTGTCAAACATCTCGCATTCAAATAAGTACCGGAACAAATAATAACAGCCTTACAGTGATAGGTTGCACCAGAAACTGTCTTAACTCCAGTGATATGATTAGCTTCATCCGTAATAATGTCACTTATTTCCGCTTGACGTATCGTTAAGTGGTCAGTATTTTCTAACACTTTTCGCATCTCAGTAGTATAGGCCATCTTATCCGCCTGTGCACGAAGAGAGTGTACGGCAGGTCCTTTTGACTTATTTAACATCTTGGACTGAATAAAAGTCTTATCGATGTTCTTTCCCATCTCTCCACCGAGAGCATCTATTTCTCTTACAATATGTCCTTTAGAACTTCCACCGATATTTGGATTACATGGCATCAGTGCAATACTATCTACACTTACTGTAAAAATAATCGTTTCCATTCCAAGTCTGGCACTTGCCAATGCTGCTTCACATCCAGCATGACCAGCACCTACTACTACTACATCATAATTTTCTACAATAGCAGGCATCTTTTACCTCTTTCTAAAAAATCAAAATTTATTTACCCATACAGAATTTGCTGAAGATTTCATTTACCAAATCATCTTCTACTGATTCTCCAATCATTTTGCCAAGTGACTCATAAGCACTCATCAAATCAATGGAATAAAAATCTTCTGGCATATCGTCTTCTATACTTTGCACTACTAAATTTAAACTATCCAATGCATCCTGTAAAGAATTTTTCTGACGAATATTTGTAATATACACTTCATCATTAAAAGTTACTTCTCCATGGAAAAACATTTCTTTTATCTTTTCTTCTAATTCTGTAATACCAGTATTCTCTTTCGCAGAAATAGGAATAATTGTTTTATCCAAATGCTTTTCTACTTCCTCTTTCGAAGTCACTACTTCCAAATCAGATTTATTCAAAAGTACCACTGCTTTTTTATCTTTTAAAATTTCCATAATTTCAAAATCACTTTCATCCAAAGCAGTAGAACTGTCAATTACATAAATAATAAAATCTGCTTTATTCGCATATTCTTTTGCTTTTGTAACACCAATTTTTTCCACCACATCTTCTGTGTTTCGAATACCGGCCGTATCCATAATGTTAAGTGAAATTCCATGAAGATTAATCTGTTCTTCTAAAACATCACGCGTCGTACCAGCGATATCTGTTACAATTGCACGTTCCTCTCCAACTAAAACATTCAACAAAGAAGACTTACCAGCATTTGGTTTTCCTAATATTACAGTATTAATGCCTTCTTTTAAAATGCGTCCATTATCCGAGGAATCCAAAAGTCTTTTCATTTCTTTTCTTTCATGATTCACTACAGAAAGTAAATTCTCATTATATCCATCCAAGGAAATATGTTCTGGATCATCCAATGCTGTTTCTATAAAAGCAATTTCGTGCAAAATATTTCCACGTATCTTTTTCACATCTGTAAGCACAGAACCTTTAAGCTGACTTAATGAACTCTTCAAAGCAAAGGAGTTTTTCGAATTAATTACATCAATCACAGATTCTGCCTGTGTTAAATCAATACGACCGTTCAAAAAAGCGCGCTTAGTAAACTCACCTGGTTCTGCCGGTCTGGCACCATACTTAATTACCGTTTCTAAGATTCGTTTCATTACAAAAACACCACCATGACAATCAATTTCAATGGTGTCTTCTTTTGTATACGTATTTGGAGCTTTCATGAGAAGAACCATAACTTCATCAATCATTTCTTCTCCATCATAAATATATCCATAGTGAATGGTATGAGAATCACATTCACTAATTTTCTTCTTATTCATTTTTGAGCGATAAATCTTATCAATAATTTCTAAGGATTCATCTCCACTTAATCTTATAATACCAATTCCACTTGGACTCATAGCAGTTGCTACTGCAGCAATTGTATCTGACTTCATAAAATCTCCTTTTTAAGCATACTACTTATATTATAACATGTTGTAATTATAAAAAAAATAAATTTATCCAAAAAGTAAGTCCCAGGCTATAAATAATAGATAAGACGAGGTTACGCATCAGCCTCGAGTCATTCTATTATTTATAACCTGGGACATATAATTTAGAAAAACTATTTTTTAAGTGTAACTACAACATGTCTATAAGGTTCTTCTCCTTCAGAATGTGTTGTAACATATCTGTCATTTTGAAGTGCAGAATGAATCACTCTTCTTTCAAAAGGATTCATTGGTTCTAACTCAACTGCACGTTTTGTTCTCTTAACTTTGTAAGCAATATTCTTTGCAAGATTTTCTAAAGTATCTTTTCTTCTCTTACGATAATCTTCTGTATCCACTTTTACTTTGTAATAGTTTTCAGAATGTTTGTTTACTGCAAGATTTGTTAAGTACTGTAAAGAATCCAATGTCTGTCCTCTCTTACCGATGAGAACACCCATATCATCACCCTTTAATTCAACTTCGATTAATTTTTCTTCTTCGTTTACTTTTACGATGATTTCAACTGCCATATCCATTGCATGGAAAACAGATTTTAAAAATTCTTTTACATTCTCTTCTACAGAAAATTTCTTACGAGCTTTGATTACTGCATTTTTGCTACCAATTCCTAAGAAACCTGTACTTCCCTTTTCTACTACTTCATATTCTATTTCACTACTTGGAATTCCAAGAGAGATGGAAGCTTCTGTTAAAGCTTCATCTACTGTTTTTGCTGAAACTTCAATAAATTCCATTTTTATTCCTCCAATTACTTACGAGAATTTCTTTCATTATATTCTCTTACCATATTTGCTTTTGAAGCCATACTACCTGGTTTATATATTTTGTTAGCATTGTTATATGCATCAGAATCTACATCTGCATAATTTCCAATATTAGCTTTACTTTCGATAGTTCTAGTTTTCATTGCTGCAGCTTCACGAATCTGGTTTTCGTAAACACCACGTTTTTCCTGTTTCTGTTTTGCTTTTTCTTTATTCTTTTCAATAATATCATCTAAACTCATATTAGAAATGATTTTATTGATAACTAACTGCTGTACACAACGGTATCCTGCTGAAATCGTCCAGTAAATACCAAGACCAACTGGTAATGTAAAACAGAAGAACAATGACATAAGAGGCATTGTCTTATTCATCATTTTCATCTGCTGAGCCATCATATCATTCTGATTATTTTTATCATTATTCGCAGTAGGCATCAATTTTAAACTTACTACCTGTGTCAACCATGATAAAAATGGAATCATCAATGCTGCAAACATAAGAATAAAGTTTCCTGCCGAAAAATTATCTGTAATAATATTCCATGGTGTATCTGAAATATTTAATCCAAAGAAAAGGTTAAATTCATGGAATTCTTTTACACCACTGTTTATAATTTCTGTAACACTATCTAATGATGTGAAGTAAACCTCACCATCTGCATTAGGTTTTACCAAACTATCAATAGAAGGAACTTTATAAATTACATCAATGATATAATTTCTTACCTGATCAATTGTATTTGTATCAGAGACTACGAAATTAGGTGTAACACCTGTATTTACCTTATAATCCGTTGTAATTTTTGTCATAATATCTGCAAAACCATCATAAGCCATGATTTCATCTGCAATTACAACAAATTTATCACGAACGGCTGTGATGTAAGCAGGTACATTGTAGAATACACGATACAAAGTTAATAAAATAGGCATCTGAATAAGCATCTGCCCACAGCTACCCATTGGAGAAACACCGTACTTATCATATACCATCTGTGTTTCATTGCTCATTGCCATCTGAGAAGCTTCATCTTTTTTATTTTTGTATTTTTCCTGAATTGCTTTTAATTCAGGCTGCATTGCTTGTGATAATTTTGAGAACTTCTGCTGCTTATAAGTAAGTGGCAACATAAGAGTATAAATTACGATTGTAAAAAGGATAATGCTCAAACCAACATTTTCAATTCCGAAAATATTGTACATGAACATATAAATTGCATCCATAATTACACCTAATAATTTTGCAATAGGTCCAAGTATTGCTCCATCATATGGTGTTAATAAAATGTTCATCATAAAAACCTCCATTATGGAACAGGATCATATCCACCTTTCGAAAAAGGATTGCATCTTATAATTCTCCACGCAGCTAATGTCCCACCCTTTATAGCTCCATATTTCTGGACAGCTTCAAGTCCATAACAGGAACAAGTAGGAAAATAAGGACATTTCGTTGATTTCATTGGAGAAATATACTTTTGATAAAATTTTATTAGATAAATTAAAATTTTTTTCAATATGATTCCATCTTCTTTTCTATTTGTTTTTTAATATGCCATGAAGATTTCCCAAGTGTAACAGTGCGCTTTCTATTTCTTTATATCCAACTTCACGCGCTGTACTTCTTGCGATAACTACAATGTCCAAACCACTATTGAACATTTCTTCCTGTAGTCTATAACTTTCTCGTATCAAACGAGTAATGCGATGTCTTATAACACTATTTCCAACTTTTTTACTTACTGATATACCAATTCTGTTTCTGTTACCTTTATTCTCCAAAACATACATCACCAAACTCTTATTCGCATAAGATTTACCATTCTGATATACATTTTGAAAATCCATATTCTTTTTTAAACTTTCCGAATATTTCATATTTTTCTCCTTAAAAGAAGAAAAGACCACAAAGATTGTGGCCTATGCTGATAATTTTTTTCTACCTTTTGCTCTTCTTGAAGCTAATACTTTTCTTCCGCCTGCAGTGCTCATTCTGCTTCTGAATCCATGTACTTTAGCTCTCTGTCTCTTTTTTGGTTGGAATGTCATCTTCATTATTATCCACCTCCTCTACGTTAAAAAACATCACCCCTATTATAGCAAAAAAGTTCTCCAAGTCAAGAAAAATCAGCACTTTTTTAAAATTTTATTTTTTTAGTTATTCACTTTCTGTTGATAACTTGTGGAAATGTAGTACACAATACAGGGATAAAATGTTTAAAAACCCATCTAGGCTAGATTTTTCTAGGTCTATAACTTTTAATGCCTTTAAACACCTTTTAAACGTTGATTTTAACCTAAAAATAGTGTAGTATTATATTTGTAGAATTATGGATAACTATCCTCTATTTTAATGAAGATATGGAGAACTTTGATGGAAAAAGTGATTAATAAATGGGATGAAATATTAAATACTGTTAAAAAAGAGCACGAAATATCAGATATTTCCTTTGATACATGGATGCGTCCATTAGAAGTATATGCTGTTGATGGCAATACTTTATATATCTTAGCTCCATTTGAACAAATGGCTTTAAGCTACATCCAGAAGAAATATTATCTTCCTTTAAAAGTAGCTATTGGTGAAGTGATTGGTGAAGAATACGATATTCAGTTCATTCTTCCAGAACATGCTAAATCACTTAATATAAAGAAGCCAGTGAAAAAGGTTGCTTCTTTAAATGGATCCAATTCGAATTTAAATCCAAACTACACATTTGAAACTTTTGTCGTTGGTAATAATAATCGTTTTGCTCAGTCTGCTTCTTTAGCTGTAGCAGAATCTCCTGGTGAAACCTACAATCCTCTTTATATCTACGGAGGACCAGGACTTGGTAAAACACACTTGATGCATTCCATCGGACATTTTATTTTAGACCAGAATCCAAATTCAAAAGTAATTTATGTTACTTCGGAACAATTTACTAACGAAGTTATCGAATCCATCCGAAATGGTAATGCTTCTTCCATGACGAAATTCCGTGATAAATATCGTACCGTTGACGTACTTATGATTGACGATATCCAATTTATTATAGGAAAAGAGAGTACACAGGAAGAATTTTTCCACACCTTTAACGCACTTCAGACACAAGGAAAACAAATTATTCTTACCTCTGATAAGCCACCAAAGGATATGGAAACCTTAGAAGAACGTATTCGTTCGCGTTTTGAATGGGGACTTATGGCAGATATCGGTATTCCAGATTATGAAACCCGTATGGCCATCTTAAGAAAAAAAGCGGAATCAGACCATTTTGATATTGATGATGAAATTCTCAACTACATTGCAAATAACATAAAATCCAATGTCAGAGAATTAGAAGGTGCTTTAAATAAGCTTTTGGCTTACAACAACCTTTGTAAACAAACCATTACAATGGAAATTGCACAAAAGGAACTTCAAAATATCATCACACCAGACAAACCTAGAGAAATCACACCGCAGCTTATTATTGAAGTCGTTACTGAACATTTCAATATTTCTATGGATCAAATGATTTCCAGAAGTAGAAGCAGCGATATTGCTCGACCAAGACAAATCGCTATGTACTTATGTAAAACCATGACAGATTCTTCTTTGGATGTCATTGGCTCCTTCCTTGGAGGACGTGACCATTCCACAATCATCCATGGTATTAAGAAAATTGGTGATGAATATGAAGTAAATGATAACACCAGAACGTTAATTGATACTATAAAGAAGAAGATTAATCCAAACTAATTTATAAACTTATAAACTTATAAACGTTTATCAACAGTGGATGAAAAGTTTATATAATTTTGTTCACAAAAACATGAACTTTTTCCAATTGTTTTCATCCTCTTATAAATAGGTTTATCAAACTTCAAAACCCTATGATTTTCAAGGGTTAAGAGGGTTATTCACTTTTAAACATCCTCTAAGAATAAGACTATGAATTTAAATTATTTATATATGCGCAGAAGGGAGCTTTTTCAATGAAATTAGTTGTTTCAAAATCAAATTTATTACGTGGAGTTAATATTGTTTCAAAAGCAGTTCCAACTAGAACTACTATGGCTATTTTAGAATGTATCTTAATTGATGCTTCTACAAATGAAATTAAACTTATGGCCAATGACTTAGAACTTGGAATTGAAACTAAAATAGAAGGTGACATCATTGAAAGAGGTATTATTGCATTGGATGCAAAATTCTTCGCTGAAGTTGTTCGTAAATTACCTGATAGTGATGTAACGATTGAAACAGATGCAAATTTGAAAACTATTATATCTTGTGAAAAAGCGAAATTTGATATTGTAGGAAAATCAGGAGATGATTTTTCACGTATTCCTTTTATTGAGAAAAATGATTCTATCGTTATGAGCCAGTTTACATTAAAAGAAGTGATTCGTCAGACAATCTTTTCTATTTCTGATAATGACAACAATAAACTCATGACTGGTGAATTATTTGAAATTAACGAAAATCAGTTAAAAGTAGTTTCTTTGGATGGACATCGTATTTCCATTCGTTATATTGAATTAAAAAATAATTATGATCACAAAAAAGTGGTTGTTCCAGGAAAGACATTACAGGAAGTTAGCAAAATTATTCCTGGTAGTGTAGATGAAGATGTAGTGATTTATATTTCAAATAATCACATCGTATTTGATTTTGAAAATACAACAGTTGTATCAAGACTCATTGAAGGGGAATACTTCAAAATAGATCAGATGCTTTCTTCTGACTATGAAACAAAGGTAAAGATTAATAAAAAAGAATTATTAGACTGTATTGACCGTTCTACTCTTCTTGTAAAAGAAGGTGATAAGAAACCAATTATCATGAATGTGACAGATGGAAATGTGCAGCTTAAGATTACTTCTTTCATTGGTTCTATGAATGAAGATATTGATATTGAAAAAGAAGGTAAGGATATTTTAATTGGATTTAATCCAAAATTCTTTATTGATGCGCTCCGTGTCATTGATGAAGAAGAAGTTACACTTTACATGGTAAATCCAAAGGCTCCATGTTTCATCAAAGATGATGAGGGTAAATTTATTTACTTAATCCTTCCTGTAAATTTCAGTAATGTAAACTAGGAGAAATATATGATTACAGTAAATATTAGAGAAGATGAAGAATTCATCAAACTTGGACAGGCTCTTAAGAAAGCTTCTGTGGTTGGTTCTGGTGTAGAGGCAAAGATTGTTATACAGGATGGTCTTGTGGAATTAAACGGTGAAGTGGAAGTACAAAGAGGAAAAAAACTCTATGATGGAGACATTGTTTCCTATAATGGAGAAACAATCAAGATTGTGAAATGATTATAAAATCGATTGAATTAAGCAATTTTAGAAATTATGAGAATTTAGAAATACATTTTGACCATGGTACAAATATTTTATATGGAGACAATGCGCAAGGAAAGACGAATGTATTAGAAGCTGCTTACTTTAGCGGAACGACGAAGTCGCACAAAGGAAGCAAGGATAAAGAAGTCATTCGTTTTGGATGTGAAGAAGCTCATATAAGAACGATTGTGGAAAAAAATGAAAAAGAATACCAGATTGATATGCATTTGAGAACCCGTGGTTCGAAAGGTGTAGCGATTAATAAGATACCGATAAAAAAAGCCAGTGAGCTTTTCGGGATTTTAAATATAGTGTTCTTTTCTCCAGAGGATCTTAATATTATAAAAAATGGTCCTGCAGAACGACGTAGATTTTTAGATTCTGAGCTATGCCAGCTAGATAAATTATATTTATCGGATTTGACTAAATATAATAAGATACTAAATCAGCGTAATAAGCTTTTAAAAGACATTAGTTTTAGGCCTGATTTAATGGAAACCTTATCCGTTTGGGATGAGCAGCTTTTAGAAACCGGAAAAAGAATTATTAAACGACGCAAGGTTTTTATTGAAGAATTAAATGAAATTATTGGACAGATTCATTCCAATATTTCTGGCGGAAAAGAGCAGTTAATTTTAAAATATGAACCAAATATTGAGGAAATGTTCTTTGCAGATGAATTATTAAAAGCGAAGCATAAAGATTTAAAGCTTTGTCAGACAACAGTTGGTCCACATAGAGATGATATGTTGTTTTCGGTAAATGAAATAGACATTCGAAAATTTGGTTCACAGGGACAGCAGAGAACTTCTGCTTTATCTTTAAAATTAGCAGAAATTGAAATTGTGAAAAAATCAATACATAATACGCCAGTATTATTATTGGATGATGTTTTGTCGGAGCTTGATAGTAACAGACAAAATTATTTATTAAATAGTATAAGTGATATTCAAACAATTATTACTTGTACTGGATTAGAAGAATTTGTAAAAAATAGATTCCACATTAATAAGGTGTTTAAAGTTATTAATGGAGAAATATTTGAAAATAATGATTCAAACGAGCATGAAGAGGAGTAATGTATGAGTGAAGAATTAAAGAATGGCCAGGAATATGGTGCGGATCAAATTCAGATTTTAGAAGGTTTGGAAGCGGTTCGTAAAAGACCAGGTATGTACATTGGTAGTACATCCGAAAGAGGTCTTCATCATTTGGTATACGAAATTGTAGATAATTCCGTGGATGAAGCTTTGGCAGGTTTTTGTAAAAATATTTATGTGACCATTAACAAAGATAATTCGATTACAGTGGAAGACGATGGACGTGGTATTCCTGTAGGTATCAACGAAAAAGCTGGCAAATCAGCTTTGGAAGTTGTATTTACTGTGCTTCATGCTGGTGGTAAATTTGGCGGTGGAGGATACAAGGTATCCGGTGGTCTTCATGGTGTAGGTGCATCTGTTGTAAATGCACTTTCTACCTGGCTTACAGTAGAAGTATGCAAAGATGGTAATATTTATGCACAATCTTACCGTCGTGGTAAAGCAGATGACGATGTAAAAATCGTTGGAAATTGTGATGCAGAAAAACATGGTACAAAAGTAAAATTCTTACCAGATGATACGATTTTTGAAACAACTGTTTTCGAATATGATGTTTTGAAAAAACGTCTTCGTGAAACTGCATTCCTTACAAAGGGACTTCGTATTGTATTAATTGATGATAGAGGAGAAGAACCTCGTTTGCATGAATTTTATTATGAAGGTGGTATTAAGGAATTTGTTACCTACTTAAATAGAGGTAGTGAACCACTTTATGATAGTGTTATTTACTGTGAAGGAATGAAGGATGATGTTTATGTAGAAGTAGCAATGCAGCATAACGATTCTTTCTCAGATAACTGTTATGGTTATGTAAATAATATTATTACTCCAGAAGGAGGTACTCATGTTACTGGTTTCCGTAATGCGATTACCAAAACCTTCAATGCTTACGCAAGAGACAAGAAATTATTAAAAGATAGTGATCCAGCTTTAACAGGTGAAGATATTCGTGAAGGTTTGACAGCGATTATCAGTATCAAGATTGGGGAACCACAGTTTGAAGGTCAGACGAAACAGAAACTTGGTAATAGCGAGGCACGTGGTGCAGTAGAATCTATCGTTTCTGAAAAATTAACCTACTTCTTAGAACAGAATCCAGCAGTAGGTAAAAATATTTGTGAAAAATCGCTGCTTGCGCAGCGAGCAAGAGAAGCCGCTCGTAAAGCTCGCGATATGACAAGAAGAAAAACAGCTTTAGAAGGCACATCTTTACCGGGAAAATTAGCAGACTGCTCGGATAAAAATCCAGAAAATTGTGAAATCTTCATCGTAGAAGGGGATTCCGCTGGTGGTTCTGCAAAAACTGCAAGAAGTCGTGCGACTCAGGCAATTTTGCCACTTCGTGGAAAAATCTTAAATGTAGAAAAAGCAAGATTAGACCGTATCTATGATAATGCAGAAATAAAAGCGATGATTACTGCATTCGGTACTGGTATTCATGATCAGTTTGATATCAGTAAGCTTAGATATCATAAGATTATTATCATGACAGATGCCGACGTAGATGGTGCGCATATTGCCACACTTATGCTTACTTTCCTATATCGTTTTATGCCAGAACTTATCAAACAGGGCTATGTTTATCTCGCAACACCTCCACTTTACAAGTTGGAGAAAAACAAAAAGGTTTACTATGCATATAGTGATGAAGAATTAGCATCTATCATCAACGAAGTCGGACGTGATTCGAATAATAAGATTCAGCGTTACAAAGGTCTTGGTGAAATGGATGCGGAACAGCTTTGGGAAACTACTATGGACCCAGAAAGACGTATTTTAAAACAGGTTATCATCGATGAAGATAGTGCAACGGAAGTTGATGTAACCTTCCGTACACTTATGGGTGATAAGGTAGAACCTAGACGTGAATTTATTGAAGCTAACGCAAAATATGTTAAGAATTTAGATATTTAATGAAAGGAGGATTCTAATAGAATGGATGATAAGATTTTTGATCAAATTCAGCAAGTAGATTTAAAGAAAACTATGGAAACCTCCTACATCGACTATGCGATGAGTGTTATCGCAAGTCGTGCTTTACCTGATGTAAGAGATGGTTTAAAACCAGTTCAGCGTCGTGTTCTTTATTCCATGATTGAACTGAACAATACTCCAGATAAGCCACATCGTAAATGTGCGCGTATCGTTGGTGATACCATGGGTAAATATCACCCACATGGTGACAGCTCTATTTACGGAGCACTTGTAAACATGGCTCAGCCTTGGTCCTTCCGTTGTCCACTGGTAGACGGTCACGGAAACTTCGGTTCTGTGGACGGTGATGGCGCAGCTGCAATGCGTTATACAGAAGCAAGACTTAGCAAAATTTCTATGATGATGATTGAGGATATCAATAAAGATACGGTAGATTTTGTACCGAACTTTGATGAAACAGAAAAAGAACCAACCGTTCTTCCTTCCAGATATCCAAACCTTTTGGTAAATGGTACCACTGGTATTGCCGTAGGTATGGCTACCAATATTCCACCTCATAACTTACGTGATGTTATTTACGCAGTTGTAAAACTCATTGATAATGAGGTAGGAGATAAAGAAACCGAAATTGATGAGCTTATCGATATTGTAAAAGGACCAGATTTTCCAACGGGTGGTGTAATCCTCGGAACACAAGGTATTAATGAAGCATATCGTACTGGCCGTGGAAAAATCCGTGTTCGTGCGGTTACCGATATCGAACCGATGCAGAATGGAAAAAACCGTATCGTAGTAACAGAACTACCTTATCTTGTAAACAAAGCAAGACTTATCGAGAAAATTGCAGAATTACATAAAGATAAGAAAATCGACGGCATTACAGATTTACGTGATGAATCTAACCGTGAAGGTATGCGTATTTGTATCGAACTTCGTCGTGATGTAAATCCAACTGTAGTTTTAAATCTTCTTTATAAACATACACAGATGCAGGATACCTTCGGTGTTATCAATCTTGCACTGGTAAATAATGAACCAAAAGTACTTAACCTTCAGCAGATGTTAAGCCACTATTTGGATCATCAGAAAGAAGTTATCACAAGACGTACCAGATATGATTTAAACAAAGCAGAAGAAAGAGCTCATATTTTGCAGGGCTTAATCATTGCTTTGGATAATATTGATGAAGTAATTGCAATTATTCGTGGAAGTCGTACCACTGCGGATGCAAAAGTAAACTTAATGGAACGTTTCGGTTTGTCAGATGCACAGGCACAGGCTATCGTAGATATGCGTCTGAAAGCTCTTACTGGTTTGGAAAGAGAAAAATTAGAAGCAGAATATGCAGAGCTTATGAAACGTATCAGCGAATTGAAAGCAATTTTGGCTGATAATAAACTTTTACTTGGTGTTATCCGCGAAGAAATTATGGTTATCGCAGATAAATATGGTGAAGATCGTATGACTTCGATTGGTTTCGATGAATACGATATTTCTATGGAAGAATTGATTCCAGTAACCAATAATGTTATTACAATGACAAAAGTTGGTTATATCAAGAGAATGAGTACCGACAATTTCAAAGCTCAGAATCGTGGTGGTAAAGGTATCAAGGGTATGGAAACCATCGAAGATGACTACATCGAAGAAATGATGATGACTACATCGCATCATTACCTTATGTTCTTTACCAATACTGGTCGTGTATACAGAATCAAAGCTTACGAAATTCCGGAAGCAAGCCGTACTTCTCGTGGAACAGCCATTATCAATCTGATTCCACTTCAGCCAGGCGAAAAGATTACAGCTATGATTCCTATCAAGGAATATGAAGAAGATAAATATCTCTTCATGGCGACTAAACGTGGTATTGCGAAGAAAACTCCAGTGACTGATTATGCAAATATTCGTAAAACTGGTCTTGCTGCAATCAACTTACGTGAAGATGATGAACTGATTGAAGTTAAGATTACAGATAATACAGACGACATCTTAATGTTTACCAAATATGGACAGTGTATCCGCTTCCATGAAACAGATGTAAGAACCACTGGACGTACGACCATGGGTGTTATCGGTATGAATTTGGTACCTGGTGATGAAGTTATCGCAATGCAGACTGCCAGCCAGGGTGATTCTGTTATGATTGTTGCAGAAAAAGGTCTCGGTAAGTGTACACTTACTACAGAATTTACTCCACAGAATCGTGGTGGTAAAGGTGTAAAATGCTACAAGATTACCGAAAAATCTGGTAACTTAGTTGGAGTAAAAGCAGTAGGTGTGGATGATGAAGTAATGCTTATCAATACAGAAGGTATCATTATCCGTATCAAAGTAAAAGATACTGCACTTCTTGGAAGAGTAACTTCTGGTGTGAAATTGATTAACTTAAAAGAAGGAGTAACCGTTGCAAGTATTGCAAAAGTAAGAGAAGATAAGACTCTGATGAATGAAGAAATTGCAGAAGAATCTGAAGTAACAGAGAACTCAGAGGAAAATACTTCTAGCGAAGAATAATTCAAAATTTTCGATTCGGCAGGCATTCGCCTGCCGAATTTTATATTTTTTTCACTAGGTTTGTGATAAAATGATAATTATCATCCATAAAAGGGGAAAATTATGATAAGAACAATCCATACAAATGAAATAATAGAAAATGTAAAGGAAATGTGCATTGAAGCAAATCATTTCCTATCAGTGGATATGAAAGATGCTTTATCAAAAGTGATAGAGACAGAAAAATCGGAGCTGGGAAAGAAAATTCTAAATCAATTAGAAGAGAACTTAGATATCGCATCCTCCGAAATGATTCCAATCTGTCAAGATACTGGAATGGCTGTTTTCTTTATAGAAATAGGACAAGATGTACATTTTGAAGGAATGAATTTGGAAGATGCTATCAATGAAGGTGTCCGACAGGGTTATGTAGAAGGATATCTTCGCAAGTCCGTGGTAAGCGATCCTATCATACGTGAAAATACAAAAGACAATACGCCAGCAGTCATTCACTATTCAATTATTCCAGGAGACAGGGTTAAAATTACTTTTGCCCCAAAAGGCTTTGGTAGTGAAAACATGAGTCGTATTTTTATGTTAAAGCCCGCAGATGGAATCGAAGGTGTGAAAGAGGCGATTTTTACAGCCGTAAAAGATGCTGGTCCAAATGCTTGTCCTCCAATGGTAATCGGTGTAGGTGTTGGTGGCACATTTGAGAAGTGTGCTATTTTAGCAAAGCAGGCGTTAACGAGACCGGTGAATGAACATTCTCCAATTCCTTATGTGGCCGAAATGGAACAGGAATTACTGGAGAAAATTAATAAAACGGGAATTGGTCCAGGGGGCCTTGGTGGAAGCACGACGGCTTTAGCAGTAAACATCAATACTTATCCAACTCACATTGCAGGACTTCCAGTAGCTGTAAATATTTGTTGTCATGTAAACCGGCATTCTGTGAGAGAAATTTAGATTAAGAGGAATAATATATGGTGCCAATGAATAAAATAATAAGAACACCAATTACAGAAGAAACGACCAGAGAATTAAAAGCTGGAGACTACGTTTTTATAAACGGAACGATGTATGTAGCCAGAGATGCTGCACACAAAAGAATGATAGAGGCATTAGACCACGGAGAATCTCTTCCTATTCATATAGAAGATTCTACGATATATTATATGGGTCCATCGCCTGCAAGAGAAGGTAAGCCAATTGGTTCCGCTGGCCCAACCACTGCCACACGCATGGATAAGTACGCACCACGTCTTATGGATTTGGGGCAGAAAGCAATGATTGGAAAAGGAAGACGTTCTCCGGAGGTAATAGATGCAATTATAAGAAACAAAGCAGTATATTTTGCTGCGGTTGGTGGAGCAGGTGCCTTACTATCCAAATGTATCAAAAAATCCGAAATCATTTGTTATGAAGATTTAGGAGCCGAAGCAATACTTCAGATAGAAGTAGAAAATTTTCCGGTTGTCGTTGTGATAGACAGAGAAGGAAATAATTTATATGACCAGGCTAGTAAGGAATTTTGTGCTTTATAATAAGAAGAAACACAATATCTTGTTATAAAAAGAAAGGCAGAAAAATAAATCAAAAAATTTAATTTTTTTAATTGACAAACAAGATTCCTTTTAGTAGAATAAACAATGCGTCACGTACGCGAGATAAGTAAATACTTAGAAAATACCTTTGGAGAAGTACTCAAGTGGCCGAAGAGGTGCCCCTGCTAAGGGTATAGGTCGGGAAACCGGCGCGAGGGTTCAAATCCCTCCTTCTCCGCTCTTTTTCAAAAATATTTTTGAAAAAGACGAAAATATGTATTGACATTGTGTCTCGTGCATGGTAGACTAATCAAGCTGTCGTCAAGACAGCAAACGAACATTGATAACTAAACAGTGAAAACCTTGAAAGATTCAAATGAATTTCAAGTCTAGATGAAAAATCTAGCGAACGTTTTAAACGAGAGTTTAAAACCCTTTAAACAGTAGATTCAGATTATTATTTCTGAATAAACGGAAAAGCCAGTTTAGACTGGCCGATTAAACTTTTAACATGAGAGTTTGATCCTGG